>NZ_RCNY01000068.1:0-108547 GCF_004307635.1 Pseudomonas sp. Sample_22
CCATGCTGATACTCACCCGCAAAGTCGGTGAAAGCATAAACATTGGTGATGACATAACGATCACCATCCTCGGCGTAAGCGGCCAGCAAGTCAGGATTGGCATCAACGCCCCGAAAGACGTTGCGGTGCATCGCGAAGAGATCTATCAGCGCATTCAGGCTGGCCTGACTGCTCCGGACAAGCCGCAAACTCCCTGAATCCTGATGCAGTCAGTAGCCAGCCCGTTCACCCCCGGAACGACGGCTGGCTAAAGATTCTCGAAATGCAGCGCCGTTCCCCCCACACTCGTTACCCAAACGTCACGCCACGCGCCATACCAGTGGCTGCCATGACCATCAGCAGCATCAACATCCCTTCAACGTGACTGATGCGCGCAAACAGCTTCGCCCGCCCAGCCTCGATCGCCGTACCGCGCGCCAGCGCTACTCGCCATTTGATCAGCGTGATCATGGGCGCTACTTCCAGCAGCAGAATCAGTACAAACAGGGTCATCTTCAGATGAAACAACGGCTGTTGCAGGTAATAGTCCGTGCCCTTTTCAAATCCGCCAAACGCTCGCATCCCACCGGTTACCAACAGAATGAGCGCGGAAATTCCCCAAAGGTTGTCTGCGATCAGCACACTGCGAACTTCCCCCGTGCCAGCCGCCAAACGTCGAAAATTCGTACCACGCACAAGAACCGCCCAGAATCCCAGCACAACCGCTAAAAGATGCACGGCCGCAAGAAGCCAGTGAGTCAGCATCGAGACACTCCTTTCAGGATGAGTTGAATCAGCCTGTCAGTAGTAGCCCATCAATCAAAGGATTGCACTGGCGAGAAACTGCCGGGTTTGCCATAGCGATCCATACGCCAGATACGAAGAGCCCAGCGCAATGGCTGGGCTCTGGTTATTTTCTGTTTTCCATCATTTTATCGGCGAGGGCCTTGGCCCTTTCGATCAATAGATTCTGCCTGTCTTCGTGAGTCGCACCGCCGACGACAGGTGCCGTCAGATTACTTTCGGCAATCAACGCAGCGCAAAAATATTGATCCCAAACAGTCCTGTTTTCGGACGACTGCTGGTTCGTTTGATCGGAGATCATTGGTGACTCCTTTGGATCAGATCACGCCCGAGTCACAGCGTTACAGGATCCATCTTAGAAGTACATGAGTGGCGATCCACGGTGATGCTTGAACCACAGCCCATTGAAGCAGAAGGCAAATGAACAGGTAAGCCGCAAAGAATTGCATCATCGCACGCTTCCCCATCAACACCTCTCCTGCCTCATGAACCAAGTCATGCGCCTGGCCGCCCGTTCTGATTGGATGAAGTTTGATGGTCGCAGTTCAATATCGAGCTGAAATGATTGTCATTTGGACTGCATCGAAGGTGCAGAAGCCTTCTTTTCCTCCAGGCTGGCATTCTTGCCTTCGGCTCGGCAGCGCCTGCAAGTGGTGGGTACGGGAGCCCAGCTGCAGTGATAGCGAAATTGCTCGCCGCATACAGAACAAATTGTCTCCGGCCACTCCCTGTTTCTACGTTCGCTCGTCAACGTTGCTTTCAGCTTTCGCATCGACTCGAGATTCTTCGCGCCCATGAAAACTCTCCGGTTTTTTTGCTCACGGCCAAACGTTTTTTTCTTTAATCACCGACTGGCGCACTGCCGACGAGTTCAATGCAGAAGCTTGAGCGGTATGATGTTTTAGAGGGACGCGCTGAACTGGCGTTCTGAGGTGGGTGCTTTGCAAATCGCAAAAAGCAAAAAGGGGTTACCGTTTCCGGTAACCCCTCTAGACCGCCCAGCAGAGCGGATTTTGTTTGGTAGGCGCGATTGGACTCGAACCAACGACCCCCACCATGTCAAGGTGACCCCGAAACCTACGCAACCATTTGATATATAAGGAAAATATAGCAAATCTTAGGAGGTACGAAATCGCTACGTCACTCTATAAGAATCAATAACTTAGCGTTGTATATTCCTACAGTAGTTCCCTCCCCACGGTGTCATGCCAGTCGTTAAATATCCTTTCAACGCGGTGCTACGCTTCCTTGATCCACGGAGGAAAAAGCACATGCCGAACTCAGATCTACTCCCTTCCCTGCTCTTCAAAATCAACGAGAACCAGCTTGCCCTGGAAGCGGCCATCATGGAGCTTTCAAACTGGGTCGAGCAGCGAGGTGCGGCCGACGTTGCCGAAAACGTCCGTGGCGCCTTGGACGCGATCGACCGAAACGAGGAGTTCATCAAGATGACGCTGGCAGTGATGATGACTCCTGAATGACCCTCGACAGGAGCAGGCGCGACATTTAATTATGACGTCAACGCGGGGACGGATGGGGGATAGGCCGTGGATTCAAGGGCCAAACCTTTCCGATTCCCCGCCCTGCTCCGACACTCCCCGCAAAATTGGCCCAAGAATTGGCCCAGCCATCCCCGGCGTTCTGCCAAACAAAAAACACTCCCCGTCGCCTCGCTCTCGCGGAAATGTCGCGCCTCAATTACTGTATATGCAAACAGTATTGGTAAGGCATTACCGTGGATCCCTACGAAATTGAAGACACCAGCGACTGGCTCGGCTGCCCGACTGAGCTTGAGACATGCCGTCACTTTTTGCGCATGTACGAAAATGAAGTCCAGGAATTGACCCTTCAGCTCCGCAAGTCCCGCAGAGACATCTTCAACCTGGTGCAAATGCATGCGGAGGTATCCGAGGAGCGTGATCGACTGCGGGCCGAACTGAACCGGGCGCTCATCTCTGCGTCAGATGCCAATAGAAGGGTCACGGATATCGAGACCAAGACCAATTGGGAGCTAATGGCCAACACCAAGGTGATCAGCGAGCTCCATGCAAAGCTGCGCGAGCTGACCGGCGTGGATCCGTTCACCCAAATTGCGAAAAGCTGATTGCCCATTCCAGGATCCGACCTATGTGTGGACGACTCTCGCAATACGATGGCATACACGATTTCGTCGCGGCGTTGAGCATGCCCAACCCATTGGTGAACAACACCGGCGAATTGCCGTTTCAACGCTACAACGCTTCGCCGAGTACGCAACTCGCCCTCTTCCACCAGGAAGGCGACTACTTGCACGCCGACATGGTGCGCTGGGGATGGCGGCCGCATTGGGCCAAGGATCGTGCCGCGCCGATTAATGCCAGGGTCGAAAAGGTCGCCCACGGTCCGTTCTTCCGGGCGATCTGGCCACACCGGGCGATTATCGCGATCAACAACTGGTTTGAGTGGGTGGACGAAGGCGGACCGAAAAAGCAGCCCTACCTCATTCGCCGACGGGACCGAGCGCCGATCCTGTGTGCTGCAATCGGCCAATATCCAAATTCGGAGCATGAGCCGAGCGAACACGATGGCTTCGTCATCATCACCGCTGACAGCGCTGGTGGCATGGTGGATATCCATGACCGTCGTCCCGTGACGTTATCGCCGGAACTGGCCAGAGAATGGTTGGATCCTTCCACACCCAAGGAACGCGCCGAGCAAATGGTATTGCTGCAGGGTGAGCCCACTGAGGCGTTCGAGTGGTTCAAGGTGGATCGGGCCATCGGCAACGTACGGAACCAAGGTCGAGACCTGATCCAACCAGTGGAAGGCGAATCAGAAGGGAACACTTTGTTTTAGGTAGAGGCCAGGGACTTGAGTCGATCTTCCAGCGCCGTTTCAAATATGATGTAAAGCCGCTCTGCATCACCTGCACGCAAGGCTCCCACCGTCTCCATGCCCAACACAAAACCCTCGGCACGGGCGCCGGCCTTAACAGCAACGATCATCGACTCAGCTCGTTTGATTTGTGCAAGGAGGCGATCAGCTTCACGCCGCGGCTTGGGGCCGAGTACGACATCTTCCACTCACCGCCTCCCCCTTTATCTGCACTACGACATCCAATACATCACCAGGACGACCACTGCCACCCACCCCAAGGTGAGCAGGAACGAGAGTCCGGCAAGTTGCTTATCCATGGCCGATGCCTCATCCCCCTGTCGAAGAATCATGGGGCAACCTGACACCGGTGACAAGAATGGCGGCATGCCATCACTGAGCAAGCTGTTAACGCTCATCCCGAGCCGACGCTAAACATCTAATGACAACGGCCGATAGCACTGGAAACGCCTCATATTCGAGGCTTATCCCGATTGACAGCTACAAAGGCAAAGCTGATGAACAACATTTACCTTCTCATTGAGCATGGCCAGGACCAAGGCGAAGTGTACGTCCTCGGATGGTTCGACAACGAAAAGACAGCAAAAGATGTGGCCGAGGAAAAGGAGTGGGAGGAGTATCGCGCCAGCATGAAAGCCGAGCACTCGTGGTCAAATCACAAGCCGTTGTCGCCAGACCAAACAAAATACCGTCGTTTTTGGATCAAAGAGATTTCTAAGTTTGATCGCGTGCCAGTTCCTAGGTCTTCGGCTGTTCATTGAACCTCTGCTGGAACTTCAAAGCAGGATGCCAGTTTAGCGGGGAGTGCTGATTTCCCGCACATAGGCCTGGCACGCAGCCAGCGCGATCAGTCCCCGGTCGCCTTCAACGGTGATGGCGATAATTCGTTGAGCATGCGCTGGGTCAAGTTCGGCTCGAACGGCTCCATGAACCAAGCCGACGGCGCCGGCGGCGGCAGGCACTGAACAGCCACCGGCTGAACCATGGGCGAGGACGACTGACAGCCGCAGATCAGAAGTAGCAAGACGATCGCGCAGGCGAGCCTGATCTTTTTGGGCATTGGTTAAAGTCTCGTGGTGGGATTGGGCGCTGGCCGCCAGGCGCTGCTCGAGCACCAGGCGTTTGTCCTGCTCGGTTTTCTGTGCCGCAGCGCCGACCATGGCCAGTTGATTGAGGGTGTCGGTGTGTAGTCGCGATTGCTCGGCCAGTTGCGCGCCGTACCGCCAGCACTGAATCTGCCAAGCACAGATGGCGCCCAGCAGAACAAGCGCCAGCGCGCCGACCACCCTCAACGCCACCGGGCTCATGGCACATCCTTGAAGAACACATGACCGCCCAACTTCAGCGTCTGCTTTGCCTTCGCGGCCCATGCCGGCGGCGTCTTCATGGCGATCGCGTAATAGTGCGTGGAGCCGCCGGTTGGATCTGGCACCTTTCCATCAATCACCTGGTCAGCGGCAATCCGCGCTTGTGACAGTTCGCGGAAAGGGATCTGCTTCACGCCAATCAGAAATTGATAGTTCGGGTCAGTCTTGTTCCAGCAGCTGAACTGGTATGGCTTCTGGCACACACCGGCATAACCCTCCCCCCACCACGACTTGGTCTTGCTGTCGTCCACACGGTTGCGAATAGTCCAAGCCACGGCGATCTGCCCCGCCAATGATTCCCCGCGAGCTTCACCCCACAGCGTGCGGGCTAGTATGTTGCGGTCCTTTTCAGTTACAGGCATCACTTTTCTCCAGGCAAAAAAATACCCGCTCGATGGCGGGTGGTCGGTGACGCTTGTGCGTTTTAAGCGTCCGGTGCTTGCAGCGCTTCAGGATCGGCGGCAATCACAGGGATGGCTGGGATGGTCGGCCACGCCGGTGATGCATGCCAGCCCGGTTGCTTGGTGACTTTGCCCAAGGCGAATTTATAGGCCTTCCAAGCGGCCAGGCTGGTCATCAGCGCCGCCTGTTCAGCTTCGTCCTCTTCTGTCGCCTCTCCGGCATCAATGCCGTACCCGATCGTCTCGATTCGATCTTGGATGCGCGCAATCTGTGTAACGGCCTGGGTGTTGCGCCCTGCAAGTTCAGCCTTCATCAACGCTAGGTGCTCGGCATCGGCAGCGGCTTCTTTCATTTCACGGGTTACCAGCTGCGTCCAGTCGATGTTGATCATTCTGCAACCTCCTGCTGCGGTTCCGGATCAGGGAGCGGTCGTGGCAATGCTACGGGACCGTCAGGAACATTGCTCAGCAATTGCGGAGTGGCTTGCTCCGGGCTGTAGTTGGCCGGTACAGGGTAAAGAAGTGACAACTTGATCACCCCCTCTTCTTTGGTGATCTGACCCAGAGAAAACCATTTCGAATGCACTGCTGTGCCGGGTAAGGAGTCCCCATCCTGCAACGGCGACAGATCGAACTGCTCGCCATTGATGAACAGGCTATCGCCCTGTTTCACCAGATCGAATGGTTCATTGTCCAGGCGCTGGCCGTATACCGTGATATCCATTACTTCCACCTCCCGACAGCCAGAACTGAAATGATGATGCTTCCCGTAACCAGCGCGGAGTGATACGCCGCCCATGTGCCCCAGGTCGAAGCCGTGCCGAACAATTGTTGGCCTGCCCAACCGCCGCCGCTCGCAGAGGAAATGCCGAACCCAAACATCTCGTAATCACCGACAAAAGGCACAGCAAAAGGCCCCATATCGAAGTTCACGCTTTTGAACACGTTCCCGTTCGCCGCAGTACCGCCACCGATGGTGACTTGTTTGCGATTCAGCAGGGACCCATCGGCGCGCTTCTCGTAATAGCAACTGTTGATGTAGCCGCTTTCGAGAATCGCGCCATTCGGAACACCTGCAGAGTCGGAAACAGTGCCGACGATGTTCGATTTCTTGTACGCATCGGTAAGTCCGAGCGCGCTCAACAGCGCCGTGAGCGAGGTAACACCGGTGCCGCCCTGGGCAACGCTCAGAAATGTCTGGCCAGTTGGATACAGGCAGAAGTAATCGTCAGGAGCCCAGACTCCCGCGCTCTTCCGGCGAAGTGCGACCATCGAAGCCGTTCGGTTGACGATGATTTGGCTTTGATGATTCGCGGTCCAGGTCATCGCAATACCGCTCGAACCTGCGGCGAACGGCACAGTGGTGCTGCCCAATGCCCACGGAATGTTCAAGGCGCCTGTATTGATGCCGAACTTCTGACTGACCGCGATTGCGTTCAGGTCGGTAGGATTGTCGGATGACAAGGCGCCCCAGCCCCATGCGCCGTTGAGCATTACCCGGCCAGCAGTTGAATCGGTGAGGCTGGTTTGGATATTCACCACCGCTGCGGTGCCAAGACCTAGCCCTGTCCGCGCATCGACCTGGTTGGCGCCACCCGTACCACCCTTTTCAACCGGCAACACTTCGTAGTTGCCAGTGGTTCCGAGTGCCGCGAGCTTTGCGCCGTAGGTGTTCACCAGAGTTCGAAGTGCATCTGCCGAATCTTTGACGTAGCCCTGCATGGGCGCAATGGCGTACGAACCAGCTGCGGCGGTCGCCCCCTTATAGGTCGGCGAGATCGCCATCGCCGTATCACTGGCGATGTTGGTGATTTCATACCAACCGCCGTCCGGGCCGCGAAACGCATCGCCCACCCGACCATTGGACAGAAAAGCGGTCCCCGTGCCGATGACGGCATTGGAATTCAAGGTGACAGAGACCGTTCCTGATTTGTACCAAGGCATTGGTTATCTCCAGAAGAATTTGATCAGGCCAGTAACTTGGCGCAGAGGAATGGCCGGTGGCCTTGATCGGTCCAGGCGTTGGTGGCGAGGCTGTACATCCTGATCTGGCCATTGGCGTAATCCACGCCCAAGGCGCAACCACCGCCGGATGAGGCGTTATGGCAGTTCATGGCAAACGGGTTCAGCGAGATGTATTCCCCTGAACCGAGCAGTTTGTTGATCGCCCAGATGTAGCGCCGACCTACGGTCAGCACCTCGTCACCGATATAAACCCAGTTGCCTGCGGCGTAGGTCACCACAACAGCCGGCGCGCCGCTGTCGTAAACCAGAGCTCCAGTCGGCCCCCACAAACGCATGCCGTATGCTGCGGTGCCCATCGACGCCCAGGCCGCGACGAAATACTGTCCACTGAGGGTGGCGGTAACGTTCGAGGCTTTCATCGTGAAACCGGTCCAGTTCCCAGGACCACCGGTGAACCAGACGGAGATCGGAACCTGCATCACTCCGGCATCCGGCCGGATAAACACAATCGGCGGATCCAGGCTCGTAATGGGTCTGGCGAAAACCCCGGAGGCGTCCGTAGTGCCGGCGTAACTCCCTCTCGTCAGCATGCACAGCCGGGGCAACTCCGAGTCGATCTGAACAAAGGCATTGTCGTTGATGCTCTGAAATCCATAGCTCATGTGGCGAACCTTATCGCGTAGCCCTTGGCGACGATCCGTGTCTGGCCAACGGATGCGCCGGCTGAAGGGTTTTTCGGCAGGACTGTCACAACCCCTGTACCGGTGGTGACATAGGGGTATGACTTGGTATTGCCCAAGCTGTCGTTTTCCGCCGTTTGCACGTCCTGTGCCCTGGTCGGGATGATCATGAACACGCAGTTGGCCGGATTGAAGCCCGGGATGCTGATCGTGTAGCTGGGCACGGCTCCGCTGAAATCGATCACGCCCTGCCATAGCACCTGGTAGGTGAAGCTGTTGGTGTCCATGGCGAGCTGACCGCTCTCGTTGAAGACACGCAGGCCAAATAGAGCCATTAATTACCCCAGATAGCCGAGACGAACACGCAGTACGTTGTTCGCGTCGTAGACCGACACGTTCAACGAGTTGATCACCAACCGCCCCTGACCCGGGACGATGCCGTTGATCTCCAGTGTTCCGTCTTTGTTGAGAATCCAGCCTTGCTGGCCAGCGATGTAGTTCGTCGAGCTGATGTAGCTGCCGATCTTGGCGTTGGTGATGGTGCCGTCCTGAATGAAGGCAGAGTTCATGAACACCTGACCACCCTGAACCGCGAACGGTACCGAGATCGCGCCGCCGGCGATGGTGTTGACGATGGCGAACCGGTCCGCGCTCACTAGGAACTGACTCTGCAAGCCGGCTCCGGTGTTTTCGATACTCAGGCCAATGCCCGCGGCGACATACTTGCCGTCCGCCGTGAGCTGCATCTTCACCGACCACATGGTCGAGAGCTTCCCGGCGGTGTCGGCGTAGGCCGTGGCCGTTTCCTGAATAGCCGCCGTGTTTTCGCCGACCTTCACGTTGACCTGAGTGATCGCCGTTGCGGTGGCTTCCTTGTCGGTGGCCACAACCTGCCGCAGATCGCTGACATTAGCCTCGTTCTCCCCAACCACAGCAGTCAGCGTGGTGACCTTCTGCGCAGTGGCGAGGTTTTCCGAGGCCCGCACTTTCTCTTCGTTCGCGATCGCGGCCGTACTGCTCCAACCCTTCAGCGCATCGGCGAGATCGCCTTCCCCGTTGTCGTCCCGGTATGCAGCACTCAAAGCCTGAAAGGCCGTGGCCTGCGCCGTGATCTCGCCGTCGAGCTCGATGATGTCGGCCGTGTTGAAGGCAACCTGCTGCGCCAATCCGTTCGCCGTTTCGATCGATTTGCCGATGTCCAGCCAGTAGGCCGGGTTCGGCGGCGGCGTGTTGATCGGCACGGCGCCAGTGGCTTGGTATAGACGCTGCCCCATGCGAACCATGTCTTCATCGACATAGGTCTTCTCCGGGTCGTACAACAGGATGTCATCCAAGGCATCGATCTGCTCCTGCAGGCCGGGGATCTTGTCGATTTCATCGAGGATGTCCTGGCCCAGTTCAGTGCGCCCGATCTGCCCGGCGATCATTTCCAGAATCGGCGCAGCCTCAGAACTCGACTGTCCCTGCACACCAAGCCCCACCGGATACCACGGACCGATGTTGCCGATCCGGTCGACCAGGCGCGCCCAGAAGTAAAAGGTCACGCCGGCGGCCAGGCCGAGCATCGAGAAGTCGCTCTGCGGGTATGACAGGTCCGTCAGCTTGGTTGCCGCCTCCAGGCTGGTCGACGGCCCATACCAGATTTCCGTGCGCTGGGTGTCCTCGGCGCCAGCCGGGAAGCCCCACTTCAGGTAGATGCCGAACAGCAGCGGCGAGGCCGTGAGGTACGACACCGCCGGCGGTAGCCCTTGCTTGCCGCTGAGGTTGGTCAGGATCGAATTGCGCCAGATCGACGAGATATCGAAGGCGCTCACCGCGCGGACGCGGGCCACGTAGGCACCGGCGTAAATGCCGACCACGTCAATGCTGGTACCGCCTGTGCGTTGCAGCTTGATCCAGTTGCCGCTGTCCTTGCGCCATTCCACGTCATAGCCCACTGCGCCGTTCACCGCAGGCCATGTAATGGTCATGGTGGCGACGGCGATGCCCTGGGATACCACCGAGTTTGCAGTTAGGGTGACGCTCGCCGGCGCCGGTACCACGGTGATTGGGATGACGCTGATCGGCCGCTCTTCCAGGCGAGCGCCGGTATCGATGTGCGCAAATTTGCTCGGGTCGTACTGCACGGCCGAGATCTCGAATACACCTGGCTCTGGCCGCGAAACGGCGGTCACCCTGTACAGCGGCACGGCCAGGTCGTCGGCATCCAGCGCCCAAATTAATTCAGGCTCAGGCGCGATCGAATAGTCGACGGTCACAGTTACAGCGCGGCCGGCCACAGACTGTACTGTGCGCCCCTCACACTTGCCGTTCGGCAGGTTCAGGATCAGCCGGTCCCCTGCCTTGGCCTGGGTATCGCGCTCCAGCGTGACAGTGCGGCCGGCAACTGCGGAGATGCGCCCACCTATCGGCCGGCCCGCGAGGAGCTCGTCCGCAATGGGGATGACGTAGCCAGGCAGTGGAATACGGCCATCTAGCCCAACGCGGAAACTGACGGCGCGATCCTTGGAGTTGGTGAGCAATGCCCATTTACCCCGGCGCTGAGCCTCAGACTCGCGGTTGCAACCGATTGCGCTGATCTCCAGTACGTTGTCGCCGTAGCGCCGCTGCAGCTTGGCATCGGTCACCGCCGTTACGTCGGTGTCGTAGTTATTCTCCGGGTTGTCGTAGCTGATCAGAGCGCGGCTGTATCTGGTCCGCTCCGATGCGCTCGAGTAGGTGAACTTGCCGTCAACAACGTTCGCCCGGGTGTAAGCGAAGTCAAAATCGGTCGCGCGCGGCATGTCGGACAGCGTGAAGACCTGGCCCTGCGCCCAGTAGGTCATGCCCCGGTAGATGGCCGAGATGTCACGCAGTAGCGACCAGGCGTCAGCTTTGCCCTGAAGGTTGATATTGCAGAGGAAACGCGGCTCTTGCCCGCCCTTTCCATCCGGTACCAGTTGGTCGCAATACTGGGCGATGCGGTACAGCTCCCACTTGTCCACCTGCCACGGCTTGATGCGCCGGCCCAGGCCAAAGCGGTCGTTTACGGTGATGCCGTAGGTGATCCACGCGGGGTTATCGGTCCAGGCTTCCTTGAAGGTGCCATCCCAGATGCCCGTGTAAGAGCGCGTGTCCGGGTTGTAGTTGCTCGGGACCAGCCATTTGCGGCCTCGGCATTTGACCGTCACCGCCGGAATATTGCGAAACTGCTCTGCCGAAAACTCGATGTAAAGCAGCGCAGTGTTCGGGTACCGCAACTTCGCATCGATCACTTCAGTGAAGCCGGCGATATTCATCATGTCGGCGATTTTGTTGTTGTTTTGGTTCGGCGTGATGCGGGTGACGCGCATCAGCCACCCACTGGTTGCCGCAGGCAGATCAATACGGCGAGTGCGCTCGTATGGGCTGGTGGTTTTGCCATCCACCGCTTCGCTAAGCACCTGTTGATAGGCGCCGCCGTCGGTTGCCAATTCCACTTTGTATTCGATTCGGTACCCGTTCACGTTGCCGCTGGCATCAACGGATTGTAGGGCCGGCCAGGCGAAGCGCAGGCGCACAGCCGAAAGCTCAGTGTTGCTGATCCCTCGTACCCAGGGCGTACCGCTGCGCAACTCAACGCCCAAGGTTGTTTCGTTCTCAACCGATGGAATGCCCTGGATATAGTTCTGCTCAACCGAGCCGCTGCGGAACTCCCACTTCACGTTCGGGAAGTTCATGTTTCCCTGTGGGTCTTGCAGCGGTGTGTTGTCCAGGTAGATGTCCTGCGCGGTCGGGTTGCCAGCGAACTCGCCCTCACCCATCGCAATAAGTATCTTTGCCAAGGCCACCGAGCGCAGGCTGTCCGGCGCTTCGGTCGGAGTCTTTGGCTTGTCCGATCCGCCCTTGGCTCCAAAAACTTCCAGCTTCTGTGCTGCGCCCATGCGTTTCTCCAGGCAATAAAAAACCGCCTCAAGGGCGGCCGGGTATTCGTAGGTCTGGTTACATTTGGTCTTCGGCGTAGATAGCGGCGCTGATAATCGCCCCGCCCCAACGGCGGTCGCCTGCGCATAGCGGTACCGGATTGCCAGATGCAGTGGTATTTTTGGCACTGCCGAATGCGTAGCCAGGGGTGTTTTCGGGCGCGGCGCTGGTCTTGAGCCCTTTTGCAGCAGGGCTGAGCATTTGGATTACGCCGCCGATGACCATAGATGCGCCCATGGTAATAAGTGCAGACCCAAATGGTGCACCAGCGCCGAACGTACCACCCGTGATAATCAGGCCGACGACGATCAGTACTGATCCGATAATCGTCTGCAGGCCGCCAGCCTTCTTGCTCCCCGTGATGATTGGCGCGATTCGAATATCGCCGTCACCGCTGAAGCCCAGCTCTTCCTCTCCAATATTGGTTTTCCCGCGGAACACTGCGAATTCAATTCCCCGTGACTTCGCGTTCGACAGGAATCGTTCGAAGCCGGGAATTTGAACGCAGAGCGCTTTGATGGCTTCAGCTGGCGACCGAACAGCGAGTCGGAAGGAACGGCCAAACTGCCGGAGTTGGCCATAAAGCTTAACCGTCGTCATCGGCTGATAGTTGATTGCCAGAGCAGACATACTTTTCTCCAGGTAATAAAAAACCCGCCGGAGCGGGTTTCAAAATGGTTCGTTTTCAGAGGCAGCTTTGCAGAGCCGTCAGTCGTTTTGCGGAGATCCAGTTGTTCAGCACTGCGTAATACTTTGCTACGGCACCGGACGCGCCAGGCTGGATATCGACGAAATATTCGGAGCCTGCCGTGAATACTGTGTAGCCGCTGTCTCGACCCGGCTGCAACGTGGCTTCAGGCGTTACTCCGAAAAGGGATTGGTTCTGCCACTCGTACTGGACACACTGAGCGACGGCCTTATCGGACTTCTTCGAGTACAAAATTTTGTCCGGCCCCTTCTGCCTGGCTTCGTTCATCGTCGGCGCCATGCACCCCGCCAGCAGCATCACGGCCACCGCCCCTATCAAAATCCGCATGATTCTTCCTCGTCCTGAAAGGGGCGACTGTAGCATCGGGGTGACAGAAACGAAAAAGCCCAACATCGGGTTGGGCTATGTCTAACACTCCGCTTTAAACGTTAGCAGCGAGGCGAGGTTTTGATCTAATGGTGATCTCCACTTGCTCGGTGGTGACTCCGTATGTTTCAGCGAGAGCATCGATAGCGTTATCCATACTCAGTAGACCGAAGACGTCGGGCTGAGCCTTAAACGCCACTGGATCTCCGATGGTGAAGAAAAGCTCATTTTCAAATGTGCTCAGGAAGACGCCAAATCCGTTGTTCCTGTATTTTCCGAAGGCTTCCTGATACTCCGGCATGCTGCCTTTGCCAAAAACGTCACGAACTTCAGAGAATCGCACAGTCAATGGCCCCCCCTCTGTTCGAGGAATTACTATTTCCTTGATTTTGGCTACCCACGTAGGCACGTGTTCAGAGCAAAGAATTAGATAGTCGACACCAAGCCATCCTGCATGCTCATTCACACTCGCATGAAGTGGCATTCCCCTTTCGACAAGGATGGCAGCAAATTGATTCGCGGAAAGTCGAATAGAAACGGCATTGACCATAATGACCACTCATTGAGAAAACACCGACTGTACAGTGGCACTGTCCACCTATCCAGCGTGGATGAAAGGCCAGTGGCATGAGATGAGCTTTGAGTAGTAGCGTTGTGCCTCCAAAAATGCGACACAGGGAGTCTCAGCATGGCGTTAGTTACGGCAGAAACAAGACCGCTGGTTTTGAATACCAATCAGCCCGGCAACGCTCACTGGAATACGCTTTACGGAATTGGCGAAACCGTACCCGTATCCGGTATCTACCGTTGCGAAGGCTGCGGTGATGAAATCACTTCAAATGCCGGGGACCCGTTCCCACCTCAAAATCGGCACCAACATCAAAATCGATCCGTTGCCGTTCATTGGCGACTGATAGTCCGCACACAAACAAGTTGATTGAGCAGAGTGCCCAGTTCTTTGCCTGCATGCCCAAGGACTGGGATTGCGCCAATTTCGGCGCGTTTATGACCCGGAGGTCGATGTGAAGTACGAAGTGAAACCTTTTGAGCACGGCGTTCTCATGGCGCTTTTGTCGCTTACTCATGCATTGAAACAGACACCAGGGTTCAATGAAGAAGCGCTGCAACGAGCAGCACAGTTTTTCAAAGAGGTGCCTGCAGGTGGGTGTGAAAGCGGCGAAGCAAGAGACGCCTACGAATGGCCGCTTGAGGTCATTCTGAAAGATGTTTCCTACATCGAAAAAATGCTGGAAAACAAAGGCAACTAACCCTTTGTTAGCCGCCAGACCGGTTCGCCACTGGCGGTTTTAGCTGCTGACTCAATTACACTTTGCATATTTTTCTCCCGCGGCGACGCCGCATCACGTAGTTGGTTGTGCATCTTTGTGCCTGAGGATCAGCCGTGTTTTGTCCAACCACGGCCCGCCGAAAACAATGACCTCTGACGGCCTGCCGTACAGGTGGTGCAGCAGGAACGGACCGGGGCCGAACGTCGCCGCATCCTCACCCGGCAGCGCCGGATCAGTGCCAAGGAAGATACCGGCGTGGTTCGGGTAAACCGTCCGCCCTACTTCCATCACAATCATGTCGCCGCGCTGCGGCTGGTCAACTCGGTAGAAGCCGGCGGCCTCGTAGTTCGCTTCGTACAGACTGGTGTTGTCCTTGCTCTCCCACCAGCCATCGGCACGCTTGAAGGCTTCGAATTCCAGCCCCCACTCGCGCTTGTACCAATCGGCGCAAACCTTCCAGCAGTCCCAAGCACCATGCACGAATGAGCGTTTCAGCAGCGGTACTTCACCGGTGGGAACGATGGTGCGCAGGTCGCCTTCCGGCCAGCTCAGAATGTGCCAGGGCATGGCCGTCGCTTCGCACATGGCGAGGTCACGCGGTGACGGCCTGCTGGTGGCGTCCGGATGTGAATGAACCACACCGATAACCTCGCCGATGTCCTCGGCCGCGGCGTACTCCTCCGGATCGATCCGGAATTCCTCGTTCGGCTCGGTTGAAACATTGCGGCACGGGTAGTACTGCTGCTTGCGACCGAAGCCCAGCAGCAGCCCGCAGCACTCTTTCGGATACTCAGCTGCCGCGTGCGCCTGGATCGCGTTGAAGATGTGTTTTCGCATCGTCAGCTCCTTGCGATCAGGGACACCGCGGGGAATCCGCCGTGAGGAAGTTGGTTGTTCTGGCCGAAACGCAACTTGCAGGATTTCAGACCGCCCTTGCACTCGTCCTTGCTCGGGTCATCCGTTGGGTTGTCGTCGTCATCGAACATCGCGCCACCGGTGTAGTTGCAGTTCGGACCACGGTAGCCGCCGGTCATTGCCCAGTGGCAGAAAGTGGTCATCTGGCGCCCGGGCAACCCGTGATTGTCGATTTCCCCAGGCGATGAAAGCTCCCATTGCACAACCTCGCCGTCCTCGCCGGTCTTCTGGTCGATGAACCAGATCTCCAGGGCCTCCTGGGTTGGATCAGCAGTCGGATTTCCCTCGGGAAAATTCGCCGTATCCAGGTACTTGGCCAGGGTTTCGCGCACGGTGAGCTGAAACTTCAGCAGATCATCGAAAGCCAGGCACAGCGCTGTGATTCGCCCATTGACGTTGCCGGCCATAAACACTGGCCGCGTTGCGCTGCCGTTGCTGTCAGCGCCGATGCCGTCGATCTGCACCGGCCAGGCAGCGTACTCATTGCCCTGCCACCAGATCGACTTCGCGGGGAGTTCCTCGACTGAACCTTCGTAGGCCAGCAGCTCTTCGGGCGTGTGCGGAATCGCATGGGCATGAAAACGTAGCACGTCGGCGCCGTACTCCGTGCCATCGATTTCAAACAGACGAATTTCGCCACCGGGCTCCAGCTTCTGGATGTCCGTGATGAGTGCCATGCGGCGTTACCTCAGGGATGAAAGGTTTGTTCGAACGTTGCGGCAAGGCTGTAGACCGCGCCGCCTTTGTGGGATGGCTGATAGCCGTCCGGGCATTTGTACAGACCGAGTTCACCAAGTGGCGGCGTCCAAAGGAACGCCTTTGCCCCCTGATGGCGATCGAGGAAAGCAATGATCTCTTTCACCCGCTCCGCGCTCCCGGTGTAACTGATCGGCCAGGACTGCACTTTGTTGTTGATGCCATCCGAAACGGACTGGCTGTATCCATCGCCGAATTGCTTGCTGCGGGTGCACTGCTTGATGCTGCCAGTCGCACCCTTTTCAATCGGCCAGGTGAATCGTTCGATTGCCATGGGTTACCCCTTGATTGCCCGGTTGATCTTGCCGCCTTGGCGCAGGTCCACCGCCACAAGCTTCTGGTAACGTTGGTCGACGAAGTCCGCCAGGTCCTTACCGAACTGCTGGTAGGCCGGATCATCGGTAGTGGAACTGGTCGATCCGTCGCTGGCCACCATGACCTGGACATTGATCTGCGCTGCGCCGCCGGCGATCCCACCACCCATCGCGGCAAGGTTGACCCCAGAAGTGAGCGGAGTAACGCTGCCGCCATTCGCGCCGGTCATGAGAAACGACCGATCGCCCTCGTTGTAGAGTTCAGGACCGAGCTCATTGACCTCATACAGGGAGTTGGGCGCCACAGGACCGCCGGCTGCCCGGTAGCCGGAAAAGTCGACATTGCTGTAGCCGGCCTGAGATGCGCCCGCATTCGAGGAGACGGCGCCAGCAGAACCAGAGGCGAGACCATTGCCGCTGCTGCCGGTGAAGTACCCAGTAGCCGCACCAACCAAACTACCCAGCAGCGCCGAGCTGGCCTGCCGCGTGGCGATCCGCGCCATGTCCGCCAGGATCGACTTCGTGAAGTCCGCGAATGACAGCTTGCCGGTCATGGCGAAGTTGACGATCGCGTCCTCCATCGAACTGAAGGCGTTGGTGAACAGGCTCTTCGTCTGCCCGGCAACGTCCCGCGCTGACTCCAAGTAGTTCTGCCACGCCGACGATGCACCGGCGCTCCAGTCCCCCTGTGCGGCGGTCATGTCGTCGTAGTTGGCCCGCACAGTGTCGTGCAGGTCCTGTTGGGTGGCTTTCAACGCGGCCAGCTTCTGGGTGTACTCGTCAAGGCTCATGCCGCGCGAGCCGTCGCCGTATTGGTTGGCGAGTTCCAGGCGCTGCTGGTTGAATCGGTCGTCGATCCCGTTCTGCTGATCAGTCAGCGCACGCTGCCGATCACCCTGGCCGAGGCTCGATGCCGCGCGCAGGCCCTGCTGCCGAAGCGTGTCGACCTGCTGCTGCAGGGCGCTGGTGTATGTGTTGACGGCCAAGGTCTGCTTGCGCAGTCGCCCTTCTTCGTTCGTTGCAATGACCGCCAGTTCGCTGTCGCTGTCCTGCTGAGCCTTGACCATCGCGGTTCTGGCGTCGGCGATCTTCTGGTCAATCTGGATGATCTGGGCACCAGTGGTGCCCTTCTTCGCCTTGGCCGCTTCAAGCGCATCGATCTCCGCCTGGTAGCCCTGGGCGACTTCGTCGGCCTGCTGCTTCAACAGGCTGATCCGCTGCTCGGTGTAACTCGCCTGGCTGATCACGCCGGCGCGCTGGGATGCTTCCAACTCCTTGTCGGCGTTTTTGTAGTAGGCCAAGGTTTCGGCCAGTGCGTTCTTCGCGTTGTTGAAACCGGTGGTGTCGACGCTGCCGGCCGGCGCCTTGGGGTCCTTGAACTGCTCGTTGATGTTCGCAATGTTCTTATCGATGGCCGCCTGGTTTAGCCGGGGATCCGTCGGAGCGACCTTTCGAATGTCGTCGAGCTGCTTTTTGTATTCCTTGAGTGCCTCCGCGCGCTTTTGCTCGTTGCTGAATGCGGATTTGGTCAGCGCATCCACTTTGCCCATGGCGACAACTGCATCACCCTGGGCCTTTGCCTGCTCACCTTCCCATTTTGCGATGTCAGCAGCCGCAGCCTTCTGGTCCTCCAGCATGTTGAGCTGGTTGCTATAGAGCTCGACCATTTCTTTCTGGTTTTGAAACGCCCCGATATCTCCAGCCTGAGCTGAAGCCAGATTGCGCCGAGCCTGCTCGATATCAGCGTCGATATCCGGGCGACCGATATTTTTGAGGTTGTCCGCTGCCCGGGCGACAGCGTTGTAGCCTTTCTCCCAGAAGCTCAGGTTTTCAAGGATTCTCGGCGTGCGTTCGTTGATGGCGTCGGCATATTGCTCAGTTGCCAGTTTGACCGCGCCAGCGTGGTCGCCCTGTTTCTCCAGTGCGGCGATTTGCGAATAAACCGACGCCGTGAGGTAGTGGTACTGCTCATTGAGTGCTGCAGACGCTTTGACCGGGTCGTCTGCTAGTTTCGAAAATTCGGCGACCGTTTCGCTCACGGCTTTGCCGGTCGCTTCCTGCATCGACACTGCGGCCTGGGCGATACCTGCGAAGCTGTCGCCGGCGATCTTGCCATTGCCTGCCAGCAACGCCAGAACTTCAGCGGCCTGGCCGGTCGTACCCACGGTAGCGCTGACCTGGCGTGCCATTTCGCTGAGTTGCCCAGCGCTCACCCCAGCCGAGTTGCCGGTGAGGATCAAACCTTTGCTGTAGGCATCCTGTTCTTCGCTGCCTTTGTAGTAGGAATAGGCGAGCGCGCCCACAGCGGCGGTGACCAGCGCGATCGGCGCCAGAATGGCAAGCAGACCGGCTGCCGATGCGCCAGCGCCTGCACCCAGCTGAGCCACGGCACGCACGCCGCTACCCCAGTCGCCGGAGGACAGCGCATTTCCCAGCTGAACGACGTTTTCCTGAGCCTGGCGGGTGCCCAGCTTCAGCTTATCGAAGCCGGTCGCCGTTTTTTCGAGCTTCGCGTAGTCCTTGTCGATCTTGCCCAGCGCGGAAGTGAACTCATCCTGGCTGATGCGACCTGCATCCAAATGCTTGCCCAGGTCCTCGACCTGTTTGTCCAGCTTGGCCAGCGCCGCCTTCGCCGGGTCGATTGCGCCCAGCAGGCTGTTCAGCGCTTTTTGTTCATCCAGCGTCGACTTCGCCAGCGCCGCTTGCTGCTTGTCCAGTTGCGCGGTGATCTTGGTGAACTCGGCCTCGCCGTACGCGCCGGTTTGGGTCAGCTTCGCGAGGTTTTCGCGCTGCTTGGCCAGTTCCTGCGTGGTGGTCGCGCCTTTCGACAGTGACTTCTCCAGCGCCTGCATTTCGTTCATGAGGCCGACGGCGGACTGCTCAGCGCGATCACCAGCCCTGGTCAGCTTGTCGAGATCGGTCGCAGCGTTGGCGGCATCAGCCGAGTCGACCTTGATGCCGAGTTCTGCAATGTTCATCGACTCACCTTGAATAAGTGCCCGTTCTCACGGGCTGTTGTCGCGGGCTTCCGCCGTAGCCGCGAGAGCTTCTGATTCCATAACGCGGATATCGTGGAACACGCCGGGGCGATCCTTCGCCGGGATGCCGACGAGCTTCATAACGTTGGGCAGCACGCCATAATCGAGACCGGTTGCGCCGCATGCGCCAGTGCGCCACTGGGTGCCCATCGCATCCATGACAAGAAAGGACGGCCAGTTGTCTGGCCAGACTTCGATGGTTTCGTCGTAGTCCTCCGGCGAGAAGCCGAACAAGGCCATCTGCTCCGCCGATCCTTCAGACTCATAGAGCGCACGGGCGGCGGCGGTCAGTTTCCCAAGCGGGCCTTGCCGAAGGCTTCGCTGTAAGCCTTCACCACTGCATCCGATACGCCGATGCAGCTCTTCACCAGGGCAGTGATAGATTCATCGCTGAGCTTGTCGGCGAAGCCCCAGGACACGACCAGGTCCTTGATCTGCTCGACGCCCTGCTCAACCTCTGCGGCGGTAATTTCAGAAAGCGTCGGCTCAGTCCCCTTAAAGCGCTCACCAATGGCCTCTGCTCTTTCTTTCCAGCTGTCGAACAGTTCAGCCAGTGCAGTGCGGTCACGATATTTGAACGTGAATGACACCATCGCCGGCTTGCCGCCGACCTGGGGGATCGCCACATCGACGGTGAACGTCGGCTTCGGCGCGATGGAAAACTTCGGCATGGGAACCCCTTAAGCGTTGTAGCGAGTTGGGCGGGAGGCGAACGAAAGAGTGATGGTCCGCGTCATTATGTTGTTACGGCTCAGCGTCGGGGTCGCCGTGATCGACACGTATGCGAAGTAGTAAATGGTCGCACCGCCCGGGAGGTTTGCGCGAATCAGGCGCGGCTCTTTGTCTTCGTCGGCAGCTTCAACAATGGCGACATATGCTTTGGCCGGATCATCCGCTACCGGCAGGGTCATGCTGCTGGCCGATTTGGTGGTCGGCAGTTGACGGTCATCGTCGTCCTCGAGGAATCCGTAGGTCAGGAACTGCTGCTCGCCACCGTTGGCTGTAGGCTCAGTGATTTGGGAGATCTGCGTCCAGCCGGAAGCCGCACGGACGGTACCCGCGCCAGAACCTGCTGGGTAATTCTTCACGCTAGTGGTGTCGATGCCTTCCGCAGCGAAATCGCCAGTATCCGAATCGATAACGCGAGCCGGTCGGCCGTTCAGCTTCGCCCAGGCGGAATCGATCACGATCACGTCGCCATCGACCAGTCCGTGGGCTGCAGCGGTGAGCACTGCGGGGCTTGCATTGCTGATCGCGGTAAACGCTTTCGGGGCGCTCAGGGTGGCTGCAATCTCGAAGGTGGTGCCGTTGGGAATCTTGACGCTCATGGGTTTTCCTCTTTGCAGAAATGACAAAACCCGCTCAATGACGGGTTCTGGGTTTGCCCAACGGGCTTATTCAGTTGGTGTCGGCTCGGTACTGGAACGAAACCGGCACGGTGTAGGTGGTGTCGTCGGGAATGCCGGGGCCTGGGTCTACCGGACTCATGGTCACCACGGTAAGCGCGCCTTTCGTGATGCGCTCGTACAGAGGGAACAGCGCGGCAATCTGGTCGGCTATCGCGCCGGCCGCGCCACGGTACTTGCCGGACGGCGTCACGATGCTGACCTGAAACACTCCAGTGAACAGCTTGTGGTCACCGGCGAGCGTGTTGCTCGCGGTGTCAGCTGGTAGCGCGAACGCATTCAGGTATGTCACGCCGTTCACAGGTGTATAGGCCTCGTTCTCGACGACGACCTTTAGTGGTACCGGCAGCGCCTTCGCCCAGGTGATTATTCTGGATTCGTAAATCGAGGCGATGATGTTGTGGCTCATACCTGGTTGTTCCTGATGGCCTCCAGCACGATCTGCTGGAAGCGGGCCACGGTGATGCGCACCATGCCGCCGGGCGCCTGGGTCGAATGTCCGAACTCGAGCGGAATCGCGTACGGCAGGTTGTTGATGAGGTAGGCGGTCTGTCCGGCAGTGAAGTCGCTCACGGCTGAAACCAGCGCGGCAATTGTCGACTGGCCACCGGGGTCAACCTCGTCAAAAGTGACGTTCTCGACGACATCAATCGAAAGGTGCCAATTGGCCCGGAACCGCCCGCCGACATAGCCTTCTGGTGCAACGATATCCATCCCGTCGTTCAGTTTGCGGCCTGGCTTGAGTCGGCCGGCTTTCGTCAGGTTGGTCGGATCGCTGCGCAGGCTGCTGTTGTGATCGTCAACGGCCTTGTTGTACTGGCGGGCCACAGTGTTTTGCGCCCAGATCTCCGGGTTACCCACCGGCGACATGCGGATGACACTACTGCCGACCTCGATGATGATCTCGCGCAGGCTGGCGTCGATGGCCTCCGTGGCTTGGGCTGCGAACTCGGCGAGACTCAGGGCGAAGCTGCCGGATTGTCCGGCGCCGGCCCGGCTCACGACCGCACCTGCAGCTCGTAAAGTATCGGCGCCCCGGCAGGATTGATCTCTTTCAGCGGCGGGACGATTGACCAGGTGCGACCTTGAACAATAATTTTGTTCAGCAGATCAGGCGCCCATTCAAGCCCCTGCGCGGCAATCTTGAGCTTCTTGTCGCCCTGCTTGATCAGGCTGTTGTTCTGGAATTCTTGACCGGTGAAGTCGAGTAGGATGCCTTGAGCGGTTTGCTCAGTGATGGTATCTGGCGGCGCGGTACCAGTTTCCGGGTCGTACTCGCCGACAGTGATTGCCCGGATGACCACGGGCTGACCGAACTCTGTGATTAAATCTAGGGTGGTAGCGGCCATTTCATCGTAAAAACTCAATTCCACTCTCCAAGAGGTACGCATGACAGGTTCAAGCGGATTACAAAAATTGAAGAAATCTGTAGATGATCTGAAGCACGCTATGGCGAACAACCATGGAAATATTCCCGCCAAAGCACTGACAGTTAAACGGTTGCTGGCTGAAGAGATCGCCACTTCCCCCCTAAAAGATCAGTACTTAGAGATTTATGATGACTGTTTCCCTCATGGAGGCTCCCCTAACATTGACCTTTTGGATGAGCTTGCGAACGGCGGTATGACCAAGAGATTGCCACTCACCGGTAAATATTGGTCTAGTAAGTTAGAAGAGGCCCTTGGGCTCTAGGCCCTGACGGCGAAAAGCCCCCGCTTCTGGAGATAGTCTGCAAACTGCGTGGCGCTCGGCCGACCCGGCGCCGCCGGCAACAGCCGCCCGCTGGTATTAGGGATCGTCGCGTACTCGCGAGTTACCGCCCCCTCAACACGCTCGAGTGTCACCGCGCCTTTGCGCTTCTCGACGGGGTCGATATCGTCCTGATGGATCTCCGCGGCTAGTGCCATCTGTCCGTACTGGATGCGCGCCGGCAGGTAGTTGTCTGGCTTGATTTCCTGATCCAGCACTACGCCGCGGCGCGGCCAGGCCAGAGCCTGCTCGCTATTGGTCTTCCGCCCTTTCCACGTCATGCCATCCATCGCCAGAGCGGCCCGACGCAGTAGCGCTTCTTGCGCAGGAATTTCCGCAGGAATAACCACGCCAAACTTCACGGCGTACAGGGCAAGGTCCTCGGCAGATGCGTAGCTTTCGGCGTCTGGGTTGCCGGTACCGTCCTCAATGATGAGAGTCATGAATCAGCTCGCTGTATGGGTTGGAGTCGGGCGCCGCAAACCCTGGCACCCGAATTATTACGCCTTTGGCAGGTCGGCAACTGCCTTTTCCAGCGATTCTACCGAAGCATTCGCCCGATACGTCACGTTGGCGGCGTCGAGCTGCGCCTTGAGGCTTGCGATCTTCTCGGCATTGTCGACGGGCTCCGCTGCCGCCTTGAGGCTTGCGACTTCAGCGCGGAACAATTCGACCTCGCCCGCCAGAGCATCGCGTTCACCCTCGATGGTGACGACACCTTCGTTGATGGCTTTCAGCGCATCAAACAGGCGGATCGGCAGTTCGCCAGCCCCCGGATGTTCCAGCTCCGACAGGCCTTCGGCGGCGTCGATCAGCAACACGATGCCGTCACGTTCTGCGTTCAATTTGTCGATCAATTCCTGTAACGCAACGCCGTCAAAATCAACGCTGTCGGCGATCAGCAGCACGGGGCCGAGTCGACCTGTCGCAACGTAACTTCTGGCAGATCCTCAGCCTCATCCTCGCGGCTTCCGGTGGCGTTCGCGTCGACAATGCGCAGACCGTTTTCCTTGGCCAGCGCCTTCACATCTTCCTGGTACTGGTGGAATGGACCGGGCAAGTACCAGATATTTTTTTGGCTCATGATCATTACCTCGTCGAGCCGGGCACGTCGCCCGGCTCAACATTCAGGAGTTACTTGGAAGCGTCACCGATCAGAGCCACACCGGCGGTGTGCTTGATGCTGGTGGCAGTCTTGTCCCAGTTGGTACCGGTCGCCAGTTCGGCGTCGGTTGGCGACTTGCCACCGGTGGTGGTGTCCCAGGTGTAACCCTTCAAACCCAGGCCGAAGGTGTAGTCGGTCTGAAGCGTGGTTTCGATACGCTCCTTGCCGTTGGTGGTCTGAACGTTGCTGATGATGTCGCGACCGTCGTGCACCAGCGCCGCGCCCTGCACCAGGGACAGGATGATCTCCTTGTTCGGGGTGCCGGCCTGCATCAGTGCCGGCGCGTCCGTCACTACGGAAATCTTGCCGAGGATGTCCACGACGCGAACGTTGCCCGCCTGGAACAACTGCTGCTGGTTTGCCAGGTTCTGTCCGACCAACTTGTGATAGCTGGTGCCCTGCATCACCTGGGTGACCAGGTTCTGGCTCGCGTCGCCGAACTTCGCATGGGCGTTGTTCAGACCGGCGTAGGTGATGCCTGCGGTTGCCGACACGTCGTTAACAGCAGCGGCCTGGGCGGTGATCGCGGCAACCAGTGCAGCGATTGCAGTGTTCAGCTGGTCCTTGAGCAGGATCTCAGCGAACGCGCGGCTCGCCACTTCGACACCCTGCGCAGTTGGACGCTCCAGCCAGGTCATCTGCGATGGCTCGTAGCGGATCGGACCGAAGCCGCCGGCTACCTTCACAGAGGTGTTCTTCAGCTCGGTCAGGTCGGTCGCAGCCACAGTGGCGTTTGCGCTGTAACGATCCACGCGACGCTGGGCAGCGGCCAGGGTCTGGAAGAACGACTCTTGAAGGAAGTCGCCTGTGAAGCCATCCGGGGACAGCACGATTGCACCGCGGCTTGCGGCGTTGAAAGCGGCGAGATACTGATCCAGTGTCTCGAGAGTCGCCGGCATGATGTATTCGTTGAAAACCTGCATTTGCGACAGGGACATGAGTTATTCCTTACGATTGAGGGAGATCTGGGAACCGGCTCGCGATTGCGGCCGTGCGTTCCTCTTTGGTGCCGCCGATTTTTCCTTTTGCGGCCCCGCCGCCACCTCCAGCACCAGCAGCCCCGCCGCCCGATGCCTTGCTACCTGCGATCAACGGCGCGAACGCCGTATCGTTTGCGAATTCCGCTTTCAGCTCATCCAGCGTTGCCGCTGAGAGCTTGCCCTGTGGGTCGAGCACGACCACCACGGGCTTCCCGTCGCGCTGCTCGACGGCCAGGCGGCGCTCGATGTGCGGCAACAGGGCTTTGGCGCTGCCAGGGATTGCCAAGGCAGACGCGATATCAGTAGCGGTACGGCCGACAGTCAGATCCCGGATCTGCCCGCTCAGCGTTCCACGCTCCTGCTCCAGCATGCCGTTCAGCTCAGCTTCGCGGCGGTTGTATTTTTCAGTCCAGGATCGTTCGAGCTCTTCGACGTTGCCGGACTTGCGAGCGGCTTCCTCGCGATCAAGGCGGGCCTGCTCTTCAGCATCCTTGCGCGCCTTGTCGGCGGCCTTCTTCTCGTCCAGCAACTCTTGCACCTTGGATTTGAGGCCGGACACATCTTCTTGCTGCGGCAGACCTTCAATGCCGAGTACGAACTTGCCGTCCTTCTCGGTGTAAAGAGCGCGCACGGCTTCGTCGACACCATCCAGGCTGTCCAGTTGAAATTTCAGCATTGGTTGTCTCCCAGAGACGTAGGTGCAGGCCCTGCCTGCGGGCATAAAAAAACCCGCCGAAGCGGGTTTGTAGTGAACATCCTAGATCCAGTTGTCGTAGCGATTGAGTAGAACGTTGTCCATCTGCCTGAGGCTGATTTCCCGACCAAGCTCCTCTTCAAACAGGCTGCGGATCTGCATATAAAACGCGATATATACCGCATAGTTTTTTGACATTCCCGCTGTGGTAGGAGCAAAAACCAGCCCCTCCTCGTCCGCAATCCATTTCAACGCTTCCCTAGCGCGCGAATCAACCATTGGGAAAAGCGTTGGATAATGGAAGTGCAAGTATTTCGATGCGAAGCTGCTAGCGTCTTTTTTGGTTACTTTAGTGACGGCCTCGCAAAGTCGAGAGTGCACCTTGTTCACAGCAGTACTTACAGACCCATTAAGCCGAGCGCCAACAGGTAACAGGGACGCTTCTAGACTTAAGTCTGAGCTGCAAATAGATTCAGCTAAACGTGCATAGAAACCGCCAGTAGAGCCTTCGTAGCCGTCTTCATCATCCTTGGCGCGCCGCTCCACTGATGCTGCCAGACTACGTCCAATGATCAGCGCCTTTGAAGCTACCTGCACAAGGTCGGTATGGCTGGGGTTCTCCCGCACAAAGCTATACAGCGCTTTATTGGCAGGGATGAATATTCCGCACCCTGCATCCGTGCCTATAAACACGTCTGATAAGTAATGCCGTTTTTCCTTTTGTAACTGCATGCGCCTCTCCTCAGTTGAGGCTTAATCATGCCATTTCATTACCATTATTTGGTCAGTTGTGCTCTCTCAAACGCCAGCGGCTCCAGATCTTTCATCTGGCTCAGGGTAAGTGGTCTAAAATTCCGATCCAGCTGAAGCTCGGAGAATCGCTCGATGCTCAGCCCGCCTTCGCGGAACAACTTTGCCCGGACCGGTCCGATAGCCCTGTCCTGAAACGCTGCCGGCTGCTGCTTGAGCCAGTCGTAATAGCTGAGGTCTGCCCTCACCTGCTGCGCGCCACTGTCACCGATGGATGCCCGGGTGGCGTCCTTGGCGAACAGGGCGCTGAAGCGGGTTACCGCGACCACCGTCGAGCGGCAGTTGATATGTATCGGCGGCCGCGGCCCCTCCGTCAGCTTGAACCGGCGCTTGTCGAGCGTCCGACACTGGCTGGTCGTCTTCGTGTCCAGGGTGCTGACCCACTCCACCGACTGTACGACATCGGAATTCTCTCTCAGCGTCTCCATGCGCGCCTGGGTGGCGACGTGCTGCACCGCTGTCCGTACGATCGCACCGGCGTTCCGGTTGGTCGTGGCCAGTATGCCGTCGTTGTACTTCAGCGCCTTGGTACCGCGAATGGTATTGAGGATCTGGAAGTTGGTCTGGCCTTCGAAGAAGCCCTGCCGGATCGCGCCTGTGAGTCGTTGCCGCTCGGTACTAGTGAATCCCTCAATAAACGATTCGAGCAGCTTCCCGCCGTCCGCACCGCGCACGCTGAGCGGATTGGAGAGGATGGCAGCACGAATTGCAGCAGCCCCTGGCACCGCGGCGTCGAACGAGACACCCACCGGCGCCGCTCGGGTCAAACTGGTAGATTCAAACTCAGCCTCGTAGTTGGCGATATCCACCAGGTCGAGTTTCAGCTTCTCGCTGTACCGATCGAAGATGCCTAGCAGCAGGCTGTCGACTTCGCTCAGCAGTCGCTCCAGCCGAGCGACGGTGTAATCCGTTAGGTCGGCCCGGGTCAGCCGCTCGCGGATCGAGCGGTCGATCTCCTTGAGGAAAGGTCCGAACTTCGCAACCTCCCCGGATTTCAGTTGCTCAAGAAAGACCGCGTGCCGAATCGTGGCATCAAGGATCGCTTGGTTTGCTGCCATTCGGGGTTACCTCATCGTCTTCCAGGTCAGGACCTGGATTCTCCGTTTCCAGTTCGTCTCGGATCTGGTCGTCGGTCTTCTCGGGATCGATAACACCGCGATCGCGCAGGTACTGCCAAAAGTCCCCGGCCGGCAGCTTGCCGCCCTGCACCGCATTGAACAGCGCAGCGAGAATCGTCGCGTCCAGGGTGATCTGGCTGAAGTCCTGATTGAGCTTGTAGAGCGTTTCGCCCGTGGCGTTCACAAACTCAGCCATCCAGACCAGGCACTGGCAGTATGCCTCGCTGACGTTGCTGACCACCAGGGACAGGACGCTGTGTTCGGCGGCGCTGTCGTTGTCAGCCTGGGTCGCGGTCTTCACCGCACTGCCCCGTTCAATCAGTCTGGCTCCGAGGGACACCATGTCCTCTTTCTTGGCGTCCATGGCCTCTTTGGCCACCGTGTTCGGCTGAGCCTGCCAGACGCCGCATGTGCCACTGACTGGCAGGAGCCACGGTGCGCGGGAGCCGAGGAAAATGCCGTTCTTCTCCATGTGGTCGCGCCACTGCTCATCGAGCCCCGCCATCCACGGTTGAGGCTGGCCTACCAGGTAAGCCGCTTCCTCATAGTCAGCGCTGTTGCGGTAATGCCCAATATTCACTTCGGCCATGTCGTACAGCGGCGAGTCGTCGACCGTGGTGTCGTTGTTCTCACTGCCCAGAAACTGGAACGGAATGATCCGCCACGGCTGGCCCAGGCCATTCAATGGTGCGAAGGGCGCGACGGTCATTGCCGTCTGAGTGGAGCCCTGCTCCCATACCTCTTGCGTATAGACGCCGGTGGCATCCAGGCGAAGCACGCGGTATTGGACGACCTGCTCACTACCAAAGCCGTCATCAGTATCGACGTCGACCGTCTCGCGCAGAACGACGAGGCACAGCAGGTGCTGGCCACCGACCTGACGGGTCTTCCAGTTGATGATCGATTCGGCCGGGTAGCTGGCGACGTTCGCACGAGCTCGGCCTGCTTGTTCGTCGGCCTTGCTCACGGTGCCGGCCTGGACAGCCGCGTAATCCACCAGCAGCCCGTGGCGGCCAACTTCGAGCAAATGCCCAATGACCGATTGAGACTGCTGGTAGATGCTCACGCCTTGCCCGTCGATATCCTTCGAGATGTAGTCGAGAGCGCTTGGAACATTCAGCGTCGGCCAGGTGCGGAACACCGCACCAACAAGGCTGTGCTTCGTCCTGCCTGTGGCGTTGTAGAATACAGCGCGCTTCTTGTACGCATCGTAGCGGTCCCGGTTGTCCTGGCTAGTGTCCGATGCGTTCGGCCGCGGCAGATATCGGTCGCCAGCGGCTTTGATAGTTTCCGATCCTTTGCAGACGTCGCGCACCAAGCGCCAGCGGTACTGCGCCGCGTCGTACTCGGGACGGGTAAAAGTGACGTCCGTCATCGGGCGACTCCCATTTTCATTGAGGTGACCGGCTTCACGATCGGGTACTCGCGGTGGATGAAGTAACCGCCGCCGTCGTTGGCGTGGTCATTGCCCTGGCTCTTGTCTGGCTCGCCGTTGGGCGCCCAGATTTGCTGCTCAAGGCCGTCTGCATAAGTCGGGCAGGTAAATGGATTGACCAGGTAACGCCGCTCGCCCTGCGAATTGCAGAACATGGCGTTCATGGCGTTTATTCGATCCTTCACCGGTGGGTTTGCCGCCGGTGCGATGACTGCGAAGCCGGCCTGTTTCAGCATCGCCAGGTCCGTGACGCTCGCGTTGACCGACTTCCTTGAGTCCCCCGAGGCGTCCGGATAGATCCGGATCTCGCAGGTTTTCTCGAAGTCGTTGCCGTTGTGCCGCCAGTAGCGCTCCTTGATGCGGCGAATCATGTCCGGTGTGTCGTAGCCATCCATCAATTCATCCACGGCGCGCGGCAGACCCTGGTCGCGTTTGACGTGGGTGATCGCCGCCATCTTGCCGACGTTGAAGTCCATGCCGATGAAAAGAGGCTCGCCTGGCTGCACAGTGTCAAAGCACTGGTTCAGCTTGCGGTCGTAGGCGTGATAGATCGAGCCAGAGGTCAGGTTGACGAACTGGCCATTGAGGTATGCGCGGATCAGCTGCTCGGGGTATGACTCCATCAGCGAGGCGATGTAGTCGTCCGGCAAGTTGAGTTCGTTGTCGAAGGTGCTGGCCTGAATCAGGCCGTACATTTCCTTCAGCGCCGGCTTATCGCGCAGTTGCTTTACGAACTGGAGAAAGACAAATTTGAACCCTTCCGGCGTCGTGGTCACATCCACGCCGTTCTTAAGCCCGGGCAGGTTGTAGCGCATCCGGGCAATGATCTTGCGCCAGGCCTGCTGAGCCTTCAGCGACGTCAGCACGTCCAGTTCATCCACCAGGGCGTGGCCAATCTTGAAGCCGACGATTGTCTGGGGCTTCTCCATCGAGCGACAGATCACAGTGCCGCGATACTGCCGGCCGCTGTAAATGTAAACCTCATGGTTCGCCTGGTTGATCTTGGTCTTCAGCCCCCAGTCGTAGGCCACCTCCTCCATCGTGGGATAGAAGATGTCTCGAATCTGCGGGTAGGTCGGCGCGAAGTAACCAGCGTTGACGCCTGGCCACTCCATGAAATGCTTGCTAAGTGCCGAGCAGCCCACCCAGGTCTTCCCTGAGCCGAAGCCAGCAACGAAAGCGCGAAACTTGTGGGGCAACAGAAGGAACTGCGACTGCGGAACGTTAAGGCTCGGCATTCGGCTTCCTCGCATCCACTACATCAACCTGGATACGGGTCGGTATCGCCGGCTCGTCGTCGGGCTCGTCTTTCCGGTTGCGGTTGACATAGATGTCGCCGACTTCCTTCGCGGCCTGCTCCAGGATCTGCATGGCCAGGCCGATGTTCTTCATCGTCTCGGCCTTCTCCACAAATCGACTCATGGCACGAAGGCGGAACGCTCTGTTAGCGATCGGGATCTCGGCTGTCTCTTCACGAAACCGCTTACGGGTGTCGTGAAACAGGGTCTGCCACTTCGCATGCAGGTTGCGCCCTACGTATTTCGTCGGGTCGTACGCTTCGCACTGTTGGCGAGTGACATCGAGACCGAATCGCTCTTTGACCGACGCAACAACTTGCGATGGCGTGTCAAAGCAGGCGAGTGCCTGTACTACAAAGGCTTTCACCTCGTCTCTGAGTGCGGCCATAGATGGGCATCCGTCAAAGTACTGTCAAAGTCAGGCCGACTTGAGCAGACAGGTTCCGCAGGCCCTCGCAATGTTCAATTTCCCCACCTCGGCGGGCTTGTTCGCTGCATCCACCAGCACCTGCACGTCAGCACTCGCACCATAGCGGCGGACGACACCGACGAACTCTTCAACGTCATGTCCCTGCAGCTTGATCTTCGGCGCGCCGTCCTGGGTGAACGCTGGTTGGCCATACTTATCGGTCGCATGAGCCAAGTGATACAGCTCGTGTTCAATCAGGGCGCAGAACTCAAGGTCGCTGCATTGGGCGCAGTAGTCAGCAGCCAAGGTGATGATGAAGGTCGGCACTTCGCCGAACCAATCACGCATCTGTTGTTCCATGCGGGCTTTCTGCCAACCACCGGCGCGGAACGTGACTTGCTCGGCTTGGCCAAGCACTGTGCGCCCCTGCTTCTTGAAGGCTGAAGAGGCCCACATGACTCGGATGTTTGCATCCAGTAGATGGGCATGGTCCTCGTTGTGGATGCTGCCGGTGTCTGCAAGGATCTCGGCTTGGAGCCACTCCCATACCTCAGGTGCTGGACTAAGACAGATACCGAAATCGTGCAACTCTGACAGCTCGACCAGTGACGCGGGAGGACGCGGCCGATTCATACCAGAAGAACCTTTTCAATTCAGAGTTCGCCCCCAAAAGAGGGGCAGATTGCCCGCCAATGCGCGCGCCAGCCGGGCCTAATGGGCGCTCATAAACCAATGAGGCTCAAAAGATGAAAAAAGTGATTTACTCAGTGCTTGCAGTAGCAGTCATCATTTTCATGATTGCGCCGGAATGTGTAGAGCCCGGAATTATTGCTTGCCTGCTCAGTAGGCCCTGATATTTGCAATCTCGGCTGGGTAGGCACTGTCGATTGCCTCCCAGTCGGTTGCTTGGTTGTCATTTGCTCTGCAGATATAGAAAGCCCCGCAGTTGGCGGGGCTCAGCTGAATATTTGTTAGCTTCGTCCGCGATACGCCTCGTCTACTGCCTTCAACGAAGCCACATCGAAAACATCCTGGTGCTTAGTCTTTCCGTCGAACCAAACACACATCGCACCATCTTCGATGCCTCTCGTTTCCCAGTTTCCGAGGTCCTGAATGGTCATAGCTGGACCGCCACTTTTTAACTCAACAACATCACCCTTCGTAAAGTCTGACATCTCACAGCTCCTTGCATGAATGAGCTGCAAACATATGCGCCGGACGATATCATTTCAATAGCAGTGGTGTCAGTCAGTCTCTAGCAGCACATCAATCAACCTCTGCTCACCGAGGCGCATGGCGCCGAGGCATTGCAGGTCGTCGCACTTAGGGCCCAACCCAAATACCGTCACCTCCCCTTTGGGCCCCATGAGGGTCAATGCGCCCACGGTGCACTCCGGATGCACACCAGCATCGAGGTCGTCTGCGATCTTCCTCAGCGTCTTGGCAGCATCACGCCATCCATCACGTTTGAACTCAACGAGCTTTGCCGTCATGCCTTCACCATGTTGTGGGTCTGTGCGTGAGCGTGCCCGTGCAAGATGGATACGACCAAGCCTTGAGGCAGTCCAGCGGCTTTGGCCGCGTCGATCGCCTTGGCGATGGCGCCATCCAGTTCGGTAACTGCTTGGTTGATCGCAGGGCTCAGTGGTAGCGCGTGATGCAGGCACGTCACGGTACTCATCAGCTGAATGGATCAGCGGGTTTTGCGATTGAGCGCACAAACCACATGAAGCCCTGCTGCAGATTCGTTTTGGCCAAGGCCAGCAGCCGAAGGTCGACGCCCTCGATCTGGCCGATCTGCTTGAACAGCTCGCCGGCGTCTGCCTCCAAGGCCTTGATCGAGTTCATCCCGTCGATCTCGCTCTGGGTGAGGTCGCGGTAGCCAGTAATCTTCTTGTGCTGGTTGTCCATGCTGCGTTCCTCATCGCGTGTCGCGACACAATTTATGGGCTCGATAAAACGTGTCGCGGTTACTGACCCGCCCCACGTGTTGGGAATCTGATTTCGGCGATCCGATCGGCGATGTCAGCAAGCTTCTTCACGCCAAGGAAGCCGATGAACACGCCAGCAGCCGTCGCCAGGTTCTGCGGCAGTCCGAAGTACTCGAGGACCGGAATCAGCCCGATGGTAATGAGTGTGCAGATCGCCGCTTCGAGAAGGGCTTGGCGCCGAGTTCCTCCGCCGTAGATGATCCTGATGCCAGCCATCAATGCGGAAAGGCCCGCCGCGTAAAGCGTTGGCGAGTGCTGGCTCAGCCATGCAAGCACGATGAGCCAGGTGTCTGGTTTGTCTGGCATGTTTGGCATCTCGATTCCTCCCCGTCAGGGAGTCAGGAATAAAAAAGCCCGGCAAAAAGCCGGGCTCTCGGTGTTGGGATTGTCACATCCCGAAGGATGGACCGGATCTGCTTTTCTTTCGCTGCCTCTCCGCCTCAGCCTCCTGATGGAGCTCAGCGTCGGCTTCCCTCTGGCGCTCGGCCTCAGCTTCCGCATCTCGCTGCTCAAGCAGCTTGATATAGCCCTCGGCTTGTTCGCGGGACGGATACGGATTGCCAATGGTCTTCCCGCCGATGAACACCTGATAGAGTTTCTGGCCCGTTTTGGAGCCACGACCTTCATTGATGTGGTACTTCGACATACGATTCCTATCCGCGATGACAAAGTGCCACTCTACCAGAGGCAAGAACGAAAAAGCCCCTGCAAGTGGACGCCCTGTATAGGTGCGCGGTCTTTCCCGCTGTCCGCCAAAGACCTTCCCAACATCGACGCCCCTATGCATCGATCTCGCTGATTCAGTCTCGCGCCACCCTGGAAGCATTGGTGTGCAGGGTACGCGGGCTGCCGGTGTTGATTCCGTACGTCGCACTATCCGGCTATCGACGTCCAGGCATTCCCGAGGGCTGCCCTGGCCACAGGTGAATTCGAGGCAATAAAAAACCCGGCGCGGAGGCCGGGTTTAGTCGAGGCTGGAAAGCCTCAGATGGAGCGGGGAACTGCACCAGCAGCGATGCAGCTACACCAGATGGCGGATACCACGGTTGCAACAGGCTTGAGAAACAGCGCGGTGAAACTTTGGATCTCGATCATCTTACTACCCTCGTCCGCGAGCGAAATAACTGTCGCGGTCAGCATTTCTGGAGTTGTGTAAAGCACGGTCATGAAGACCGCCATAACAAACAGCAATGCCATCTGGGTAGCTGTGAGAGCTGCCGGAATCGAACCGTTCGCCCCCCGAAGCTATTTCGTCACTCCTCGATACACGCAGGAATGACAGGATGGGTGAATAATGGCTCATTGGCTCACTTGCCGTCAAGCGGCTTGTGTACCAATAAGTCCCTCTGCATCCAACAGGACTTGAGCAGACATCAAAGCCTCATCCACTTCGCGCTCCAGCGACTTGCGGATATCCCTCCTCCACCGCTCTTGGGTCTTGATCGGGTGCGGCTCGTTTGACCAGTTATCCATCTCGTACCAGCCGGCCGGCAGGACGTTGGTCGACCGCTTCCCGTCCACGCCCGCCAGCTTCGGCAATGCCCAAGTAACGACAGCACAGTGAAGGAACCGCTCAGGGGCCGGAGACCGCATGACCTTGGTGAGCTCGGCGATTGCTGCGTGCTTGCGCTCGGTGTGCGTCGAGAACTTAGCGACCAGTGCCCGCCAGTGCACGGCAGACAGTGACTTGTGCAGCCGGCCGAACACCCAGCAGTCGGTGAGGAATGCAGCCTCTTTGCCGACGATCTCACCATTCTGCTTGGCGCATTGCACCTTGGGTTCAAAGTCGCAGCCGCCAGCGGAGTTGATTGTTTCGGCGGCGAGCGCGCGAACCACTGCTGATACCACGTTGCGATACATCATGCTGCAGCCTCCTGACCGAATCGTGATTGGGTAAGGTATTCTTGCGGCCCCTTTAGACTCGCGACTCTTGAAACATGTATTACGCACTCTGGTTTGTGATCTGTTCGGATTACACAAATGCTTGTTCCGCACCTCGAGCCGTTGAGGCCGTTTTTCGTTCCGAGCATGGATGCATGGAGGAGGCCAAAACCTGGCAGGGCCAATTCGGCGGATACCGAGATAAAATCCTTTACGTCCATTGTCGCCCATCCCTCGCTGGCTTCCCTCATCCATTGAAAGGGATTCGCGAGGAACCATAGGCTTCGCATCTTCAATCGGTATCCGGCACTTTTCATGCTGCTGCCCTCTTGAGTTCTTTGATCATTGCTCGGTATTCGGCCTTGATGGTCTTGATTTCTTCTACGGAAAGTTTGCAGGGCGGGTGAGGTCCTTCGATCCACGCTACTTTGTCCGCGCCGATGCGCTGCACTAAGCGAACGCGGTACTCGACCGCGTTGCCGGACAGATTGCGATTGCACTTCACGCATTGCCGGTGGATGTTCAGCGGCTCGAATCGCAGCTCCGGACAGGCACCCACGGAGCGATAGTGCCCAGCGTCCCAGCGACTGCCGGTGATCAAGTCATGGTCGTTGGGCAGCGAGTCGCAGCTGATGCATGGCAGGTCTGCATCGCGCAGTCGGACGAATTCATTCACTGCGGCCTGGGCCTCCCGCAGGTGTTCCGCCCTACTCTTCAGTTTCTCTTTGCGAACCTTGATCTCGCGGCGCTCGCGCTGATCAATGGCCTTGCGCGCTTTGTCCTGGTTCTTCGGCGCATCGATCATTGCGCATGCCGGGCTGCAAACTGCCTGCCCCATACGCGCGGGGACGAATGAGGCCCTGCAGGTAGCCACGCGGCATTTCTTCGGCTTGGGCTGCTTCCGTTCAATCGTCATGCAGCCTCCTGGCTCAGAAGGTCATCGAAGTACACGCCCTGCGGTGCGAAGCGCGCGACGATGCGGTCGGTGTAGGCTATGCCCTGGGCACGGTTGAACAGGCTGGTCACTGGGAATCCGTCCGGACCGAACAGCTTGCAGCCGCCCATCATGGCCAACTTGGTCTCGTACGGTAGGTGGCGGATAACCCGGTACCACTCAGCTTGGAAACCGGCATCCTCGTTCAGCAGGATCTGCACGCCTATGTGCAACTTGCAGTACCGGCGGGCGTCCGCCTCATCACCGATCTGGGTCATCTCGGCGATTCGCTTGTACATCGCGAACCACAGACGGTTCTGGTCGAGGGTGCGGTCCTTACCCGGGCGCAGGGAAACCACAACGAACTTCTTGTCACGGAACATGGTGCTGAGTTTGGTGATGGCCTCGGAGAGCTTGGCTTGGCAGTTGACACTGATTTTGTAGGTCATCACAGGTGCTCCTTTCGCATCAGTTGCTCTAGCGCTTTTAGTTGCTCAGCCTTGCGTGAGGCGAGTCGCCGGCGCTCTGCCCGCGCATCCCATCGGGATTGAATTTGTTTGCGGCGGCGGAGTACCTGCAGGTCGTCCCTGACTTGCTGCCAACGAGCCCGAAGCTTTGCGGATGGCTGCACAGCTGTCCCTGTTAGCAAGCCAGCAATGGCCTGGCCATCTTCGGTGATTGGCGCAATGCGAAGGTCCTTCAAGTACTGGGCGCCGGTTTGCTGGCTGATCAGATGCATGCGAACGGCCGATTCAATGGCCGTTACCCGCCGCACTGGGTCATGGCCTAGCGAAAGACTCCAAGACACCGGGGTCGCTTCGGCGCGAGCCTGGGCTACCAGGCGTTCGTACGCACTCATGAACGCCATTCGCGCGCCGACCTTGTCACCCAATCGAAGGATCGAATCAGCCGCAGTCATGGCTTGCTGGATCTCAGCGGTGAGAACGACAGTTTCGCTTTCGTCGTGCCCGCAAAGAGCAATCGACCATGCCTCATCCTTGCCCGGGCGGCCGTCGGCGGCCTGGACGCGCTGCAGGATGTCCGCCATGGCCAGCTTGCCCTTCACCTCGAAGCGGCAGCCTTTGAGCGCAGCTTTCACGACGGGCACGGAGTAAGCGCACAGGTCTTCAGCCATCATCGCCGCAGTACCTGGGTTCATCTCCTGGCCCATGGCCTCAGCCGTGGCGCAGATCGCTGCCGCCAGCCCGGCAACCTGCTGGTCATTCATCTCAAAGGTATTCATTGCGTGCCCCCGCCTGGCGCTTGGCCAGAACCATCTGGGCTGCCTGCTCGGCTGCCGATGCGTTCGCTTCAGTGCGCTCCAACTGGCGCGCGGTGGCACCGTTGATGCGCTGACCAGTCACCCACTGGGTGTGATAGCTCTCGGCGTTGGCCAGCAGCTCGTTGAGGCTGTGGCACTTGCGAAGGACGGCGGCATCGCTGGTTTTCAGGAAGTGAGCCGCGACGTGATGGGCGACGTCGGCGCCGAGGCGGTCAACGAGTTGGCCGAGCTGGCCACCGACTTTGGCGTTCCACACTGGCCAGGTGCTGTAGCGTTTGCGATAGGCCATGGCGTAGTTCGCCCAAGCTTTGAAGGTTTTGCAGGACTGGTCTTTGGGGCCCGGCATGTCGGCGGGAATCTCGACGCGGGGACCGTCGGTGCGATCAACCACCAGCACCAGGTTGCGGGCCGGCTTGTCCGGGCCGGCTTGCAAGTCCTGACTGGTATCCTGATTGGTACCCTGATGATTGGTATCCTGATTTGTCGGAGATTTTTCCGACCCTTGCTCGGATTTTTCTCCGACCTTGCTCGGATTTTTTTCCGAGGTAGATCGGATTTTTTTCCGACCCTTGTTCTCTGGAGGGGTCGGATATTTTTCCGACCCATCAAGCTTCTGATTCCACTCGATCGCCTTCTCGGTCAGGCGGAACAGCGTGATGTTCGAGGTGCTGGAAAGCTCAATCAAACCGGCCTCTTCCAGGGCCTTCAGCATGCGGTAAGCGGTGTCCGGCTTGTCAGTGAGCAGCGGCAGCTCCTCGATGATCTTGGCCTTGCTCAGCGCGAAGAAGATCCCATCGTCCGTCTTGATTGGCTTGGTCCAGCTGGGGCAGCCATAGACGAAGGCGAACAGCAGGGCCTGCTGGGAGTTCAGCCCCCACTCCAGCGCCTTCACCTGGTTGATCGTGACGGTGAATTGCATATCAGGCCTTCCCGACCAGTTTGGCCAACTCGAGGAAGCGATCCACGTACCAATGAGGCTGCGTTTCGCGGGGAGTTTGAGGGCTGGTGAGGTTCTTGCCGAAGGCCATGCCCTTCTCGGTGATCGACCAGAACGGGACCATTTCCTGCTTAGAGTTCTTGCGTTTGAGTTGCGTCAGGTAACCCCTGGCCTCAAGTGCACGATTGAATGCCGCCGGCGCGTAACGGATGCCATGGTCTTTCAGCAAGGCTGTGGCTGACTTGGTGGGCATCGAGGAACCGCCAGCTGCGTCGGGTGCAGCGTCCACCGCGTAGCCTGGGAGAAACCTCGGATCTAGTCCGTTGTTCTGTGCGATCTTAGTCAGCATTGCCATCTGGCAGGACTGGGCGGGCTTCAGCAGGCGCGTGAAGCACTCCATGATGGCGATCTCGCCGACGACCTTTGTGCCATTGAGCAGAACCTGCTCGCGGGCGCCCTGCTGCTGTTCAAGCTCGCGCCACCGGCGAATCACCTTCATGCGCATCGGCGCGCTGTAGCCGGTGAGCAGGCAGTCGGTGTGCTCGCGATCAAGCATGTATTCGACCTGCTCGCGGTTCTGGCCATCCAAATAGATGTGCTCAAAACTGAGTACATCTGATTTCAGTTCTTTCAGCATCCCGGTGATGTCGCGCTTCACGTTAGCGTGCCGCTTACCGGTGACGTTGGCGATCTCGCGGGAAGACATCGTGGTACGCGACACGTTTTCAGAATTAACAAAACGTGTCGCGACATTGGTCGAGGTATTGCTTGAATTGGGTTGGCTCTGCATAATCCGCCTCATTGAGTGGTATCGAATTAGCCGGGGCGCAATCCCGGCTTTTTTGTGCCTGGGATTCAGGCGGCCTTCACCGATGCATCCATCACGTCCAGGCTTTGCCGGACGTGGTTGATCTCTTGGCGAATCAAAGATTTTTCGAAGGTGCTGACATGGTCGTCGCCGAGCGCTTCGTGCACGGCGATAGTCAAATCGGCCACTTCCTTGCCGACATTGATGAGCGATTTGGTGAGTGCCTGAGGCTTAGGAGCAGACTTGGCGACCAGGTCGAAGCCGAATTCATTTGCGAGCGTAGCCAGAGGCCGCATGTCGCCGGTGTGCAGCAAGATTCCGAACAAATGCTCCACGGTCAGGTGGTGAGCATCGTTGTCTGGGTTGGCACGCTGGAGCAGGCCAACGTGCGACACACCCATCTTTGCCGCCAGTGCTTTGGCTTCGTTATCCAGAACAGCGCTTTGGCAGGCCCGCAGAAAATCTTCCATTCGTAAAACCTCAAATTTGTTTCCGTGGTGGCTTTACGCCAACAAAGCGATGATCTGGTCATCAACTGATCAGGGACGCATCCATGACCACTCACTCCGAATTACAAGGCGAGATAGCCGCCCTTTGCTGCCTGGTGGCTGCCTTGGCTTCCACCCTTCCCTTGTCGTCTCAACTCAGGCTGTGGCCTGCATTCGAGCGGATCGCCGATCCTTTACGGGATCGGCTCTGCACTGACGAGTTGCGTGGCTTTGAACGCGCAACCATTGCGCTGAGCTCTAAGCCGCCATCTCCGCCCAGGGAAACGATGGGCAAAGGGTCTCTTTCTTGAATTTGCCCTGGGTCAGGTCCTCAGCTCGCTTTGCGACAACTGCAGACATTCCGTGCTTGCCGCGAACCCAGCCAGAGACCGTGCTTTGATCAACCTTGAGCCTCTCGGCCGTGGTTTCCTGCGTCCCGAAGAAGGTGACGAGGTCCTGGAAAATAGTGTTCATAACGCCCCCCCATACGGGAATACCCATATAGTAGTTTATGGGAATACCGATTTGCAACAATATGGGAGCGCCCGTAATACTTGCCGGATGGAATTTAAAGATCGTTTAAAGGCCGCAAGGCGCCATGCAGGTCTAAATCAGGTTGAGTTGGCCGTACGCGCTGGCATCACCCAGACATCGATTTCAGACCTTGAGCGTGGAAAATCTAAGGCCACTGCACACGTGGTGAAAATTGCTGACGCCTGTGGTGTCAGCGCCAAATGGCTGTCCGATGAAATTGGCCCGATGACTACGGGTGGCGGCAATTCAGGCGCTGAGAGCTCAAACGTCGGCGAAGCCCGTCAGCCAGTAGAGTCCTTTCGCTATCCGGTTATCAGCTGGGTCGCCGCGGGTGCTTGGGCCGAGGCAGTCGAGCCCTACCCGGCCGGCTTTTCCGATCGCTACGAATTCTCCGAATACGACTCGAAGGGCCCAGCGTTCTGGCTCGAGGTCAAAGGCGACTCGATGACCTCACCTGTCGGGCAAAGCATCACCGAGGGCACGCTGATCCTTGTGGATACTGAAGCCGAGGCTGCCCCTGGCAAGCTCGTGATCGCGAAACTGCCGGACAGCAATGAGGCGACCTTCAAGAAGCTGGTCAACGACGGTGGGAAGCTCTTCCTGAAGCCGCTGAATCCCGCCTGGCGGATTGAGCCATTCACCGAGGACTGCCGGATTGTTGGGGTAGTGGTACGTGCGCTTCAGAAGTTTTGACCATGCCGGAGAAGAAGTCAGACCCTGCTATTGCAACTGCTGCAGACATTGAGAGATCCATCCTGGCTCTGAACAAAATGGCTGAACGGTTATGGGGTGATGGTCGGGAAGCCGAGGCGAAAGCGCTCCTCGATGCCTTGGATGCCTTGAACCGGGCATTGGACCGGATCAGGATTGGCGAAAGTCGCAAGACTCTTCACTAAACCCTAGAAATGCGATGTTGACGAATGCCTATAGTGATTGAAATGGACGCGTGACTATAATCAAGCAATGAAAGAGTTAACGCTTTACCTCGACGACCTCACCCCCGGCCAGCTTTCAATGAAGCGGCTTGCGGAATACCTGCGTGCGCTATCCGCGTTGTACGGGTCAGAGGACTCGGTTCATTTCGACTCGGTGCAGGTTGGCTCGGCTCAGCTGAAATCATTCATCGAAGATAAAGCATTCCCGGTCGTGATGAACCAGGTTAGAGAAGTGTCTGGAGGCCTCGGGAAGAAAAAAGCCATAACCGCCTACGAAAGGCTTTCCGAACTGATGGCTGCCGATAGAACTGGTGCATCTATTAGGTCGGAGGGAGCACAAATTTTCCAGTTCCCCAGCGTCAAGAACGAAGAACCACCGCTCAGAATCATAAAGCCATCCAGTATCCAGGGCAGACTTTATAGCGTGGGTGGGAAGGATGAGACTGTGCCGGTGAGGATTGAAGGCGCGGATAACGAAACGCTGCACTGCGAAGCTGGAATCGAAGTAGCAGAGCGTTTAGCACAGGTACTTTTCAAGCCCGTTCGTGTTCATGGCGATGGAGAGTGGGAGCGCTCGTGTGACGGCGCGTGGAAACTGGTCAAGTTGAAGATCAGTACATTCACCAAGCTCGAAGATGTTGGCTTCAAGGAAGCTGTAGCCAGGCTTAAAGCCGCAGGAGGGGTTAACTGGAACGACGTGTCTAGTGCCCATTCTGAGATTTTGGAAACTAGGGGCTAGGATTGAAGATCGTCATTGATACAAATGTTCTAGTCCAGATAATGCAGAATGAAGGGGCTCGGGATCTCAGAGATCCTGAGACAGGCGAGGTCGTTTCAAATTCATTCATGCGGGCTCAGGCCCTAGTTGAAAGGATAGAATCGGTCAGAGGGGTCGTTGTTCTCCCAGCTCCGGTAATCGCCGAGTATCTCATGGGTATTGAAAGGCGTTGCTATCAGCAGCACCTCGACATAATCAACGGAGTTAAATGCATTGAGATAGCGCCGTTCGATCAGTTGGCTGCGATTGAATGTGCAATGCTTGTGACAAACCAAGAAATGAAGATGCTCGACCCTGATTCGACAATGGCTAAACTCAAATATGATCGCCAGATACTTGCCATTTCAATCGCCTCAGGCGCCAAAGAAATATGGACACATGACAAGCAGCTCCTCAAACGCGCTGGAACGGTAGGCATTTTGGCGAGGTCCTTGGCGGAAATAGACGCCAATCCGGAGCAGTTAAATTTCCATACAGAAATACTGGTTTAGATAGTAAGAATTTCGCGTAAAGCCCGGCCCAGCGCCGGGCTTTTTGTTTCCCTTCCACTGGTACGCTTTCCTCATCAACTGGAGGAAAAGCCATGCCAGACGAACTCACCCCCGCCCTACTCCACCGCCTCAACCAAAACATCATGGCCATCGGCTGCCCCGTCGAAGAGATCGGTATGTGGATGGATCAGCGTGGCTCTACGGACGTGGCGACCAGGATTGAGGATCACTTGGCCGTGCTTTCCGGGAATGCGGATTTCATTGCTGAAACCATCGTTGAGCTAATTGCCAAGTGTGAGCCTTACGAAGAAATTGATCCGGAGGACTGATCGCAGGGATGGTGGCTGTACACCATGCTTCAGTTGGTATGTCCGAAAGGCTAAGCCGCTCCCCTCTTGTCAAAATATTACAGGACCAATACTGTATGTTTATCCAGTATAAGCAAGGAGCGTTTCCCATGCACAAAATCGCGTCACCCGTAACGCCCTCCCGAGAATCCTATGAATTGGTGGGTCGGCGAATCCAGCGCCTGATTGCAGCGCCTGGCGTTCAAAAGGTCCAGGTCATCACAGTCGCGCGCAACGACGACGAGAGCCCCGAGGCCTGGCGCCAGGTGATCCAAGAAATTGAGGACACAAGCGGCGTGCGTATAGATCGCCTGGACGGCGACACCGTCCGGATCGGGTGGCGAGAGTATTGCGAAGTCTGAAACGAGCCCGCCACAGAGCGGGCTTTTTATCGGTCCCGATAAAATATATGGGAATACCCATTGACGCCAAATATGGGAGTACCTATATTTGCATCCAAGCCAACGCATCACCGGCCCAGCAGCGAAAGCCGCGCAGCTCTTTAACAGTCAAGAATCTTCGCGGATCGATCCCCGGAAACGGGCACAGCGCGAAACACAAATTTCGATCTCCATGCAGGCTCTGGAACCTGCCGGACTCCCCATATGGGAGGACGCCAAACCATGCAAGCCAGCCGGCGAAGAACACCGAACACGAAATGTGTGACGCCGGCTAGGTGGGGAAACCGCGGCGACGCGCATGGAATGGAAAACAGATTTCACTGGCTGGCCTTGGCGACAGGGCCAGACGGGAAATCAACCGGAGACAGCAGCATGCAAATCAACCAGCAGAAAATGGTGCAAGTCGACGTGACCGAACTGCACCTGCACATCAAGGTGCGCGACGGCTTCGCTGCCGGCCTGAAGGATGCACAGGGCGAAGAAGTGGGAAGTTACGAAGGTTACGTTCCGGACTTCTTTCCGGGCACGCACTACGGCGACTACCTGATCCTCAACATCGATCTGGAAACCGGCCAGATAAAGAACTGGAAGAAGCCAGCTGCGGGCGATATCGAAAAGATGCTCGCCCAGGGCGAAGACGACTGAACAACCAGCGTCACGTCAGCCTGACGGTAACTGCCCGATGCCTTGGTACTCCCCAGCACCAGGCCGCATCGGAGTGTGATCTGAATCCTGCCGCCAAGCAGCACAGCTTCCATCCAGCGAGATCCGGAGGAATGAACTCGGATCGATGCAGGGATTGGCTCCTGCCAGATCGCACCCCGATGCGGATGATTCTGCACCGCGCAATGCGGCCCCCTGCATCGCTTATCTGAAAAGTGGAGCGCCCCTAATGGCTCGCGGTCCATATCTTTAAAACGGATGGGCGGCCCTCGCCTACTCCACCTCGCCCTCTGGAGGCGGCCATGAATCCATTACAGCTTGCTCAATTGAGACTTGAACGTCGCCTGCCGCCTCCAGTGAGCGAAAGCCCGCATGATGACGCTCGGGCGGAGTGGATTTACAACGCGGCTGAAGAGTTGCTGCGCGGCAACAATGTGTCCTTTCAGCGCCGAATGCATGCCCCACAGGGCGTGACTGCTGAGGAGTTCGCCTTGGCAGTGGATGAATACGTGAACAACCGACTTGCCGACAGTGAAGTTCATACACCGGCGCTCGGTTGGTTGCTGATTACTGCGGCGATTGGGAGCTCGGACAAGACCGCTGTAGCGGAACTGCTCGGCAATAGCGACCATCCGCTGGGCAAGCTTGGAGAGATTGCCGAAGCCCTGCTGGAACCGCTCGCAGATGATGCGCTGATCGCCCAGTCTGAGGACGCTGAACTATGAGCCCGCATATCGCTATAGATCAGTCGCTGGAAACCCTTGAGCATCCCAGCAACTGGGATATCGACGACAGTCTCACCGAGGGTCTGATCGTCCGCCACTTCACTGCTGGCGATATCACCGCCGAAGAATTCCACCACTACAGCGCCCGCCTGCTGAAGATCAGTCGACAGCGCATGGAGGCTGCATGAGTACACCACTCGTGACATCGCTCATCGACGAGCAGCTCGATGACATCGAGCGAAAAATCGCCCTGCTCGGCTTCGGCCTCCCCTTTAACGAGGTAATCGGGCGCAAGCGCGAAGATCTGGTCGTCAACCTTCCTCGGCGCCTGGCCGCGACCATGAAGGGCGGCCGAATCGCTGTGAGAGTTCGGCCATGACCTCTTACCAGCGCGCCAAGCGCCTCTACACCTGGCGCGGCTCAGCCATTGCCCTTCTGCTCTTCACTGCCTGGATGCTGGCAAGCGCTTACTCCGGCCAGCTCACCCAATAACTAACACTCTCAAACGCTGCGTGCATCGCGGCAAGGATTCCCCATGTCTGAGAACACCAGAATCTGGGACCAGGTCGACACGACCGATCCCAGCGCAACGAAAAACTTTACCGGCATGGGCGGCTTCAAGGGAACGGCAATCAAGCCGACCTACCTCATGCGCAAGGCGACCGAGGTTTTCGGTCCATGCGGCGAAGGCTGGGGCTGGACAGTGCTTGAGGACCGGTTCGACGAAGGCGCTCCTCTCCAGGCGCCTACGAAAGAGTGGCCCGAAGCCCCGCGCATTAATGCGAAGTTGCACACGTTGAAGATCGAGCTCTGGTACCTGGGTAAAGACGGCCAGAAATGCACGGTCCAGCACTACGGCCACACCCCGTTTGTTTACTTCCAGCAAGGGAAAATCATGACCGACTGGGAGGCGGCTAAGAAATCACTCACCGATGCCATCGGCAAATGCCTGCAACCCCTCGGCTTCGCCGCGGACATCCATATGGGACTGTTCGACGATGCAGCCTACGTCGAAACCGTGCGGGATGAAGTCGCGCTGAACAAAGCCGAAGACCGAGTCGCTGAGGAGGATCGCCAGAAACAGGAACGCCTGGACTACATCAAATCCGTGATCGACACCATGGCCGGCGCCCAGTCCGCGCAGGAGCTGAAGAAGATCCACGATATCGCCGTGCGGAAGCTGACCATTCGGAAGGACACAAAAGGTGCTGAGCGCATTTCACTGGAGTGGAAGCGCATCACTGAAGCCACTGAACGAGAGAACGCAGCATGACCCAACTCTACGCATTGACCGGAAAACTTGCAGAACTGCAGGCCATGGCCGACACGGACGACGAAAGTTTGAAAGAAGCCCTCCAATACGCCATGGACGACATCCAAGGCGAGTTCGAGGTGAAGGCCGACAACATTGTCATGCTGCGCCGCAATATCGAAGGCGACATCGACGCCATCGACAAAGAAGTCGAGCGACTCAATGAACTGAAGCGCGTGAAAAAGAACAGTGTCAGCCAGATCAGCGACTACCTGCGCCGCAACATGGAGGCCGCTGACATCAAGTCGATCAAGCGCCCCCTCTTCACCATCACCCTGGCACTGGCACCGGAGAAGGTGATCGTCGACAAAGAAGACGAGATTCCGGATGACTTCATCGAGACGAAGACTGTGTTCGCTCCCGACAAGAAGTCGATCGCGGCGAAACTGAAAGAAATCCGCGAGCACAACGAAGCCGTCCGCAAGCGAATGGCCGCCGGCGAAGACGCAGAACACGAACTCATCGAAGAACCAGCCTGGGCTCACCTTGAGCGTGGCGACAGTTCGATTCGCATCAAGTGAGGCCACCATGTTCAGTAACCACCTCAACCTGGTCGAGGCGCAGCGGCAGCGCGCCGAGGCGATCTCGGCTCAAGTCGCGCAGTTCCTAGCCGCCAACGGGCAGATCGAACAGTTGAAAAGCCCGCCGCGCAATCCCCTACCGCCACCCCGCTCGACCCGGATAGCCCCTGAAACGGTCCTCAAGCGACGGCCGAAGCCGATATCGGCCGCTGAGCGCAAGGCACTTCGCAAAATGGCGGACTCGCTATGAAGTCGAAACGCAAACCCAACAATAGCTTCGCCCGGGCAGAACGCAGCTGCCGGGCGTTGCTCAACACCAACCACGTTGCGGTGGTGAACATTGACCCCAGCGGCGCGCAGATCATGGCGAACTGGAAGAACTGCCGGCAGATCCGGAGCCTGGCCATTGCCAACGCACTGTTCGATTTCTCCTACTGCTGGACGATCTACATCAGTGCCATGTGTCGGGACGAGCGCGGCGTTGAGTACGTAAAATCCGTGGAGATATCGCCGGAGGGCATCTACAAGGTTGAGCGCCTGACGGATGCCATCGAGCATTACTACCTCGAGCTGCGAAACAGCTGCAACCCAAACCACCTGGTGGCGTCAGGTTGGATCGCTGTTCCTGCAGAGGTAACGCTTGAAGAAGCGCAGGCCGCGAAGCTGTTCTATGCGGCCGGGGCCTGGCATCAAGTGAAGGTCGCAGCGTGAGAAGGATCAACAACCAGGTGCGCCAGCGCCGACGACAGACATGGCTGGATATACCGGCCCACGGAATTGAAGAGGCAGGCGATGGCCAAGACCAACGCGGAGCGGTCAGCGAAAGCCGCGGCGAAGAAGAAGAGCCGCGGCGAAGAGGAAATCAGGCTGCACTGCCTCCCTGGCACGCGCCGAGCCCTTGCTGAACTTATGGCATGGAGCGGCATCGAAGAACAGGGCGAGGCCATCACGCTGATGATTCACCGCCTGCATGAATTGGGACCTCAAACGTCCGCGCCTTTGCTGGCCCCGCCGCGACACATTATCGAGCTATCCCAAAACGTGTCGCTGGCTTTTCATCGGAAGAGCCTGCTGATGATCCAGCAGGATCCGGGGGATGAGGTAGTCATTCCTGCTTGAGAAACTCATCTATGTATAACTGTGCTTGGGTCTGTGCCTCGGCCACAGCATCCCCTTCAGAGTTCCAAGCTCCAGCTTTGGAGGCAATACGCTCTTCGTTTGTACCGTCACTAAACTTTGCGTAAACGTTGTAGCGGATCACTGATTTCGATGGGTCCAGCATGACTTGCACCCGAAACTTGATATCCCGGTACATAAACATGTTGGTACGCCCTTCATAGCTGACAATCGACACAATTTCTCCTTGACCCGGCCCAATGCCGGTCACCCGTAATACCCCAACTCAAACCAAATTGCCACCACCGGTCACGGAGGGCGGCACCTGACTGGAGAAATACATGAGCCACAACTGCGCATACGTCCGGCAACACTATCAGGTGCCCGCCGAAATCGGCCGACGCGTGATCGCCCACGGGAAGCCCGGCGTAATCTTGGCTGATCGCGGCCACTACATCGGTGTGGTGCTGGATGAAGACCCGAAGAAGCGAATCGGCAACTACCACCCAACGCACGAAATGCAGTACGGCGAAATGGCCGAGACGCTGCCGCTGAAAGAGTGGTTGGTCCTGCCGTTCAAGCATGACTGGGAGGATCTCGACTGGAGCCGAGAAGCCTGCGACGATCTGGTCAGGGCGTGGGCGGCAACTCGAAGCCAGGCCAAGTACAAGGCCTACGAGCGGCTTCAGGATTACTGCCACAGCATTAAAGCGATGCTGCATTTCAAGGTGCGCCGCGCCTGACCCGCCCTCACCTATTGCGCTGAGGGCGGGGACTGAAACTTATTGGCGAGGAATCTGACTTTTGTAAGTGTCACAAAAGCTCTGCCAAGCACCGATTGCAACGGCCAGTTCTTTTTGAAGAGCATCAAACTCCTCGAAAATCGAATCATCCAGCAAATCAGGAGATCTAGTTTTGAAAGCTTCGATTGCGTCAGACTTTTCACCCATAACTGCTGAAAGTCGCGCGCACTCGTAGAAATATTCTTGTCTGGTCAATTTGCTCTCCTCTCCGGCTCCATGCCGGGCCGAACACAAATACCCCACTTCAACGAATCACGCCAGCCGGCGAGGCCGGCGCCGAAGTGAAGTATGCTTCAATAATTTTACATTCAATTCAATACGATCACTAAAAAACGTCTACTCACCTGTTGACCGCTCTTTCTTGCCAAACAAATACCCCATCGCCAAGGTTATTATTGGAGCAAAAACACTCCAAACATCCTTAAGCAGGGAAATACAGTTCTTGCCATCATTTTTATATATATCCACAACAAACAGGATCAGAATAATTAAAAAAGACATCCTCACAAGGCGTGTAATCAGATACCACACAACAGAATCTTTAGCCTGATCTCCCTTGCCAATAAGATTGGCGAACGGAGTATTAAAGTTAAATATGCTAGCCTTAACCTCGGCCTTTTGCTTCATATTTATCTTTTCAACGCTTTCTTCAGATCCGCTCGAAACTTCGATAATATCCTCACTCATCTCCCGCCTCGCCACTCACGTCAGAATCTTCCTTCGGAACAAGCATGAAGGTGTAACTGAAGTCGCGACTGCCGTTTTTATTGAAGCGAGACCTATACCCGAGACATAAGGTCCTACCATCGTAAGTACCAACCTTCATGAAGGTTTTTGAGCGACCAGCAGCATCCCCACCTTTATAATTTTTAAACGTTATATTTAGCTCCTTGCCTCCTCCTTGAAGATAAATCAAGGACTCACCACCATCCCTCACAAATAAAAAGTTAAAAGTAAGTTTGCCTATTTTTATGGTAATCGAATCTGACTGAGGCGGCACTATTAAGCTACCAGATGCTATTACCTCATTGCCATCCATGAAAACCGTCACATCAACCATACAACTCCCCCACCGAAACGACTTTTATAGAACGATACGAGATCTCGTCCATCTTTTAACAAATTGCTGCAAAGTATATTCAATCACATTCTTTTGCATCGACCCTTCAATGCGACAGGGTTAATTACGAATTACGGTACATCACCACACTTTGACCTGGTGGATGAGCCCCAAGCATAACACCGCTCCCTAAAAGATGAATGCCACCCTAGAGAGGATCGCTAATGCCCATTACTTATGGAAGCGTCTGCAGCGGCATCGAGGCGGCAACGCTTGCATGGAAGCCGCTCGGCATGCGCGCCACCTGGTTCGCCGAGATCGAGGCCTTCCCCAGCGCGGTACTGGCCCACCACTACCCGAACACCCCGAACCTTGGCGACATGACGAAGCTCGGGGCCTTGGTCCTGGCCGGCAAGATCGCAGCACCGGACGTGCTGGTTGGTGGGACACCCTGCCAAGCCTTCAGCGTCGCCGGCATGCGACAGGGTCTACTCGACCCGCGCGGCGCCCTCACCATCAAATACGTGGAGCTTGCAGATGCAACTGACTATGTTCGCGCCGGCCAGCGAAAGCCCGCCTGCGTTGTCGTCTGGGAAAACGTCCCAGGTGTCCTCAGTGACAAAGGGAACGCCTTCGGATGTTTTCTTGGCGCGCTTGCTGGGGAAGACTGCGAACTGCAGCCTTCAGGGAAAAGGTGGCCGGACGCTGGTTGTGTGTATGGACCCAAAAGAACAATCGCGTGGCGGGTCCTGGACGCCCAATATTTCGGCCTGGCCCAACGACGCCGCCGTGTGTTCGTTGTCGCAAGTGCTCGAGATGGATTCGATCCCACCGAGGTACTTTTTGAGCGAGAAGGCGTGCGCCGGGATACTGCGCCGCGCCGAGGCCAGGGGCAAGACGTTACCGGAACAGCTCCTTTCGGCCCTGCGCTCCAGTGCGGATGCGGAGAAATCTTTGCCGAAGAACTCGGGCCGTACGGCTGCGTGAACTGTGAGGGTGATGAAGGGCCGGCGGTCTCAATGTTCGGTGGGATACCGGCGTTCGGCGGGCACAGCCTGGTTGGGTCGATCGAGCAGGCGGCGACGCTCACCGCAAAGGACACCCGCATGGACATGGAAAGCGAGACGTTCTTCGTCGCACCGACGCTTGCCGGAGGTGCGCGCAAGTCTGGCGGATACAGCTACGACGATGTGCCCTGCGTTGCCGCGACACTCGACGCGAGCTATGGCCGGCTTCAGGGCTGCTCGGGTCAGGATGCGAACCACGGCCACAGCCACCTGGTTGTGCACGGCACGCAAGATCCCTGCATCAACATCGATCAGGCACACGCATTGGGCCGGAATAATGGTCAGGAGAACGCGGTGCTGGCATTCACCCAGAACAGCCGCAGCGAGTTTCGCAAGATCGGAGGTGACGGCCAAGTTGTCGGGGCGCTCGCCGCCGAAGCTGGCGCACAGCAGCAAAACTACCTCGCCTACTCCACAAAGCTGCACCACACCTCAGCCTGCGGCGCCGGCAAGCTCTACGAGGAATACACCGCGTCGCTCGATGCGTGCAGTCCTCCGCCTGCATTACTGATCCCATCGCAGGTCCGGCGCTTGGTTCCGCGTGAGTGCGAGCGCCTCCAAGGTATGCCAGACGACTACACGCTGATCCCTTGGCGCGGCAAGCCTGCCGAGGATTGCCCGGACGGACCGCGCTACAAGGCGATCGGGAACAGTAAGGCGGTCACTGTCGTTCGCTGGATTGGCCGACGCATCCTGCGGCAGATTACTCCGGATCGATGAGCAGCTCCCGATCATAAGAGTTAAGCGTCGGCTCTAAATCCTGAGGACGGTTTGGATCTTGCGGTCCTCGCCTCTTTTGTTCTCGATCTGCATCGAGGCGCTCCCTAGACCGGTCAATATCAAAGACCTTTCCTTCGAGATATGTCTCAAGAGTGGAGGAAATTCTAAAAAATCCACCACATGGCTGGCAATGGAAACGCAGCCCGCCGCCAAACGTTTGATGTTCAACAGCCGCTTCGTTTCCGCAAATTGGACAGGCCATACCACAACTCCTTTTTGTTGATCGCTGAACTGTAGCTGATTCCTCACCTCCCTCCACCGCCCGGGCATGACCCGGATAGGGGGCCCAGCAGATATAAAATCTTGGGTTTTAGGGCCATATCAGCGGAATGCCGGCAAGCGCGGCCTGGGCCAAAGCGGCAATGGCCGCCGATATTGCCGCATACCCACTTACTTCGCTTTGCTTGCGGGCACTTGCCAACTCGCAGATATCAACGCCTTTGTGGGTGTAAATGGCTTGGACATGCATTGTAGATGCCTTGCTTGCCGGAACTTTCAACCTGGCCGAATAGATCCATAGCGCGCATGACATAAGGCCGAAGCAGGCCGCCGCAACTCCAAGCCACATCTGAACAACCTTTATCTCTTCCATTCATCAGTCTCTGAATCTCTCCGACACATGTCGGACCTGCGGAACCTACCCCACACCCACCTTTTCCGCCACCCTGGCGAGGTATCCCCATGCCCACAAAAAACAAAATTCCGGTCATCTATGTGGCCGGGCCTTACCGAGCCGCGACCCGCGAATTGATCGTGGAGAACATCGCAGTGGCCAGGTCAGTTGCCGTAAGCACCGCGCGCCTCGGCTGGTTCCCAATCTGCCCGCACACGAACACTGCGCACTTCGACGACGACTTGCCGGATCAGGATCAGTACTTCCTCGATGGCACCCTGGCGCTGATGGAGCGGTGTGATGCAGTAGTGTTGATAAATGGCTGGCGATACAGCGCCGGCACCCTGGGTGAAGTCCACCGCGCCCGCGAGCTTGGCATGCCGATCTTTGCCTGCCTGGAAGATCTACCGAGCGCGGCCGAGTTCAGCGGGGCCAAGGTCCCTTGGCGCACCTACACGGGTACGGACAATTGAAGGGGTTCAAAGTGAGCGAGCCAAAAATTACTTACCTTGGCCCGGCGGGCGAGGCTGATACCAGAGATCGCAGAATGAACACACAGTGGAAACTGGTGCCGGTTGAGCCGACCAGCGAACAGCGGCTTGCAGTATGCATGCACCCTGATCTTGCTGCTGCCCTGTACCGCTCGATGATCAAGGCCGCCCCTGAGCCTGCTGGCGCGCAGCCGGAAGTGGTCGCTGTGATCGATGAGGAAGGCGAGCACTTCAAGGAAACAGTTGTGGTGCATCGCCCGGGTATTGACGCGCTGCCTGTTGGTACCGAGCTCGTCGACCGTGCCCATGTCACCCGACTCACCGCCGAGCGTAACGCCCTTCAGCAGCTCCTGAACGCAGCGGATCAGCGGGTTGATGAGCTGACCGCAGAGCTCGCAAAATTCCGCCAAGGCCCTTGCAAATTGATCGTCGGGGACGAACTGCCATGACCCACAAAAGCTACAGGCTCGACCCGAACATGAGAACCATCACCGACCTGGTGACTGATGAGCAGGTCCAGAGCTCATTCCAGGGCACCAACTTCGGCCACGATGACTTTCGCGGGCTACTGGCCCAGGGTTGCATAAAGGCGCTGGCCGGTTGGCATCAGGGTCACACACTCACCAGCATCCTCGAAGAGCTGCGGCTGATCAGCTGGAACCGGCAGATCGGCAAGATCAAGGTCACCGCCAAGGGTCGACACTACATTTGGCTCGCCTTCAAAGGCCGCCCGGGCGTCTAATTTCGCCAAGAGTACATCTGTACTCCACCCACAAATCTACTCCCTCCCCTTTCAAAGTCAGCCGCTATAGCGGCAAGGGCTCTGTCTCAGGGATAGGGTACAAAATCTCCCAACCACTCTCGGGCAATTGGGACTGCGTATTCAAGCAGCTCAAGCGGGACATCCTGTACGAACAGGGTTACCTCAAAACGAAGCGTTTCGTCGTTTCGAAAGATTTCAAACAACGGGCCGTTATTACCTCTCCAGCACTCCATCGCAAGGCCATCGTGCCCTTCGACAACGCTTGAAGCGCAGCAAAACCGGTATTCAACTCCGTGTACTACCACATCCACCTCCACCTATTTGTGGCTGTAACGATACCTCTCCCTTACGTGAAATTCATAGCTGCTATAGCGGCAAGGACGAAGTCATGACCAAAGAACAACTCGCAGCAGAACTGAACGGCATCCAGTACCCAGCGCACCGCGCAATCACCAAAGACCAGATCGCGGCCGCCAAAGCTGCCGGCCTCGTGATCGTCTTTGGCGCCAGCGATGACCTCATGGAGTTTGAAGGCGCCATCCGCGATGAGTTCGGCTGCTATAACGGCGGCACAGCCTGGGTGGACGCCAACGGCCTACTCGACAGATCCCAAATCGACGATGGGGACGACGATGCGATTGCCGATTTCGTCCAGCGCAGAACGACCGCAGAGTCCATCCAGGCAATTTGGGATCAGGACGGGTTCAGCTGGATCTACGAGACAAATATTCCTCATGCCACATTCAACGTGATGGACAGCGAAGACAGCTACTGCCGCGGCATTGTCTTCGCGGTGGTTGATCTGAAATCTCAGGTGACACCATGATCGCCCTCGCCTGGTTCGCCTACGTGTACTGCTACAAGGGGCCACGGCGATGAAGCTGATCTACTGGCTCAACCGAAAGCTGCCATTCCCTTGGCTGCCGATCGCACGCATACAGATCGGCAACGAGACCTGCACCCTGCGCAAAGACGGTTGGGTGATTATCTCCGACGGCAAAAGCACCGACGCTCTGCCGATCACCCTCTGCGCCCCGGCGATCGTCGAAGCGTTCAACGCCCAACTCGCATAACCCCTCTTCCACCTACCAGCCTGCCGGTGAACGGCGGGCGAGGACTGCGCGTGAATATTTACCGACACACCTTCGCAGCCGTCTGCCCGTCCGACGGCGAATTGATCATCTATCGGCTGGAAGTTCGGTCGCCAACGATGATTCATGTCGAGCACATCAAGGCGGCAACCGCACTGATCAAGAAAGGCTGGCACGAACAGATTGCCGATCGCCTGGCCGAAGGCATTGGCGGCGATCAAACAATCATTGCCACGCACCAGGGCGTCGAAATTGAAACCGTGAGGCTCAGCGGATGATTCATTACCACGGCACGCCTGTCGGCGGTAAGCGCGAGGACGCGGCTAAGTTCCTGACCGGCCGGCACGCGCTGGTGCCGTTCCCACGCAAGGACGATCTCGGGATTGTCGCCGATGTATGCAAATCGTTTGTTTTCGATAACGGCGCATTCACAGTGTGGAAAAAAGGCGGCCAGGTAGACGTCGACGGCTACACACGCTGGGTCGAAGACTGGCACCGACATCCTGGATTCACTTGGGCGCTCATTCCAGACGTCATCGACGGCGATGAAGAGGCCAACGACGACCTCGTTCGTCAATGGCCAGAGGAGCTTCGCGGCGTGCCTGTCTGGCACTTGCACGAATCGCTTGAGCGGTTGCAGCGGCTGGCGAGGTGTTGGCGTACGGTCGCATTGGGCAGCTCTGGGCAATGGGCTTCACCGGGTACTGGAGCATGGTGGAAGCGGATGGGCGTCGCGATGGATGCCATCTGCGATGACCAAGGCCGTCCAGCTTGCAGACTTCACGGCCTGCGAATGCTCGACCCTGCAATATTTCAGCACCTGCCCTTCGCCTCCGCCGACTCCACGAACGCAGCAGTGAACGGCGGGAGCATCAGTCGCTTCGGCATGTATGCCCCGCCGACCGCCGGCCAGCGCGCCAATGTCATCGCTGACCGCATCGAATCGCACAACAGTTCGCCGATCTGGCAACGAGAAACCCAGGCCGAGATGGTCATCTAATCCCCACCTTCTGCCGCCACGCGCGGCATGGAGCATCATCATGGCAAAAGTCATTGCCCAGATTACGGTAAAGCTCCCGCGCCTGATGGAGGTGAGTGAGTACAGGAAGTTGCGCTATGCCGGCGGCAAGCCGAGCGTGCAGCAATTGAAGAAATGGATTGAGGAAGGCGAAGTGATTGGAGAGGTAAAGGGCGGGATGTATTTCGTGGACCTGCAGGCGGCCGTGATGGGGTCGAATGATCCCCTGCTGGCCAAGATGTTGGAGGTGGGCTGATGGCGCCCCCGCGGGAGAGGACCGTTAAAAATCGGCATCTGCCAGCCAACCTCTACCCGAACGGCAAATACTGGCAGTACAAGAACCCGATCACCGGCAAGAAAATCAGCATCAACAAGCCAATGGCCGAGGCCATCAAGCTGGCGAACGCCGCCAACGCGAAGCTGCTTCCTCTGCTGGCTGACGACGGCTCTCTACTGGCGATGATCACCGGTGACGCGGCGCCGAAGTTCAGCGGCTGCCTCGACCGCTTCGAAAAGGAATGGCTGCCCACCAGGACCTATGCCGCCAGCACGCTGAAAGAGATCAAATTCAAGCTGGCCCGGTACCGCGAGGACCTGGGTGAACTGATGATGGGGCAGCTGGATGTGCTGACAGTCGCCGACTACCTGGATGGTTTCGAGAACAATGCCTACACGAAGCACCGAGGCCTGCTGGTCCAGGTGTTTGCCTTCGCCGTGGCCAAAGGCCTGTGCGAACGCAACTCGGCGGAACTGACCCTGGTGAAAAAGGAGGCTGAGAAGAAGCGCCAGCGGCACACGGTCGAGGGTTTGAACAAGATTCTGGAATACGTGGGGACGCCGATCTGGCTGAAGCGCGCCATTCGGTTGGGGTTACTGAGTCTTCAGCGGCGGGAGGATATCGTGGTGTGGCCGAAATCGGCAGTGGACCTCGACCAGAACACCATCAAGGTGTCGCCCGGGAAGACCCAGAACTACGAGAAGCCCGTGCACTTGGAGATTGTGATGGGCCAGGCGCTTCGGGAGGTGGTGATGGAGTGCATGAAGTCGCCGGTCGTCTGCCCGTACCTGATCCATTACTCACCCAAGGCGCGCAAGCGAACCCAGCTGGATGCCAAGCTGCATTGGAACGCGGTGACGGCCGACTACCTGACCAAGTCTTTCGCCCAGGCGCGGGACGATTCGCAGGCCTATGCCGACATCCCCGCCGGCGAGCGCCCGACCTTTCACGAGATCCGTGCGCTCGGCGCCTGGCTGTACGAACAGCAGGGTTTCGACCAAGAGTACATTCAAGGATTGATGGGGCACGCGGACGTGAAGATGACCGAGCACTACCAGGCGGGGCACGGCGAAGACGCGGTGGTTTACATGAAGGTCAAAGCCGACCTGAAGGTATAGCGCGGTGGTCGTTTGCCCAAAATATTCCCAAAGTTTGCCCAAAGGGAAAAAGCAAAAAGGGGTTACCGTTTCCGGTAACCCCTCTAGACCGCCCAGCAGAGCGGATTTTGTTTGGTAGGCGCGATTGGACTCGAACCAACGACCCCCACCATGTCAAGGTGGTGCTCTAACCAACTGAGCTACGTGCCTGCTGTGAGGCGGCATTCTACGGAATTCCGGAGGGGTGTCAACACCTTTTTTCGAGCTAACCCTATGAATATGCAAAATATTTAATTTTGCCGCTGCAAAGAAGATTTTCCGGTGGCTGGCGGTGGATTTTTAACTCGGGTAGGATCGACGCACTCGTAAAATATATTAAACAGAGGCTGCAGGATGGCGCACACCCCCTACCCAGAGTCCTACTACGCTGCGTCGGCCAATGCGGTTCCGCCTCGCCCGGTGCTGCAGGACGACGTTGAGACTGATGTCTGTGTAATCGGTGCCGGTTATACCGGTCTGTCCTCTGCCCTGTTCTTGCTGGAGAACGGTTTCAAGGTCACGGTACTGGAAGCCGCCAAAGTCGGTTTTGGTGCGTCCGGGCGAAACGGTGGCCAGATCGTTAACAGCTACAGCCGCGATATTGATGTGATCGAGCGCAGTGTCGGCCCCAAGCAGGCTCAGTTGCTGGGGCAAATGGCGTTTGAGGGCGGGCGGATCATTCGCGAGCGCGTGGCCAAATACAATATCCAGTGCGACTTGAAGGACGGCGGCGTGTTTGCCGCCATCACGCCCAAGCAAATGGGTCATCTCGAATCCCAGAAGCGTCTGTGGGAACGTTTCGGTCACACGCAGCTGGAGTTGATGGATAAAAGCCGTATCCGTGAGGTGGTGGCCTGTGATCAATATGTCGGCGGTATGCTCGACATGAGCGGCGGACATATTCACCCGCTTAACCTGGCGCTGGGCGAAGCGGCGGCTGTGGAGTCTCTGGGTGGCGTCATTTATGAGCAATCGCCGGCGATACGCATCGAGCGCGGCGCCAATCCGGTGGTGCACACGCCGCAAGGCAAAGTCCGGGCAAAATTCATCATCGTGGCGGGCAACGCTTATCTGGGCAATCTGGTGCCGGAGCTGGCGGCCAAGTCGATGCCTTGCGGCACCCAGGTCATCACCACCGAGCCCTTGGGCGACGCGTTGGCGAAAAGCCTGTTGCCGCAGGATTATTGCGTCGAGGACTGCAATTACCTGCTCGATTACTACCGACTGAGCGGCGACAAGCGCCTGATATTCGGTGGTGGCGTGGTGTACGGCGCGCGTGACCCGGCCAACATCGAAGCGATCATTCGACCGAAAATGCTCAAGGCTTTCCCGCAGCTCAAGGATGTAAAGATCGATTACGCCTGGACCGGTAATTTCCTGCTGACGTTGTCGCGTCTGCCGCAAGTGGGGCGGCTGGGTGACAACATCTATTACTCCCAGGGTTGCAGCGGCCATGGCGTGACGTACACACATCTGGCGGGCAAGGTCCTGGCCGAAGCGTTGCGTGGCCAGGCCGAGCGTTTCGACGCGTTCGCCGACCTGCCCCACTACCCGTTCCCCGGCGGGCAATTGCTGCGCACACCGTTTGCGGCGTTGGGCGCCTGGTATTACGGGCTGCGGGATAAGTTCGGATACTAATGCAAAAAAAGGGTCGCTGAATGCGGCCCCTTTTTTGTAGGAGTAAGCCTGCTCGCTCCTACAAGGGATCAGTGATTACAGCTTGTCCCGTGCGATACCACTGCGGATTCGCAGGATGTCGGCCAGTACCGCAAGAGCAATTTCCGCTGGCGTCTTGCTGCCCAGGTTCAAGCCTATTGGCGCATGAATCCGCGCCAGTTCGGCATCGCCCAAGCCACCAATGCGCCGCAAGCGCTCGAAGCGCTTGCGCGAAGTCTGCAGCGAGCCCATCACGCCGATGTAGAACGCCTCGGTGCGTACCGCTTCCATCATGGCCAAGTCGTCGATACGCGGGTCGTGGGTCAGCGCCACCACGGCCGTGTCGCTGTGGCAGCCACCATCGGCGATGAACACTGACGGCAATTGACGACGAATCTCTACGTTTTCCAAGACCACGCCTTCCAGCACTTCATCCCGCGGATCGCACAGAATCACTTCGAAGCCCAGGCCCACGGCAAACTCCGCACAGGTCTGGGCCACGCTGGAGTAGCCGGCGAGCAACAAGCGCTGAGCGGCACCGATGCGCAGCCGCACACGGTCGACCTCACGCTCGACGCGAACACCCTGCTCGCGATCATCGAGCAGACTGCGCGCCCCACTGGCCAGATCGACTTCACGGATCAAGCGGCGTCGGCCCAATAGCGCCGACTCCAGCTCCCGCAAATGCGCCTGAACATCGCAATCAGATTCAAGCGTCTCTACCAGTACGTCGAGCACGCCACCACAGGGCAAGCTGACCCGCGAGCGCGGATCGTCACCTTCGCCGTAACGCACGACGCCGACGGCGTCGTCAAACGCGCCCTCGGCGACGCGTTCAAGAAAGTCTTCCTCGACACAGCCGCCGGACAGCGAACCGATCCACTGGCCGTCGGTATTGACTGCCAACAGCGAACCCGGCGCACGGGGCGCCGAGCCGTAAGTGGCGAGCACCGTGCACAGCCAGACGCGTTGCCCGGCCAACGACCACTCCAGCGCCCGCCGCACCACTTGCAGATCGAGATGCTGCATGTCAGTGCGCCTTGTGCTCGAGCGGCGCATCGGCCCGCAGCTTCTGCACGTCGTTTACCGCCAGGTCGCCCGGCAGACCACCCCAACCCTGACGCAGGTAGTTCAGCAAGTCGGTGAGTTGTGCATCGCTGAGTTTTTCGATGAAACCGGGCATCGGTTGCATGTGCTCGAACCCGGAGAATTTCTGTTCACCGATACCGTCGTCGATTACCCGCACCAGATTGCGCGGATCTTCCAGGCGCAGCGTGGTATTGCCGCGCATGGCCACGGCGATGTGTGGCTTGCCTTCGCCATCGACCGCGTGGCAACCGGCACAGACGTTCAAGTAGTCCTGACGCCCGCGCTGGGCGCTGGCGCTGAGTTTTTCCAGTGGCACGTCGGTCAGCACTTTTGCCGCTGGCGGCTGATCGCCGAGCAGGAAGGTGGCCATGGCGGCCAGATCCGGGTCAGTGAGGCCCTGAGTGCTGTTGTGGAACACCGGGAACATCTCGTTGAACATCGTGCCCTGGGCGCTCATGCCGTGCTTGAGGAACGAGCTCAGGTCCTGATGATTCCAGCCACGCGCGGCCAGGTCAGTGGCCAACAGGCTCGGCGCCAGATAGCCATTGAGAACGCCACCGGTCATGCGCTTGTCCATCTGCATCGCACCAGGCAAACCGCGTGGCGTGTGGCACTCGCCACAGTGACCGAGCACGTCGACCATGTACTGGCCGCGCTTCCAGGCTTCGCTCTTGCCTTCGGCGGATTCCAGCTTCACGTCCTTGCCGTACATCATGTTCCAGCCCATCAGACCAGGACGCACATTGAACGGAAAGCTCAGGCTAGTGACCGGTGCAGCGCGCTCGATCGGCGCGATGGTTTTCAAGTAGGCATGAATCGCGTCGGAGTCTGCACGCGGGATCAAATGATACGAGGTGTACGGCATCGCCGGGTACAGGTTCGCCCCATCGCGGCGCTTGCCTTCGGTCAACGCAGCGAAGAATTCGTCATCGTTGTACAAACCGATGCCGTGCTCTTTGCTCGGCGTGATGTTGGTGCCGTAGATCGTGCCGAACGGCGAGACGATCGGCAGGCCGCCCGCATACGGCGCGCCACCCGGCGCGGTATGGCACGCCATGCAGTCGGCGGCACGGGCCAGGTATTCGCCCTGCTTGACCTGCGCATCGTCAGCGTGAGCCAGCAACACAGGCGCTGCCAGGCCGACCGTCAACGCGAGACGGCTAAGTAGTTGTTTCATGCTTAACCCTCCTTGACCAGGCCGAGATCAGTCAGCACGTTGCGCGTGGCGCTGTAGTAGCGCACGTAGCCGGTGCAACGGCAGATGTGATGACCGAGGCTGTCCTCGATGACTTTTTCCAGTTGGCTTTTGACGATGGGCTGTCGCTGCAGCTTCTCTACCAGCACCGTCGCGGCATTGACGAAGCCAGGCGCGCAGTAACTGCACTGGAAGGCGAATTCGTCGACGAAGCGCTGCTGGATCGGGTTCAGTTCAGTGACCTTGCCCTGCTCGTCGCGGGTCGCGTGGCCTTCGATGGTGCGCACCTTCTTGCCTTCGAAATAGTGCGCGCCAGTAATGCAGGTGCGCACTTCTTCGCTGGTGCCGTCCGGGTTATCAACGATCACCACGCAGGCGTGGCAAATGCCCTGGCCGCAGCCCAGGCGCGAACCGGTGAGGTTCTTGTACTCGTGCAGGTAATCGATCATCGGCAGGTCATCAGGGATGTCCACCGGGCCGACGGATTGACCGTTGAGGGTCAGTTGAAGCGGACGGTTAGCCATTGAGGGCCTCCTTGATGCGGGCAGAAGTGATAGGCAAGTCACGGACACGTTTGCCGATGGCATGGGCCACAGCGTTTCCGATGGCACCGACCACCGGGATCATCACCACTTCGGCGATGCCCTTGGACGGGTCGCTCGGCGACAATGGCGGCAGGATTTCCGCGGTCTGTTTCCACACCGCAACGTGACGCGCCATCGGCAGGCGATAACGGTTGAAGTTCCAGTCACCCTCCCCCGGCCCGCCTTCGTACAGCGGCATTTCTTCCATCAGCGCATGGCCGATGCCCATGGCGATGCCGCCTTCGAGCTGACCCTTGACCAGTTCCGGCACCAGTACCCGACCGCACTCGACCCACGAGTGATGGTTGAGCACCGACACTTCGTGCGAACCCTTGTTGACCTTCACTTCCACCAGCGTCGCCACCGGGCTGTAGTAAGTCACCGCCGCGTTGTTCAACTGAGTCGCCGGGTAGGCGATGTTCTGCCGGTCCAGCAGATGGAAACCAGCGCTGTTCATCTGCGCTTTCTTTGCTTTCGGCGCACCGTCGCCGTACTTCACCGCCAGGCCATCGAGCGGCAGACGCTCGCGCACGCCATCGATGCTGAACTCGGCCTCGGCCCAGCTCCAGCGGTTGAAACCATGGACCGTCGCGCCAGTGACCAGACCGCGCTCGTGAGCACGCTTGGCTAGCACTGCAAAGGGCAAAGGTTCCATGCCGTTGGCGGTGAGCTTGCCGTCGACCCAATGGGCGTCTTCACGGCGTACCACATAAGGGTTGGCCTGGCCGCCGTAAGGGCCTTGGCGCCAGATCTCCAGCGCCGCTGGCCACAAGCCGTGGTTGAACAGCACACGCGCCGCTTCACGGGTGGCGTGGCTGAAGTAGTACGCCGAGTTGGTGGCCGACGACGCCGAAGCGACCTTGCCGACCCAGCGCGGGTTGCGCAGGAAGTTGTCCTGCTCGGCCTGGCTCATGATGTAGGGGTTGCCGCCGCTGATCAGCTGCAACTCCTTCCATTCGGTTTCGCCAGTCTTCACTTCGTGTGCCGGGTTGCCGAGGAAATCGGCCACCACCATTGCCTGGGAAGTGGACATGCCGGTGCCGATTTCGATACCGATGTGGCGCAGGGTGATACGACCGTCAACGGTGTATTCGATGCTGGCCATCGGCGCTTCCGAACCGGTGCCGAAGTCTTTCTGGCAGATGGCGAAACCGATGCCATACCAGTTGTCCGGGTCGGCTGATTCGCGTTGTTGCTTGATCGCGTGACGATTTTTCCAGGTGTCGTGAACGGCAGCCTTGTCGAGAATTTCATGCAGGCGCAAGGCACCGGCCGGGATCGCGCCCTGGGTGTTTTTCATGCCCGAACGCAGCGCATTCTTGCGCCGCAATTCAATGGCATCGACACCGAGGCGATCGGCGATTTCGTCGACCATCATCTCGGTGGACGCCATGCTTTGCAGGGTGCCGTAGCCACGCATCGAACCGGCTTCCACCGCGCGCGAATGATAGGCCGTGACCTGCAAATCGTTCTGCGGCATGTAGTAGATCGACTGCGCCGCCGTAGCGCCAACCGCTGCCACGGATGGGCTGTAGTTGACACGTCCACCGCCGTCGACGCTCATCTCGGCGCGGAAAATCCTGAAGCTGTGATCGGTCTTGTCCACGGCCAGTTGATAGCGGATATCGAATGGATGGCGCTTGATGCCGCTCTGGAATTGCTCGTAGCGGTCGTTGGCCAGGCGTACCGGTACACCGGCGCCGTACAACGCTGCGAGGGCGGCGTAGTAGACGAAAATGTTGTGGTCTTTGGAGCCGTAACCAACGGTGTAGCCCGGGTGCATGTTCAGGTTGGCCAGGCCGAAACGCGACGGCGCGATCATCTTCGCGGTCTCGGTCGCGGTTTCCAGCGGACATTGGGTAGCGACGACAAAGTGCAGGGTCTTGGTGGCCGGGTCGTACCAGCCGTTGCCGTTGTCCGGTTCCATCGCGGCCGGTTCGATCGACGGCGTCTTGTAGCGCTCGTCGAACACCAGCCAGTTATCCGGCGGGGTGTCGATCTGCTGCTTCATGCGCTCGGCGTAGAACAAGCCGCGCTCGGTCAGATTGCCGTGCAGGTTCGGCTGGGAATTCCACACCGGCCGACGGTTTTTCAGCATCGGAAACAGGATCGAGTCCTTGAGGCTGGCGAATTCGTCTTCGTCCGCCGAGGTCGGCCCGCCCACGCGCACATAGCGGAAGCTGCCGTAGGGATCGCCTTCGTAATACGGCACCTTGGCACCGTAACGAATCGCTTTGTCATTGAATTTGAGTTGAGCCTTGGCCTTGCGGAACCGCTCGAAATCGTTCCAGATCAGGATCGCCACCGGGTGACCGATGAACATCGGCACCTTGCCTGCCGGCAGCAGCGGATCCGGCGCGTGTTCTTCAGGGAACACGATGCCGTCCTTGACCAGGTCTTCGGCGGTGACGATGCGATCCGGTTGCAGATCGGCGCCAAGCCACGCCAGGTCGATGCCGGCAAAGATGTGGTCGGCCTTGATGGTTTTCAGCAGCATGGCGTGGCCTTGCTGCTGCGGCCAGCCCGGCATGTCCTTGGCGCGGATGTCGCGGGCAAAAACCTTGCTGCCGCAAACCTTGGACAAGGCATCGTTACGGGCGCGCGCCTGGCCATTGTTGCCGAGCCACTGCTCGGACGGCACGGTCACGCTGTTTTCCATCAAGGCGGCCAGCGCCTGGCTGCTCAATGGCGTGAGCGTCACGCTCACACCCGCTACCAGCCCGCCCTGAAGGAACGAGCGCCGGGATATATCACGGTTGGACATGGATCATCCTCTGGGCGGTTATGGGGTCCGCCCTTCTGGTTATGTACTGGGAATCTCGAGTCTTGCAGAAGCCCTTCTTGACGATGCAAAGGGCTGTGTCGACAGTGCAAAGCTGACCGAAAGGTTAACTTTAAAGGTTTATGCGCGCGCGGAAAACAAAAAACTGACCATGAGATCAAAAAACCGCGGCTTTTCGCCGCAGCAGGTCAATGAACAAACCCAACTCCCGACTGATGTGCTCCCCCTTGCGCAACAACAGTCCGAATGGCGCCAATTGCACATCCAGCTCCACCGGCAGCGCCACCACCAGGCCCATTTTCAGGTAGTCGCGCAGTGCGGTTTCCGACAGCACCATGATCGCGTCGGTCAGTTGAATCAGTTGCTGCATCGAGTACACCGAGCTGCATTCAATAATGTCTGCCGGCAGCGGCAGCGCCAGGCGCTGCAAGGCTTGATCCAGGCCGATGCGCGCCGGACTGGTTTCAGGTTGCAGAATCCAGGGCCAGCCGTTGACCAGTTCCGCCATTTCCAGCTTCTTGCGTCGGGCCAGCGGATGGCCGGCGTGCACCACCACCAGCAAACGTTCATTGCCCAGTTGTTCGAAGACGTAGTGCTCACTGTCGGTGGCGGCGTTGCGCCGGGCGATGGCGAGGTCGATACGGCCCTGTTCCAGCAACTGGATCACCTGGTCACTGGTGTCTCCCATGATGCGAATCCGCAATTGCGGATTGAGCGACTTGATCTCGGCAATCGAATCCATGACCAGATCCGGCGCTGCGCCCATGATGGTGCCGATCGACAAGTAGCCGTAACCGCCCTGCTGCCGCGCCATCAGGTCCTCGGCGCAACGGTCGAGACCGCTGAGGGCCGATTCGGCAAAACGCACCAGTTCCTGGCCCAGCGCCGTCGGTCGCATGCCCCGGGGCAAGCGTTCGAACAGGTCGCAACCGAACATGTCTTCAATTTCATGGAGCATGCGCGTGGCCGCCGGTTGCGACATGTTCAGGCTTTGCGAAGCGCGGTGCAGGTTCTGGCTGGTGCTGAGCGTCACCAGCATGTGCAGATGCTTGTAGCGCAGGCGATTGAGCAGGCTGCGGGAGATGATCGGCGTGGTCATGGCAAACCTTTTTATCGATACCCTCAAGGTATCAGTTGTGAGCTAGATTCGATTTGTAACGCATCGATCAGCGGCCGTACAGTCTTCCCCATAAGAACAAATGCCCTACCAAAGGAAAACTGCGATGAAGACTCTACCTGCGCCTCTGCTCGCCAAAATTTCCTGGCGGCTGCTGCCGTTTCTCTTGTTGATGTACATCATGGCCTTCCTCGACCGCGCCAACGTCGGGTTCGCCAAGCAAGCCTTCCAAGCCGATACCAACATCAGTGATGCCGCGTTCGCCTTTGGCGCCGGGGTGTTCTTTGTCGGTTATGCGCTGCTCGAAGTACCGAGCAACCTGATCCTGCACCGCGTCGGCGCCCGTTTGTGGATGTGCCGGATCATGGTCACCTGGGGCCTGGTTTCTGCAGCCATGGTCTTTGCCCACAACGAAACCACCTTCTACGTCCTGCGCTTTTTGCTGGGCGTGGCCGAAGCCGGGTTCTTCCCCGGGGTGATCCTTTACCTCACCTACTGGTTCCCCAGCGCTGTGCGCGGCAAGGCCATGGGTTTCTTTTACTTCGGTGCGCCGCTGGCGTTCATCTTCGGTAGCCCGTTGTCCGGTCTGCTGCTGGAACTGGACGGCTTTGCCGGGTTCCACGGCTGGCAATGGCTGTTCGCCGTTGAAGGCTTGATGGCCTCGGCAGTGGGCGTCTGGGCCTACTGGTATCTGGACAATCGCCCGGCCGATGCCAAGTGGCTGACCGTCGAAGAGCGCCAACAAGTGCAGAGCCTGCTCGATCAGGAAGATAGCCATAAACAGAACCACGGCCGCAGCCTGCTCAACGTGATTTGCCAGCCGTCGATACTTTACCTGTGCCTGATCTACCTGCTGATCCAGGCCAGCGTCTACGGCGTGGTGTTTTACCTGCCAACCCAGGTCGGTGGACTGCTCGGCACCAAGGTCGGGCTGATGGTTGGACTGGTCACCGCGATCCCATGGATCTGCGCTCTGATCGCGGCCTACCTGATTCCCGGCTACAGCGACCGTACCGGCGAACGTCGCCGCACCGCATGCCTGACTTTGCTCATGGCCGCCGCCGGGATCGCCTGCTCGGTAACCTTCAGCAACCCGCTGCTGGGCATCATCGCCCTGTGCTTCGCTGCTTCAGGTTTCATCGCCGTGCAACCGGTGTTCTGGACCTTCCCTTCCAGCTACCTCGCCGGCAGCGCCGCCGCGGCCGGGATCGCCCTGATCAACTCGTTCGGCGCCCTCGGCGGCTTCATCGCCCCGGTGCTGAAGAACTGGGCCGAAGGCGCTTTCCATTCACCGGCAGCCGGCTTGTATGTGCTGTCCGCTACCACTGTCATCGCCGCGTTGCTGGTGCTGGGCGTACGTGCGCCCGGGCATAAAGCCTCGAACAAACCGGCCACCATCTAACCTGACCGCCGTTTAAAAAAAGGAATCACACCATGGGCATTCCAACCATCAAACACGTCCGCGCTTTCACCCTGCGCGGCGGTGGCGCGGATTATCACGATCAAGCGGACGGCCACTGGATCGACGATCACATCGCCACGCCAATGAGCAAATATCCCGAGTACCGCCAGAGCCGCCGCACCTTCGGCATCAACGTGCTCGGCACCTTGGTGGTCGAGATTGAAGCCAGCGACGGCACCGTCGGTTTCGCCGTGACCACGGGCGGTGAGCCTGCCGCTTACATCGTCGAGAAACACCTGGCGCGCTTCCTCGAAGGGGCTCGCGTCACCGACATCGAAAAAATCTGGGACCAGATGTACCAGTCGACCCTGTATTACGGGCGCAAGGGCATCGTCATCAACACAATCTCCGGCGTCGACCTGGCGCTGTGGGACTTGCTCGGCAAGATCCGCCATGAGCCGGTGCATCAGTTGCTCGGTGGCGCGGTGCGCGACGAATTGCAGTTCTATGCCACCGGCGCCCGCCCGGACCTGGCGCAGAAAATGGGCTTCATCGGCGGCAAGATGCCGCTGCACCACGGCCCCGCCGAAGGCGAGGAAGGCTTGCGCAAGAACCTCGAAGAACTGGCGACCATGCGTGAACGCGTTGGCCCGGACTTCTGGCTGATGCTCGATTGCTGGATGAGCCTGGACCTCAACTACGCCACCAAACTGGCGGTCGGCGCCCACGAACATGGTTTGAAGTGGATCGAGGAAGCCCTGCCACCGGACGATTACTGGGGCTACGCGGCGCTGCGCAACAACGTGCCCAAAGGCATGCTGGTGACCACCGGCGAACACGAAGCCACGCGCTGGGGCTTCCGCATGCTGCTGGAGATGGGCTGCTGCGACATCATTCAGCCGGATGTCGGCTGGTGCGGAGGCCTCACTGAACTGGTGAAAATCTCGGCCCTCGCCGACGCGCACAATGCGTTGGTCATTCCGCACGGTTCCTCGGTGTACAGCTATCACTTCGTCGCCACTCGCCATAACAGCCCGTTCGCCGAGTTCCTGATGATGGCGCCCAAGGCAGACGAAGTGGTGCCGATGTTCCATCCGCAATTGCTCGGCGAACCGGTGCCGGTCAATGGCCGCATGCGTCTGTCGGAACTTGATCAGCCCGGTTTCGGCGTGACACTCAACCCCGAATGCCAACTGCATCGGCCCTACAGCCGCTGAGAAAGGAGCTCGACATGAACATGCCGCACAACGCTTTCAAGGCTGCGCTTAACAAACCCGCGACCCAGTACGGCATTTGGGCCGGGTTCGCCACCGGCTACGCCGCCGAGATCGTCGCCACCACCGGTTACGACTGGATGCTGATCGACGGCGAGCACGCGCCGAACACCGTGCCCGGCGTACTGACGCAATTGCAGGCAGTCGCCCCCTACTCCACCGCGCCAGTCGTGCGCGCGGTGAATGGCGATGCCAACCTGATCAAGCAACTGCTGGATATCGGCGCGCAGACACTGATGATCCCGATGGTTGAAACCGCCGAACAAGCCCAGGCACTGGTGCGCGCCATGCGTTACCCGCCCCACGGCATTCGCGGTGTCGGCGGCGGCCTGACCCGCGCCACACGCTGGGATGGCGTACCCGACTATCTCAATACCGCCCACGAACAGCTGTGCCTGATCGTGCAGGTGGAATCGCGGATCGGCGTGGAAAACGTCGAAGCGATTGCTGCCGTCGAAGGCGTGGATGCGGTGTTTATCGGCCCGGCGGATCTGTCGATTGGCCTGGGCCACGCCGGCAATCCTGGCCATCCGGACGTTCAGCAACGTATCCGCCACGCGGTGGACGCCACGCTCGCGGCGGGCAAGGCCTGCGGCATCCTCGCCCCCAACGAAGAAGACGCCCGTCGCTACCAAAGCTGGGGCTGCCAGTTCATCGCGGTAGCCATCGACATCAGCTTGCTGCGTCAGAGCGCCATGGCCACCCTCGCCCGTTACCGCGAACCCGCCAGCACTCAAGCGCCTTCACGCACTTACTGAACTGCCAAGGAGTCGTCCCCATGTCGTCCGTGCCTGTTTACGAAAACTTCATCAACGGCCAGTTCGTGGCCAGCGCTGCCCACATCGATGTGATCAACCCGGCTACCGGCGCCGAGCTGTCGAAAGTCCCCGCCTCAACCGCCGAAGACGTCGAACGCGCCCTCGCCGCGGCCCGTGCGGCGCAAAAGGACTGGGCGCGCAAACCGGCCAATGATCGCGCCGGCTACCTGCGCCGCATCGCTGCCAAATTGCGGGAAAACGTCTCGCACCTGGCACGCACGATCACCTTGGAACAAGGCAAGATCAATGGCCTGGCCGAAGTCGAGGTCAACTTCACGGCCGATTACCTCGACTACATGGCCGAATGGGCGCGGCGCATCGAAGGTGAAATCATCACCAGTGACCGCCAGAACGAAAACATCTTCCTGTTCCGCAAACCGCTGGGCGTGGTGGCCGGGATTCTGCCGTGGAATTTCCCGTTCTTTCTGATCGCCCGCAAAATGGCCCCGGCGCTGTTGACCGGCAACACCATCGTCATCAAACCCAGCGAAGAAACCCCGAACAATTGCTTCGAATTCGCCCGCCTCGTGGCCGAAACCGACCTGCCGCCCGGCGTGTTCAACGTGGTATGCGGTGACGGCCAGGTTGGCGCGGCATTGAGCGCGCACAAAGGCGTGGACATGATCAGCTTCACCGGCAGCGTCGCCACCGGATCGCGCATCATGGCCGCCGCCGCGCCGAACATCACCAAGCTCAACCTGGAACTGGGCGGCAAAGCCCCGGCGATTGTACTGGCTGACGCTGACCTCGATCTGGCGGTCAAAGCCATCCGCGACTCACGCATCATCAACAGCGGCCAGGTGTGCAACTGCGCCGAGCGGGTGTATGTAGAGCGCAAGGTTGCGGATCAATTCATCGAACGCATCGCTGCGGCGATGAGCGCGACTCGCTATGGCGACCCAATCGCACAGCCCGACGTCGAGATGGGACCGCTGATCAATCGCCAAGGCCTGGATAGCGTCAACCGCAAAGTCCGTACTGCGTTGAGCCAGGGTGCAAACTTGATCAGTGGCGGACAGATGGCCGATCTGCCCAATGGTTTCCACTTCCAGCCCACTGTTTTAGCCGGTTGCCGCGCCGACATGGAAATCATGCGCGAAGAGATTTTCGGTCCGGTGCTGCCGATCCAGATCATCGATGACCTGGACGAAGCCATCGCCTTGGCCAACGACTGCGACTATGGCCTGACCTCGTCGATCTACACCCGTGACCTTGGCAAAACCCTGCATGCCATGCGCGAGCTGGATTTTGGCGAAACTTACGTCAACCGCGAGAACTTCGAAGCGATGCAAGGCTTCCATGCCGGTGTGCGTAAATCCGGGATTGGCGGAGCGGATGGCAAGCATGGGCTGTATGAGTACACCCATACCCATGCGGTTTATTTGCAGGGCTGAACGTTGCTTTGAACCTGTGGCGAGGGAGCTTGCTCCCGTCGGGGTGCGAAACGCCCCATGCGGGGACTGCTGCGCAGTCCAGCGCGAGCAAGCTCCCTCGCCACACTTGCTCAGTGCTCAAAAATCCACAGTCGCCGACAGCAAATAGGTCCGCGGCGTCGACAGCGTCAACCCAGGCTCGCTGTCGTCCGAAGCCCCGGCCGAACTCCAGTAACGCTTGTCGGCCACGTTCTCGACATTGGCCCGCACGGTAATGGTCTTTTCGTCGACCCTGAACGCATAGCGTGCGCCGACGTCGAATCGCTCCCAAGAGTCGATTTCTTTGTTGTTGGACTGATCCAGATACTGCGAACTGGAATAGATCCCGCGACTGGTCAAAGTCAGGCCCTGCACGTTTGGCACGTCCCACTCGGCACCGAGGTTGACGTTGTATTTCGGCGTCGCGGGCGCCCGGTTGCCGTCAAATGTGCCATTGGTGGTATCGGTCAACTCGCTGTCGATGTACATCACACCGCCGAGCAACCGAAACCCCTTGAGCGGTTCGCCAAAGACGCTCAACTCGACACCCTCGTTATTGCGTTTGCCATTGGGGCCAAAGACTCGCGTCGTGGCGTTGGTTTCGTAGGCCGGCTGCTTGATGCGAAACACCGCAGCGGTGACGGCGAATGCTCCGGCGTCGTACTTGGCACCGACTTCGACCTGGCGACTGATGAACGGCGGGAAAATCTCGTCCTCGTTCACCGAGGTCGACGGCGCGATCTTGCCCTGGCTCAAGCCTTCCATGTAGTTGGCGTACAGCGACAGCTTGTCGGTCGCCTTGAACAGAACGCCGCCCGATGGCGAGAACTTTTCTTCGTCGTAGGCGGTATCGCCTTTGACGTCATCCGACCAGTCATCAACCTTGACCCGCTGCCAACGGCCACCGAGTGTCAGCAACACTCGATCATCAAAAAAGCCCAGGGTGTCGGACAACGCAATGCTGCTGAAGCGGTTCTCGGTATAGACCTCTGGATCGAAACGCGTCGGCCGCACAGGTGTAGGTGTTTCCCGAGGATTGTAGAGGTTGCTCGGGGCTGCCGCATAACGCGCGCCGCCATTTTCGAAGTCCATGTAGAAATAGCTGGCCGCCAGGTTGACCTGATGGCTCACCGGCCCGGTATGGAACCAGTTGCGCACGCCCGCCGTGGCCGTGCGGACATTTTCGTCGCGGGTAAAGTCACGCGGCTGAACACTGAAATTGCCAGCGTCATTGGTGACCGCAACGGCATGCCGGAGGAAGTCATGGTTGCTTTTGCGCGCCCCCACGCCGCCGTACAGCATGACTGAATCGCTGACATCGAACTCGCCGTTCAGCGTGCCGAAGGTGTCCGTGGTTCGCGCCTGACTCCAGGGCTGCGCATAGTTGTCGCGGACATCGTTGGCATTCGGCACCTTTGCATTGGGGCCGATTTGCACGCGCTCTTGCGGGGCATCGGTATCGCGCTCAGTGTGGCCGATGTCAGTCGAAAGCCGCAGGCGCTCACCGCGAAAATCCAGACCCAGCACGGCCATTTCGCGGTCGACGCTCTGGTGATCCCAGTCGGTGTCGCCAGACTGTTTCACGCCATTGAAGCGAATGCCGAACATGTCACCTTCGCCAAAGCGCCGCCCGACATCCACGGCACCGCCGAGTTGGTTATCGGATGCATAGCTGCCGGTAAACGATGTGATCGGCTGGTCAGTGGCGCGCTTGGGCACCACGTTGATCCCGCCGCCCACGCTGCCTCGCGGCGAGATGCCATTGATCAGTTGGCTCGGGCCTTTGAGAATGTCGACGCGGTCGGCCATTTCCATATCGATCGTATAGGTTGGCAAGACGCCGTAGAGACCGTTATAGGAAACGTCGCTGTTGAACAGGCTGAGCCCGCGAATGGTGAATTGCTCGTAACGCCCGCCAGCCGGGTTGGTGGTGCGCACTGATGGATCGCTGGCGACCAGGTCGCCCAAGGTCCGTGCCTGTTGGTTTTTCACCGTTTCACTGGTGTAGGTGGTCATGCTGAACGGTGTTTCCATGAAATCCTGCGAGCCCAGCAACCCTTGCGACCCTCGGCGCGCGACCTGGCCGCCGACATAGGGGTCGCCATGTTCGGAATCAACGGCACCGAGGATGGAAGTCGCGCCCAATTGCAGGCTGCTACCTGATGGTGCCGGAATCAGAATGTAGGCGCGTTCGCCCACTGGCTGCAGTTGCAAGCCCGAGTTCTGCAACAAGCGGGCAAAGCCCTCTTCCACTCCGAACTCACCGGACAAGCCGGCGCTGCTGCGACCGCTGACCAGCGCCGGATCGACCGACAGATTGACTCCCGCCAAACCGGCGAACCGTGTCAACGCATCGCCAAGGCCTCCGGCGGGCACCTGGTAACTGCGACGGGCGGCGTCATCGGCCCAACTGCTGTTCATCAAAAGCGGGCTGGCACTGAGGCTCAACATCAGGCTCAGGCGCAACAACGGACGCAGACCGGACGACACCGGGCGCGGACAGCAGGACTTTACTGCGGGCATTTGAAGAAGCTCTCTTGTTCGTTCAGTTGCCTTGAATGACAAGCGAGTCGAGAAAAGGGGACAGACCTCACACAACTTTTTTGCGTGGCAGCAACGTCACCCAATAGCGGGTCCGCATTTGCACTTCCAGCGGCAGACTCGCAGAGAGCAGCGCGAGAATGCGATCGGTATCGTCCAGCCGAAAACTGCCGGTCACACGCAGCGTTTCGAGTTCCGGCTCCCAGCGCAAGACACCTGGCCGATAGGTGTCGAGTTCACGCAGGAAATCCCCCAACGGCTGATTGTTGGCCATCAGTACGCCTTCACGCCAACCGGGTTGGAGCACGTCAAAGGCTTGCACCGCTCCGGCACCTGACGCTCGCAAATTGGTTTGCTGACCGGCCCCAAGCGTGAGCAAGGCGCCCTGCAAAGGTCGCAACTGCACTGCACCGCTAAACACCGACACCCGGCAGCCCAGGGCATCCTGACGAACACAGACTTCGCTTTGATCAACGAGCACCTGACCGAACCGGGTCTGGATCGTCAGCGGTGAGACACCCGACACCTTCAACGACATTTCGCCCTCCACCAATTTCACATGGCGATTCGGCATGTCCACATCGACGGCGCTGGCGGTATTGAGTTGCAATTTGCTGCCATCGGCCAATTGCACCTGTTTGCGCTCGCCGGTGGCGGTGTGCAAATCGGCACGCCAGATTTCCAGCGGCAACTGCCGACTGATCAGCCAGGCCGCTGGCACCAAAGCCACCGCGCCCAAGGCACGCTTGAGCACCACGCGCCGTCCGGGATCAGGGCGGTCGAGCGTGCTCAGGGCCAATGCCGGTGGCAGGTCGGTAAAGCGTTGACGCAAGGCCTGTGCCTTCTGCCACGCGTGCTCGTGACTGGCCGAGGTTTCGCGCCACCGCTGCAGATTCGCGCGATCCTGCTCGGTGGCTGCGCCGGACTCCAGCAACGCCAGCCATTGCGCAGCGGCACGGACCACTTGGCGGGCGTCGGGCGCGGCACTGTTCACAGTTCCACCAACAGGCAGTGCTCGTAGGCCTGTGCCATGTAGCGCTTGATCGTGCGCTGCGACACTTTCAGGCGCTCGGCAATGTGCTGATAGCTCAAACCTTCAAGTTGACTCCAGAGGAACGCCCTGCGTACTGGGCGCGGCAATCCGTCGAGCAACTCGTCCAGCGCTTGCAGGGTTTCCAGCAACAGCCAGCGCTGTTCCGGGGACGGCACGCAGTCTTCAGGCAGCAATGCCAGCGCGTTCAGGTACGCCTGCTCCAGGCTACGTCGCTTGTAGAAGTTGCTCAGCAGGCGCTTGCCCACCGTCAGCAAATAGGCACGGGGTTCGTGCAGATCGGCAATCCGCTGAGAACTGGCGAGCAAACGCAAAAACGTATCCTGGCTGAGATCCGCCGCATCGCAGGCATTGCCCATGCGCCGCCTCAACCAGCCTTCAAGCCAGCCACGGTGATCGCGGTACAGGTCGTGAAGGGTTTGCTCCTTCGGCATCGCTGCATCACTCATCTCAAGAAGCCCTGTGCCAGGAGTCGTAAATGAGAGTGATTCTAATTAATGTTGCAGCGACGAACCAAGTGCTTTATGCAGCAAGTGCGCAGAAAGATCAGCAGCCAGGAGAAAAAGACAGAAAAAGCCAAATTTCAGACACAAAAAAACCCGGTCTTTCGACCAGGGTTTTTGCTATCGACTCGAAGCAACCAGTGGTTTCTTCGTAGCGCCAAGGCGTTCAGTGGGCCTTGGTGCGGATATGGCGCAGCGGACGGGACTCGAACCCGCGACCCCCGGCGTGACAGGCCGGTATTCTAACCGACTGAACTACCGCTGCGTATCGCTTTGGACTTTCGCCCAAGTAACTCGTTTGACTGAAAGCTTCGGTGCTTTTCAATCGCGAACCAGACCTTGATCTGCTTCGTAAATAATGGCGCAGCGGACGGGACTCGAACCCGCGACCCCTGGCGTGACAGGCCGGTATTCTAACCGACTGAACTACCGCTGCGCGTCGGTGGAGGCATTTCAGCCTACCTCTTGCTTTCGCAAGTTTCTCGGAAGTGGTGGGTGATGACGGGATCGAACCGCCGACATTCTGCTTGTAAGGCAGACGCTCTCCCAGCTGAGCTAATCACCCGTTTGCATCTCCGAGGCCGCGAAATTTACGCAGGTAGCGAACCTAAGTCAATAGCAGGATTGAAGTTTTTCTGAAAAAGACAAAATCGTTTCAATCCGGACAATCTCGCCAACAGTCCGACCGCTGGAGTTACTCGCTGTAAATCATCTTCTTGGTCATGCCGCCATCGACCACGAATTCCTGCCCGGTGACAAAACCGGCGTTCTTCGATAGCAGCCAGGCCACCATCGCCGCCACGTCCTCGACCGTCCCTACCCTGCCCGCTGGATGCTGGGCATGATCGGCGTCGGTCAACGGCTCGGCACGGCGCACGGACGGGTCACGTGCATCGATCCAGCCCGGGCTGACGGCATTGACCCGAATCTCCGGGCCAAGGCTGATGGCCAGTGCATGAGTCAGGGCCAGCAAACCGCCCTTGCTCGCCGCGTAAGCCTCGGTATCAGGTTCCGATTGCCCGGCGCGGGTCGAGGCCAGGTTGACGATCGACCCGTTGTGAGCACGCAGATACGGCGCACAGTGCTTGGCCAATAGCATCGGCCCACTGAGATTCACTGCCAGCACCCGATTCCAGTAAGCCAGGTCGAGGCTTTCCAGGGTGATGTTGTGCGGATCGGCCACCGCCGCGTTGCACACCAGCGCATCCAGCCGCCCGAACTGCCCCAGCACTTCGGCCACGCCCAGGGCCACCTGACCTTCGTTGGAAACGTCCATGGCGATGAACCAGGCGTTGTCGCCGAGCGCTTTCGCCACTTTCGAACCGCGTTCACGATCCAGATCCGACAGCACCACTTGCCAGCCTTCGCTGATCAACCAGGCCGTGATACCCAGGCCAATGCCCCGCGCAGCGCCGGTCACCAGCGCCACGCGGCCGTTGGAGCCGGTTGGCGTCGACAGCTCGATCACAAGGCAGCCAACCCGCGCGCCAGGTCGGCTTGCAGGTCTGCCACGTCTTCCAGACCGACCGCGATGCGGATCAGGCTGTCACGGATACCCGCCGCTTCACGCTCTTGCGGCGCCAGACGGCCGTGAGACGTGGTGCTCGGATGGGTAATCGTGGTCTTGCTGTCACCAAGGTTGGCTGTGATGGAAATCAGGCGCGTCGCATCGATAAAGCGCCAGGCGCCCTCTTTGCCGCCCCTGACCTCGAAACTCACTACAGCCCCGAAACCTTTCTGCTGCCGCAGCGCCAGCTCGTGTTGCGGATGGCTCTTGAGGCCGGCGTAATGGACTTTTTCGATACCGTCCTGTTGCTCCAGCCATTCGGCCAGCTGTTGGGCGTTGGCGCAATGCGCCTTCATCCGCAGGTTCAGGGTTTCCAGGCCCTTGAGGAAGATCCAGGCGTTGAACGGGCTGAGAGTAGGCCCGGCAGTGCGCAGGAAACCGACCACTTCTTTCATCTGCTCGCTGCGACCGGCTACCACACCGCCCATGCAACGACCCTGGCCGTCGATGAACTTGGTCGCCGAGTGCACGACGATGTCCGCGCCCATTTTCAGCGGCTGCTGCAACGCCGGGGTGCAGAAGCAGTTGTCGACCACCAGCATTGCGCCTTTGGCGTGGGCGATTTTCGCCAGTTCGGCGATATCGACCAGTTCGGCCAGCGGGTTGGACGGCGATTCTACGAACAGCAGCTTGGTGTTGGCCTTGATTGCCGCATCCCAACCGGACAAGTCAGCCAAGGCTACATAATCGACTTCAATGCCAAAACGCTTGAAGTACTTCTCGAACAGGCTGATGGTCGAACCGAATACGCTGCGCGACACCAGCACATGATCGCCAGCGCTGCACAGGCTCATCACCACCGCCATGATCGCCGCCATGCCCGTGGCAGTGGCCACGGCTTGCTCGGCGCTTTCGAGGGCGGCGATGCGCTCTTCGAAGGCGCGTACGGTCGGGTTGGTGTAGCGCGAGTAAACGTTGCCCGGCACTTCCCCGGCGAAACGCGCAGCGGCATCGGCAGCGGTGCGGAACACGTAGCTGGATGTGAAGAACATCGGATCACCGTGTTCGCCTTCCGGCGTACGGTGCTGACCGGCACGTACGGCCAGGGTATCGAACGCTACGCCTTCGAGGTCGCTGTCCAACCGACCGGCATCCCAATCCTGACTCATGCTGTCACTCCTTGCCCTATTCGATGGTAGATACAAAACCGGCCCGCAGGAGCGAGGCTTGCCCGCGAAGAGTCCCTTGGGGACGCCAAAAGCTTCGCGGGCAAGCCTCGCTCCTACAAGGCCGGTTCTTACTTAGTTGTTGTACAGGTCGATGATCGCGCTGACTGCCTGGGTCTTGACCTTGGAGGCATCGTTGCGTGCCTGCTCGATCTTGTTCAGATAAGCCTCGTCGACATCGCCAGTCACATACTGGCCATCGAACACAGCGCAATCGAACTTGTCGATCTTGATCTTGCCGCCACCGACCGCTTCGATCAAGTCAGGCAAGTCCTGATAGATCAGCCAGTCGGCGCCGATCAGGTCGGCCACGTCCTGGGTCGAACGGTTGTGGGCGATCAGTTCGTGGGCGCTCGGCATGTCGATGCCGTAGACGTTCGGGAAACGCACGGCCGGTGCAGCCGAGCAGAAGTAGACGTTCTTGGCGCCCGCTTCACGAGCCATCTGGATGATCTGCTTGCAGGTGGTGCCGCGCACGATCGAGTCGTCCACCAGCATCACGTTCTTGCCGCGGAATTCCAGTTCGATGGCGTTGAGCTTCTGGCGTACGGATTTTTTCCGTGCAGCCTGGCCCGGCATGATGAAGGTCCGGCCGATGTAGCGGTTCTTCACGAAGCCTTCGCGGAACTTCACGCCCAAATGGTTGGCCAGTTCCAGGGCCGCGGTGCGGCTGGTGTCCGGAATCGGGATAACCACGTCGATGTCATGCTCAGGACGCTCGCGCAGAATCTTCTCGGCGAGCTTCTCGCCCATGCGCAGGCGGGCCTTGTATACCGAAACACCGTCGATGATCGAGTCAGGGCGCGCCAGGTAAACGTGTTCGAAAATGCACGGTGTCAGGGACGGGTTGGTCGCGCACTGACGGGTGTGCAGCTTGCCGTCTTCAGTGATGTAGACCGCTTCGCCCGGCGCCAGGTCGCGAATCAAGGTAAAACCGAGCACGTCGAGGGAAACGCTTTCGGAAGCAATCATGTACTCAACGCCTTCGTCGGTATGACGCTGGCCAAACACGATCGGGCGGATGCCGTGCGGATCGCGGAAGCCGACGATGCCGTAGCCGGTGACCATCGCCACGACAGCGTAACCACCGACGCAACGGTTGTGCACGTCGGTCACGGCAGCAAACACGTCTTCTTCGGTCGGCTGCAACTTGCCGCGCTGGGCCAGTTCGTGGGCGAACACGTTAAGCAGTACTTCCGAGTCAGAGCTGGTGTTGACGTGGCGCAGGTCAGATTCGTAAATCTCCTTGGCCAGCTGTTCAACGTTGGTCAGGTTACCGTTGTGCGCCAAAGTGATGCCGTAAGGCGAGTTGACGTAAAACGGTTGAGCTTCGGCCGAAGTCGAGCTGCCCGCGGTCGGATAACGCACATGGCCAATGCCCATGTGGCCGACCAGCCGTTGCATGTGACGCTGATGGAAAACGTCACGTACCAGGCCATTGTCCTTGCGCAGGAATAACCGGCCATCATGGCTGGTCACGATACCGGCAGCGTCCTGGCCGCGGTGCTGGAGGACGGTTAGCGCGTCATACAGCGCCTGATTGACGTTCGACTTACCGACGATACCGACGATGCCACACATGCGACGCAACCCCTACTTAATGGATCTGAACTGAACACAACTCACTGAGGCGTTTTGGCCGTCGGCAAGAGGTGCTCCTTGAACGGAATATCAGCGGGTACGCTGATTCCGCTGGCAAGCCACTGACTGCTCCACCCGAGGATCAGGTTTTTGGACCAGTCGGCGACCAATAGAAATTTTGGCACGAGCTGTGACTGCTGCCACCACTCGTCCTGCTGTACCGGCCCCAGGCTCAACAGCCCGACCGCCACGACCACCAGCAACACGCCACGCGCGGCGCCGAAGGCCATGCCGAGAAATCGATCGGTCCCGGACAACCCGGTGACCCGTACCAATTCGCCGATCAGATAATTGATCATTGCGCCCACCACCAGGGTGGCGACAAACATGATGGTGCAGCCCGCGATCACGCGAGCCGATGGCGTCTGGATATATCCGGCGAGGTACTCGGACAGTGAGCCACCAAACATCCAGGCAACAGCTCCTGCGATGATCCAGGTCACCAGCGACAGTGCTTCTTTGACGAAGCCGCGGCTCAGACTGATCAATGCAGAGATGGCGACGATTGCAACGATCGCCCAGTCAACCCAGGTAAATGGCACAGTGCAGCCTACAGACGGATAAGGCGGCGCATTTTAGCAGAGCCCATGCTTATCGGTAAGCTGCGATTGTCAGTGCATTTCAAATCGCTGCGATAGATTTAGCCGCGTTCTGGCTGAAAGCGCACCACGAACCCCTTGAGGTTCTGCTGGCGATTCAACAAGTCGCGCAGACGATCGGCTTCGGCGCGTTCGATCAGCGGCCCGACAAACACCCGATTCTTGCCGTCGGCAGTGCGGATATAGGCGTTGTAGCCTTGGCTGCGCAGGGTTTTCTGCAGCTTTTCCGCGCTTTCACGGTTGGCCAGACTGGCCAGTTGCACCGACCAACTCACCGACAGACCATTGGCGTCGACACGGCTTTGCGTGGTGTCTGGCTTACCCGGTGCCGCGCTGATTGGTTGGGACGGCGCAGTCGCCGGCTTCGCGGCCAATGCCGGAACCGGTGCCGGCGCAGGCGTCGTGACCGGTTTTGCCGTTGGCGCGGGAGCGACCGGTGCAGCCGGTGCAGCCGGTGCAGCCGGTGCAGGCGCTGTAACCGGTAGTTCTTGCTGGGCGATTTCGTCGTCGCTCGGCACAGGTTCTTGCGGCAAGGCTTGCGGCTCGGGCACTACGACCGGCTCCACTTGAACCTGCGGCATCGCTGGCGCCTGAGGGGCGGACGGGGCTTCGACCGTTACCTGGCGCTGCTCATCCTGACGGGAGAACAGCATCGGCAGGAAAATCACGGCCAGTGCGACGAGTACGAGCGCGCCAACCATGCGCTGTTTGTAGGCCTTATCCAGCAATGCCATTTGCCGCTTCCTCCGTGGAGCGCCGAGCCAGCCACTCAAGGGCCTCGGCGACACAATAAAATGATCCGAACAACAATATTTCATCGTCGCTCGTTGCCAGCGCGCACTGCCCTTCCAGGGCGGCCGCCACGCTGTCATAGCATGCTACCGACGCACCGCGCTTGAGTAGCGCATCTTGCAGATCGGCCACCGGCCGCGCCCGTGGCGAATCCAGCGGAGCGACAGCCCAGTGCTCGACACTAGCATTCAATTCGCCAATAACACCATCCAGATCCTTGTCGGCCAGCAATCCGAACACCGCCAGGCGTTTGCCAACCGGAGGACGACTGGCCAATCGCCGGGCCAGATACTCCGCCGCATGGGGGTTATGCCCCACGTCCAGTAACAGATTAAGACGCTTGCCCTGCCAGTTGAACTGCCGGCGATCGAGACGACCGACCACCCGCGTCGCTTGCAGCGCCTGGACAATCTGCGCATCGACCCACGGCAGACCCAGCAACAGATACGCCTGCAAGGCGAGCGCCGCATTCTCCATCGGCAAATCGAGCAGTGGCAGGTCGTGTAACTCGACGGCGTGCCCCTGAATGTCCAGGCCGCGCCATTGCCAGTTGTGATCGGTGACCCCGAGATCGAAATCGCGCCCACGCAGGAAAAACGGGCAGGCAAGCTCGCGCGCTTTGTCCAGCAGGGGTTGCGGGGGATTGAGGTCGCCACACAGCGCAGGCGCGCCCTGGCGGAAGATACCGGCCTTCTCGAAGGCCACGGATTCGCGGGTATCACCCAGGTAATCCGCATGATCGACGCCAATGCTGGTGACCAGCGCCATGTCGGCATCGACCACATTGACCGTATCCAGGCGCCCGCCCAGACCGACTTCCAGCACCACAGCATCGAGCCCGGACTGTTGAAACAGCCAGAACGCGGCCAATGTGCCCATTTCGAAGTAAGTCAGGGAAGTGTCACCACGCCCCGCCTCCACCGCAGCGAAGGCCTGGCACAGTTCGGCGTCAGTGGCTTCGACGCCATTGACCTGCACCCGCTCGTTGTAACGCAGCAGGTGCGGAGAATTGTAGACACCGACTTTCAGGCCCTGGGCGCGCAGCAATGAAGCCACAAACGCACAGGTGGAGCCCTTGCCGTTGGTGCCGGTGACCGTGATCACCCGAGGCGCCGGCTTGCCCAGTCCCATACGGGACGCTACCTGTTGCGAGCGCTCAAGGCCCATGTCGATGGCCGAAGGGTGCAACTGCTCAAGGTAGGCGAGCCACTCGCCAAGGGTACGTTGGGTCATATATTGGCAGGCACCGGTGGGACGACGATCGGTTCGATTGGTGCAGCGACGAATTTCGGCGTCGGCAGGCCCATCATTTGCGCCAGCAGGTTACCCAGGCGTGGGCGCAGTTCCTGACGGTGAATGATCATGTCGATCGCGCCGTGCTCCAGCAGGAACTCGCTGCGCTGGAAGCCTTCCGGCAGTTTTTCGCGCACGGTCTGCTCGATCACGCGCGGACCGGCAAAGCCAATCAGGGCTTTCGGTTCGCCGACGATAACGTCGCCGAGCATCGCCAGACTGGCAGAAACACCACCGTAGACCGGATCGGTCAGTACCGAGATGAACGGAATGCCTTCTTCACGCAGACGCGCCAGCACCGCGGAGGTCTTGGCCATTTGCATCAGGGAAATCAGCGCTTCCTGCATCCGCGCACCACCGGAGGCGGAGAAGCAGATCATCGGGCAGCGTTTTTCCAGGGCGTAGTTGGCGGCGCGCACGAAGCGCTCACCGACGATGGCGCCCATCGAACCGCCCATGAAGGAGAATTCGAACGCCGACACCACGACCGGCATGCCCAGCAGCGTACCGCTCATGGACACCAGCGCATCTTTTTCGCCGGTCTGCTTTTGTGCAGCGGTCAGGCGATCCTTGTACTTCTTGCCGTCACGGAATTTCAGGCGGTCGACCGGCTCCAGGTCCGCACCGAGTTCGGTACGGCCTTCGACATCGAGGAAAATATCGATACGGGCGCGGGCGCCGATACGCATGTGGTGGTTGCACTTGGGGCAAACGTCCAGGGTCTTTTCCAGCTCCGGACGATACAGCACAGCCTCGCAAGACGGGCATTTGTGCCAAAGACCTTCAGGCACCGAGCTCTTCTTGACCTCGGAACGCATGATCGAAGGGATCAGTTTGTCTACTAACCAGTTGCTCATGCTTTCTTTCTCCAGTACCGGCGGCCCGAACGCTCTGGTTCGCAGCCCCGCGTATGCCCTTGAGCTAAATTCATATGTGTGGCGATGATCGTCGAGCGCACACGGTCAGCGCGAAACTTGACCTGCGTGCAACTGCGAAAACCCTCAGCCCTGCCTGCTTTTTGCAAGTGCAGTTAAAGACGGCGGCAGTGTGCCAGCCGTCACATCGCAAACCGGATCAAAAGATCGCAGCCTGGTTTCACTCGACAACCCCTGCAACAGCCTTGATGAAAGCGTGAATCTTTGCATGATCCTTGATGCCCTTGCTCGCCTCTACCCCGCCGCTGACATCCACGGCGTAGGGCCGGACCCGCGCCACTGCCTCGGCGACGTTATCCGGGGTCAGTCCACCCGCCAGAATAATCGGCTTGCTCAAGGCTTGCGGTATCAATGACCAGTCGAAGGCTTCGCCGGTTCCCCCGGGGATGCCTTCGACATAGGCATCGAGCAAAATACCGCTGGCACTCGGGTAAGCGTCGCAAGCGGCCGCAATGTCATCACCGGCCTTGACCCGCAACGCCTTGATATAAGGACGCCGCCAGCCTTCGCAATGCGCTGCTGTTTCATCGCCATGAAACTGCAACAGGTCCAACGGCACCGCATCGAGGATCTCAGCCAGTTCGGCGTGACTGGCATCGACGAACAATCCAACAGTCGTGACAAACGGTGGCAGTGCCTTGATGATCGAGCGCGCCTGCTCCAGCGTCACAGCCCGCGGGCTTTTTGCGTAAAACACAAACCCTATGGCGTCGGCCCCGGCTTCGACCGCTGCCAACGCATCTTCTATGCGGGTAATCCCGCAAATCTTGCTGCGAACGGCTGACATGTCGTTAAAACCTCACGGCAAATCCGAGAAAGTCCCGGATGGTAACAAAAGCGTTCGAGGGCGTCAGCCGTCAAGTTCGGAGAACCCGGTAAGGAAATGCGGCCCGATGTAACGCTCGGGCAGTTCGAACTCATCGTGGTACTCGACTTGCACCAGATAAAGGCCAAACGGATGTGCCGTCACCCCGCCCGTTCGACGGATACGGCTCTCCAGTACTTCCTTCATCCACTCCACCGGGCGCTCACCGGCACCGATGGTCATCAGCACACCGGCGATGTTGCGCACCATGTGGTGCAGGAAGGCACTGGCGCGGATATCCAGCACGATCATCTTGCCGTGGCGCGTCACGCGCAGGTGATGCAGCTCCTTGATCGGCGACTTGGCCTGGCACTGACCGGCGCGGAAAGCGCTGAAATCATGGGTGCCCACCAGGTACTGCGCCGCCTCGGCCATACGCTCGACGTCCAGCGGACGGTGGTTCCAGGTGATCTCTTCGTTCAGGTGCGCCGGGCGGATCTGGTCGTTGTAGATGACATAGCGATAACGGCGAGCGATGGCTTTGAACCGCGCATGGAAGTGCGCCGGCATGGCCTTGGCCCAGCTGACGCTGACATCGTGGGGCAAGTTGATGTTGGCGCCCATGACCCAGGCTTTCATCGATCGCTCGACCTGGGTATCAAAATGCACCACTTGCCCGCAGGCATGCACACCGGCATCGGTTCGCCCGGCGCACAGCAGCGAAACCGGTGAATCGGCGACTTTGGACAAGGCGTTTTCGAGGGTTTCCTGCACGGTGAGCACACCGGAAGCCTGGCGCTGCCAGCCGCGATAACGCGAACCTTTGTATTCAACGCCCAGTGCGATCCGGAAAAAGCCGTCGGCCGCCATTTCAGCAGCCGGGTTATCAATATTTGCCAAGGGGGAACAGCCTGCTGAAGTACGCAAAGGCAGGCATTATAAGGTGCTTGGACGGGGATGCCAGTGGATATCCTGTGACTGTTCCGGCCTCATCGCGGGCGAGCCCGCTCCCACAGGGATTTATGTCAACCGCAAAACCTGTGGGAGTGGGCTTGCCCGCTCCCACAGGGATTTATGTCAACCGCAAAACCTGTGGGAGTGGGCTTGCCCGCGATGAGGCCCTGAAAGACAACATCGAAACGACCGCCTGAAACAAAAACGGCAGCCTCGAGTGGGCTGCCGTTTCATTTGCAACGATTGACTCAAGCCAAACGCGAAAGCATTTCCTTGGCTTCGCTCTTCTGACCGTCATCACCTTCGGTCACCACCTCATTGAGGATGTCCCGGGCGCCGTCGTTGTCGCCCATGTCGATGTAGGCCTGGGCCAGATCGAGCTTGGTCGCGACCTCATCGGTACCGGACAGGAAATCGAAGTCCGGCTCGTCGTCCACTGTGGCCAGGGCATCGTCCACGGTGAAGGTTGGCTCACTGATGCTCTGTGACAGGCGATCCAGCTCGGCGTTGACGTCATCCAGCTCGGATTCGAATGCATCCGGAGTGGTTGGAGCGTCCATCTCATCGGCCAATGACAAGTCGAAATCGGCTGGCAGTTCCAGGTCATCCAGCGGAGCTTCGGCCACTGCGGGAGTGTCGACCGATGGCAGGTCCTTCACGTCTGCGTCCAGATCCAGCAGGAAATCGTCTTCCGCCAGCAGGGCCGGAGACGGCTCGCCACCGAGATCCATGTCCAGGTCGAAATCCGACAGGTCGCCCAGGTTGTCCTTGATTTCCGTCTGCTGCTGCAACACCGACTCGAAGCTCAGATCGTCGTCCAGCGGGAAATCTTCAAGTTCGTCCAGGGTCGCGGCCGGCTCAGGCTCCACCACAGGTGCTGGCGGAGCGGCTACCGGGGTGATGTTGTCCAGATCATCGAGACTGAGGTCGAAGGCGCTGTCGAGATCGTCACCAGCCGGCGCTGGGTCGGCTGGGGCCGCTACCGGCGCCACGTTTTCCAGATCGTCGAGGCTCAGATCGAAAGCGCTGTCGAAGTCATCGTCGGCCGGTGTCGGTTCTGGTGCTTGCGGCTCGTCCAGCAACAGGTCCTTGACGTATTGTGCGTCCAGTTCGGCAGCGGCCGCCGCCGCGGCGATACCGCCCGCCGCAACCAGCGCCATGGCCGGGAAACGGCTTTTCAGTTTTTCGACCTGGGCGAAGTTGTCGCCGTTGGCCACCAGTTGACGTTCCTGAACCACGAAGGCATCGCGGTCGCCCTGCAAACCGTAGACTTCCATCAGTTTGAGGCGCAGATCACTGCGCTGCGGCTCTTGCTTGACGCCCTCTTCCAGCAACGCGGCAGCCTGATTGAGACGACCGGCTGCGATGTGCGACTGGGCTTGACCCAACACGTCGTCGGAGCGCTCGGCCGCCGGCGAGACCAGTGGCGCGGCAATCGGTGGCGTTACCACGACCGGCGTAATCACCGGGGCTGGGGCTGGGGTTGGTGCGGGTGCCGGAGCAGTCGCAAGATTCACGCTTGGCGGTGGAACCTCCAGGCCTTCGAAGCTGCTTTCAGGCAAGTCGAGATCAGCAGAAAACTCCTGCTCTTCGGACAAGGCGCGAGCCATGCGCAGATGTTTCTCGGCTTCCTGTTGAGCTTTGCGGCGACGGGCCAGCAACAGCAGCAAGAGCAACACAACCACTGCCCCGCCACCCGCCAGGCCCAACAACCACGGATTGGTCAGCAGTTCGTTGAATTTCTGCTCGTCGGAGACAGCAGGCGCCGGCTCAACCGGTTGCTCGGTTGGCGCTGGAGCGGTTTCAGGCGCAGCCGCTGCAGGTGCTGGTGCCGGGGTTGCTTCGGCAGGTGCCGCCGCCGGGTCCGCCGCCAGTTCCGCCGTGATGGCAGGCGCTGTTGCCGCAGCCGGCGCACCCGCTGCGCCTTCGGCTTGCAACTTGGCCAGTTGATTGTTCTTCAGTTCGATCAGACGCTGCAGCTTGTCCAACTGGCTTTGCAGGTCGCTCATGCGGCTCTTCAGTTCGGCATTGTCACGACGCGTCGTATCAAGGCTTTCCTGGGTGACCGCGAGTTTGTTACTCAGGGCCTTGGCATCGCCTGCCGGCCCCTTGCCCGCAGCCTTGCCGGATTCAGCGGAAACCAGGCTCAGGTTGTCCCGGCCGGCTTGCGTGGGCACGGCTTCGCCACGGCCACGATTAGTGGCATCAAGTTGCTGCTGCCCGGTTCCAGGCTTCGCTACATAGCGGCGGCCCTGGCGCCAGGCGGTGTTCTGCGCAGCGACTTCGGCCATGGCTTTGGGTTGCGCCAGGCTGGTGCTCTGCGCCTGATCCGGCAGACGCAACACTTGGCCGGTTTTAAGCCGGTTAATGTTGCCGTCAATAAAAGCGTCCGGGTTCAGCGCCTGGATGGCCAGCATGGTTTGTTGAATCGAACCGCCATTACGCGCCTTCGCCGCGATTTCCCACAGGGTATCGCGCGATGTGGTGGTGTATTCGGACGGTTTGGTCGCAGCGGTGACCGGCGTGGTGCCGGTCGGTGCAGGTTGCGCAGCCGCTTCAGCGGTCTGCGGCGAGAATTTGGAAGGATCGAGCAGCACGCTGTAATCGCGTAGCAGGCGACCGTTTGGCCACATCACCTGAACCAGGAATTTCACCATCGGTTCAGAGAGTGGTTTGCTGGAGGTCACACGCAGGATGCTTTTGCCGCTGGCGTTCAGCACAGGGGTAAACGTCAGGTCGTTGAGAAACGCCTGGCGATCGACACCGGCCTTGGCGAAATCTTCAGGTGAAGCCAGGCTCGGCACCACTTCGGCAGCGGTGAGTTCCTTGACGTCCAGCAATTCGATTTCCGCCACCAACGGCTGGTTCAGCGTCGATTTCAGGGTCAGCTCCCCGAGCCCGAGGGCATGCGCCATACCGGAGGACAGCGCCGAGGCGGCCGCTATTGCTAACACCAGTTTGCGAACTTGAACCATAGCTCATCCTTAGTTTGAACATTCCTCGGCCAGCGAGAAGGTGTTGATAGTCGCTGCCGTAAGGCATTGCGCGCGGCGACGAAGGGTCGTCGCGCGCGATTGTTTCGTGCATGCCCCGGAAAGCCCCGCAGGGTGGCTGACCTTCAGCATCCCGGCAAGCATGACGCCGACCCGGAATCATTCGAAAATTGTTGCCAAGTATCTTTTACAGCAGGTCTTTTATCAACAATTCGGCCAGCTGCACAGCATTGAGCGCGGCCCCTTTGCGTACGTTATCTGACGTCAGCCACAAATTAAGTTCCGACAGGTCGTCGATACCGTGGCGAACCCGACCAACGTAGACCACATCCTGCCCTACCGCATCGCCGACCGGTGTCGGGTAATCACCCGCCTCGACCAGTTCGATACCGGGTGCATCCTCCAGCGCGGCATTGACTTTCACCAGATCGATAGCGCTTGCAGACTGCAGGGTCACGCTAAAGCTATCGCCAAAAAACACCGGGGCTTGAATGCAAGTGACAGAAATTTTCAGCGACGGCAGCGCCAGCACCTGACGCAGTTCACGCACCAGGCGTTTTTCCAGCAGTGTATGGCCCTGCTCGTCCGGCTTGCCGACTTGCGCCAGCAAATTGAAAGCCATCTGCCGATCGAAGAATTTGGGTTCCAGTGGACGCACGTTGAGCAGTTCGGCGGTCTGTCGCGCCAGTTCGCTCACCGCTTCACGGCCTTGGGCAGACACTGCCAGGCTGGCGGTCAGGTTGATGCGCTGCAAGTCGAGCAAATCCAGCAGCGGCGCCAGCACCACCGCCAATGTGGTGGCCGACGGACTCGGGCTGCTGACCTGAAACGGTTTTTTCAGGCCAGCCAGCACTTGGGCATTGGCTTCCGGCACCACTTGCGGCGCCTGATCGGCGGGCAAGGCGCCGGACAGGTCGATGATCGAGCAACCGGCCGCCGCGGCACGGGAGGCGAAACTCAAGCTGGCCGCCGGACCTGCGGCGAAGAACACCAGCTGCACCTTGCCGAAGTCGAACTCATCGACCTCTCGCACCCGCACGTTCTTGCCCCGGAACGGCACCGAACTGCCAGCGGACTCACTGCTGGCCAACAGGTGCAGGTCGCCGACCGGGAAATCGCGCTCTTCGAGTATCTGCACCAGCGTTTCGCCAACAGTACCGGTGGCGCCGATCACGGCAATATCAATGGACTGGCTCATGGTTCTACCTCTGGCGAAACGGCGGGAGCGGCACTTTACCGGGTGGTGGGTGTACAGGCAATTTCTGCCCACCACGATCGTTCCCGCGCTCTGCGTGGGAACGACCGGACGCGGGGCGTGGGAATGATCGGTGGGGATAAAAAAACCCGCACCTCCTTCAAGGCGCGGGTTCTTTCATTGCAGCTATCGATCAACGCTCAAGCAGAATCCGCAACATGCGACGCAGCGGCTCGGCCGCGCCCCACAGCAGTTGGTCGCCAACGGTGAACGCGCCGACGAACTGCGAGCCCATGTTCAGCTTGCGCAGACGGCCAACCGGAATGTTCAGGGTGCCGGTGACCTTGTTCGGGCTCAGCTCCTGGATGCTCGCATCGCGGTTGTTCGGCACCAGCTTGACCCATGGGTTGTGCTGGCTGATCAGACCTTCGATATCAGCAATTGGCACGTCTTTGTTCAGCTTGATGGTCAACGCCTGGCTGTGGCAGCGCATGGCGCCGATGCGCACGCAGATGCCATCCACCGGGATCGGGCTCTTGAAGCGACCGAGGATCTTATTGGTCTCGGCCTGGGCTTTCCACTCTTCGCGGCTTTGACCGTTTGGCAGTTCCTTGTCGATCCACGGGATCAGGCTGCCGGCCAACGGTACGCCGAAGTTTTCGGTCGGGTACGCGTCGCTGCGCATGGCTTCGGCCACTCGACGGTCGATGTCGAGGATCGCGCTGGCCGGATCGGCCAGTTGATCAGCGACAGCGGCGTGGGTTGCGCCCATCTGCTTGATCAGCTCACGCATGTTCTGTGCGCCGGCACCGGAAGCCGCCTGGTAAGTCATGGCGCTCATCCACTCGACCAGACCGGCTTCGAACAGGCCACCCAGGCCCATCAGCATCAGGCTGACGGTGCAGTTGCCGCCGATGTAGTTCTTGGTACCCGCGTCCAGCTGCTGGTCGATGACCTTGCGGTTGACCGGGTCCAGTACGATGACCGCGTCATCCTGCATGCGCAGGCTGGAAGCGGCGTCGATCCAGTAACCCTGCCAGCCGGCTTCGCGCAGTTTCGGGAAGACTTCGCTGGTGTAGTCGCCACCCTGGCAGGTCAGAATCACGTCGAGGGTTTTCAGCTCTTCAATGCTGTAAGCGTCCTTGAGCGGAGCAATGTCCTTGCCCACGGACGGGCCTTGGCCACCGACATTGGAAGTGGTGAAAAACACCGGCTCGATAAGATCGAAATCCTGCTCTTCCAGCATCCGCTGCATGAGCACGGAACCGACCATACCGCGCCAACCGATCAGACCTACACGTTTCATCGCAACTACACCTTCTTGAAATGTGGGCCGCTGCTTTCGGGGGTGAAATGGGCAGCGGGCCCGAGAGATTACAGATTCCGCAGCGCGGCGACTACTGCGTCACCCATTTCCTGCGTCCCGACTTTAGTGCAACCGGCCGACCAGATGTCGCCCGTGCGCAAACCCTGATCCAGCACCAGGCTGACGGCTTGTTCGATGGCATCGGCCGCGGCCTGCTGGTTGAAGCTGTAACGCAGCATCATCGAAACCGACAAAATGGTCGCCAGCGGGTTGGCAATGCCTTTGCCCGCGATGTCCGGCGCCGAACCGTGGCACGGCTCGTACATGCCTTTGTTGTTGGTGTCCAGGGACGCCGAAGGCAGCATACCGATGGAACCGGTGAGCATCGACGCCTGGTCGGACAGAATGTCGCCGAACATGTTGTCGGTGACGATCACATCGAACTGCTTGGGCGCACGCACCAACTGCATGGCGGCGTTGTCGACGTACATGTGGCTCAGTTCGACTTCAGGGTAATCCTTGGCCACTTCCTCGACAATTTCACGCCACAGTTGGCTGGACGCCAATACGTTGGCCTTGTCCACCGAGCACAGCTTCTTGCCACGCACCATGGCCATGTCGAAGCCGACGCGGGCGATGCGGCGGATTTCGCTTTCACTGTACGGCAGGGTGTCGTAGGACTGACGCTCGCCGTTTTCCAGGGTGCGGGTGCCGCGTGGCGCGCCGAAGTAGATGCCGCCGGTCAGCTCGCGAACGATCAGGATGTCCAGGCCGGCAACGATTTCCGGCTTCAGGCTGGAGGCCTCGGCCAATTGCGGGTACAGGATCGCCGGGCGCAGGTTACCGAACAGGCCCAATTGCGCACGGATTTTCAGCAGACCACGCTCAGGGCGGATGTCACGCTCGATGGTGTCCCATTTTGGGCCGCCAACGGCGCCCAGCAGCACGGCATCGGCTGCGCGGGCACGCTCCAGGGTTTCGTCGGCCAGCGGCACGCCGTGCTTGTCGATGGCCGCGCCACCGATCACGTCATGGCTCAGCTCGAAACCCAGGTCGAACTTGTCGCTGGCCAATTCCAGCACTTTGACCGCTTCGGCCATGATTTCCGGGCCAATACCGTCGCCTGGGAGAATCAGAATCTGCTTGCTCATGCTTTCCTCATGTCTTCTGTCGGCGCGCCATCAACCGGCGCGCCCGGAAAAATGCTTATCGTTCGACGCCTATCGTTCAGCCATCAGCACCAGCACATCGGTGCTGAACGAACCATCGGCCTCAATCTGAAAATATTCGCGTACTTCGTTGCCCATCGATTGCTGCAATTCGCGGATCGCCGCGCGCATCACTTCAGGTGTACGCATGCGCTCGACCCAGCTGTTGTATTCCAGACGTAGCCGCTGACGACTAGTGCTGCGGGTATGCAACCCCGCCTCGCTGACCTGCCGCAACCACTCGCCAGCAGAATAATCGCGCACATGGCTGGTGTCGCGCAGCACTTCGACGCTTTGCAGGTAAGTGTCGAACAACGGGCTGCCCGGTGACAACACGTCGACGAACGCCGCCACGCCACCCGGTTTCAATACCCGGCGCACTTCGCGCAAGGCCAGGCCAAGATCGCTCCAGTGGTGCGCCGAATAACGGCTGAACACGAAGTCGAACTCGCCATCGGCAAACGGCAAGCGTTCGGCGGCGCCGTTAACCGTGATCACGTTGCTCAAGCCACGATCGACGGCAGCGGCAGCGACCACGTCGAGCATCTGCTGCGACAGGTCGTAGGCCACCACTTCTTTCACCAGCGAAGCGACGTGAAAACTGACGTGGCCGGCGCCGCAGCCCAGATCCAGCACCCGGGCATCGCCCTGCCCCACCAGCTCGGCCTGTAGCAGCGCAAATTCAGTGCCTTGAGCGTGGACGGCGCTGCTCAGGTAGGCGGCGGCCTGTTCACCGAATTGCTTCTGGACTACCTGACTGTGCTGGGCGGTGCTGGTCATGGGGACTTCCTTTTTCGGGGTCTAGTCTTGTAGTGCCTGGGCCGTCGTCATCGCGAGCAAGCTTTGCTCCTACAAGTCTGTGGCGCTCACAAAACCTGTAGGAGCTGAGCTTGCTCGCGATGAGGCGGGCCCTGGCTACATCGATTTCGGATCAAGCGTCGCGGAACAACCACGGCTGGCTCACACGGTGTTTGGCTTCAAACGTTGCAATCGCATCGCCGTCCTGCAAGGTCAGGCCGATATCGTCCAGGCCGTTGAGCAGGCAGTGTTTGCGGAACGCGTCGATTTCGAAACTCAACACCTTGCCATCCGGGCGGGTCACGGTCTGGGCTTGCAGATCGATCTGCAACTGATAACCCGGTTCGGCTTCGACCTGCTTGAACAGTTCATCGACTTCGGCATCGCTCAAGATGATCGGCAGCAAGCCGTTCTTGAAGCTGTTGTTGAAGAAGATGTCGGCGTAGCTTGGCGCGATGATGCTGCGGAAACCGTACTCTTCCAGCGCCCATGGCGCGTGTTCACGACTGGAGCCGCAACCGAAGTTCTCGCGGGCCAACAAAACGCTGGCGCCTTGGTAACGCTCGGCATTGAGCACGAAGTCCTTGTTCAGCGGACGCTTGGAGTTGTCCTGATACGGTTGGCCCACATCCAGATAACGCCATTCATCGAACAGGTTCGGACCGAAACCGGTGCGTTTGATCGACTTCAGAAATTGCTTCGGAATGATCTGGTCGGTGTCGACGTTGGCACGATCCAGAGGCGCGACAAGTCCAGTGTGCTGGGTAAAAGCTTTCATGCTGCGCTCCTTAGATCAATTCACGGACGTCGACGAAACGACCGTTCACAGCGGCGGCGGCGGCCATGGCCGGGCTGACCAGGTGAGTACGACCACCGGCACCCTGACGGCCTTCGAAGTTACGGTTGGAAGTCGAGGCGCAATGCTCGCCACTTTCCAAACGGTCCGGGTTCATCGCCAGGCACATCGAGCAACCCGGCTCGCGCCATTCGAAACCGGCGTCGAGGAAAATCTTGTCCAGGCCTTCCGATTCAGCCTGCGCCTTCACCAGACCCGAGCCCGGCACCACGATGGCCTGCTTGATGGTCGAAGCCACCTTGCGGCCCTTGGCGATCACGGCCGCAGCGCGCAAATCTTCGATGCGCGAGTTGGTGCAGGAGCCGATGAATACGCGGTCGAGCTGAATGTCGGTGATCGCCTGATTGGCGGTCAAACCCATGTACTTCAAGGCGCGTTCGATGGAACCACGCTTGACCAGGTCCATTTCCTTCGCAGGGTCCGGCACGTTCTGATCCACGGCCAGCACCATCTCGGGCGAAGTGCCCCAGCTGACTTGCGGCTTGATCCGGGTTGCATCGAGTTCGACGACGGTGTCGAACTTGGCATCGGCGTCAGACACCAGGTCTTTCCAGGCTTCGACGGCCAAGTCCCATTCCGCGCCTTTCGGAGCGAACGGACGGCCCTTGACGTAGGCCACGGTTTTTTCGTCGGCGGCCACCAGGCCTACACGAGCGCCGGCCTCGATGGACATGTTGCAAATGGTCATGCGGCCTTCGACGGACAGGTCGCGAATCGCGCTGCCGGCGAATTCGATGGCGTGACCGTTACCGCCCGCGGTGCCGATCTTGCCGATGACGGCAAGAACGATGTCCTTGGCGGTCACGCCGAACGGCAATTGCCCTTCGACACGCACCAGCATGTTTTTCATTTTCTTGGCGACCAGGCACTGAGTGGCAAGCACGTGCTCGACCTCAGACGTGCCGATACCGTGGGCCAGAGCGCCGAACGCGCCGTGGGTCGAGGTATGGGAGTCGCCGCAGACCACGGTCATGCCCGGCAAGGTTGCGCCCTGCTCAGGGCCGATGACGTGGACGATGCCTTGGCGGACGTCGTTCATCTTGAACTCGACGATGCCGTATTCATCGCAGTTGTCGTCGAGGGTCTGAACCTGCAAACGCGAGACCTGGTCGGCAATGGCTTCGATGCCGCCCTTGCGCTCCGGAGTGGTCGGTACGTTATGGTCCGGGGTCGCGATGTTGGCATCGATGCGCCATGGCTTGCGCCCGGCCAGACGCAGGCCTTCGAAGGCTTGCGGCGAGGTCACTTCGTGGATGATGTGACGATCGATGTAGATCAGCGCAGAGCCATCGTCGCGCTGCTTGACCAAATGCGAATCCCAGAGCTTGTCGTAGAGCGTTTTGCCGGCCATCAGACGTTTCCTCATCAGCTTGTTTCTATGCCCCGGGCTTTGAGATTTTCAATAACCCTTTGGCTTGTGAGGCTGATCCTATGGGGTTACATTAAATAACTCAAATTCATATTTTTTATGCTTTGGATAACCAACTGGAATGTGACCATGGACCTGGCCAACCTTAATGCCTTTATTGCCATTGCCGAGACAGGTAGCTTCTCCGGCGCGGGAGAACGGCTGCACCTGACGCAACCGGCGATCAGCAAGCGCATCGCCGGGCTCGAGCAACAACTGAAGGTGCGCCTGTTCGACCGGCTGGGCCGCGAGGTCGGGTTGACCGAGGCCGGTCGCGCCCTGCTGCCGCGGGCGTACCAGATATTGAATGTCCTCGATGATACGCGCCGCGCCCTGACCAATCTCACAGGCGAGGTGACCGGTCGTCTGACCCTCGCCACCAGTCACCACATCGGCCTGCACCGTTTGCCTCCCTTATTAAGGGAGTTCACCCGGCGCTATCCCGCAGTGGCATTGGATATTCAGTTTCTCGATTCCGAAGTGGCCTACGAAGAAATCCTCCATGGCCGTGCCGAACTGGCGGTCATCACCCTGGCGCCGGAGCCCCATGGGCTGGTCAAGGCCACGCCGGTGTGGGATGACCCGCTGGACTTCGTGGTCGCCCCGGAGCATTCGCTGCTCAACAATGGCGCAGTCAACCTGGCGGATATCGCCCGGCACCCGGCGGTTTTCCCCGGGGGAAACACCTTCACCCACCACATCGTCCAGCGTCTGTTCGAAGCCCAGGACCTGACGCCGAACATCGCCATGAGCACCAACTACCTGGAAACCATCAAGATGATGGTGTCGATCGGCCTGGCCTGGAGCGTGCTGCCACGCACAATGCTCGACGATCAAGTTGCGCGGATACCTTTGCCGGGCATACAACTGTCTCGCCAGCTAGGCTATATCCTGCACACAGAACGGACGTTGTCGAATGCGGCACGGGCCTTCATGGCCTTGCTGGATGCTCAGATCGATCTGCCAGGGACTCACGGCTAACTTGTGCTACTCCTATAGAGCCGCGAAATCCCGTGCCCTATGTTCAATTCAGCCTAAGGCTTGCCAATGCCGAAATCTGTTGACCGTGTTCCGCCGATGCCGCGTATCCAGGCACTTGACCCCAAACGCTCCGAGCAGAGCTGGGAAAGTGCCCCGCAATTACTGGCAGCCCTGAACGGCGCGCGTTTGGGTGCCTGGTATTGGGACATCGAACGGGGACAGATCAGTTGGTCGCGGGGTACGCAGGCCCTGTTTGGCTTCGATCCCCGGCAACCGCTGCCGGAAGACCTCGAATACCTCGATTTGCTGCCGCCCGAAGACCGGGCGAAAACCGTGCGCGCCTTCCACGCGGTGATTGCCGGCGCACCACTGGAACAGGCGATGCACCACCGCATTCGCTGGCCCGACGGCAGCCTGCATTGGCTGGAAATCAACGGCAGCCTGTTGCCGGACAAACACGGCCGGCCCCGGATGATCGGCGTGATCCGCGAGATCACCCACCAGCGCCAGCGCGAACAGGCGCTGAGCAGCTCGGAAAAACGTTTCGCCACACTGTTTCACCTGTGCCCGAACATGGTCCTGCTGACCCGCCAGGAAGACGGTTTGATCACCGAAGCCAATCAATATTTCGAAAGCCTGTTCGGTTGGCCGGTGCAAGATGCGATCGGCCGCACCACACTGGAACTGGGCCTGTGGGTGCACCCCGAACAACGGGCGGAGCTGGTCAAGGCCACCAAGGCCAAAGGCGAGTTGACCAGCATGGAGGTGCAATTTCGCGCCAGCAACGGGCAGATTCATGACGGTATCCTCAGCGCGCAAAAGGTCGAACTCGAAGGCCAGCCCTATTTGCTGAGCACGTTCCTCGACACCACCGACCGCAAAGCCGCCGAGCACGCGTTGAAGGACAGCCAGGAACGCCTCGACCTGGCGCTGGACTCTGCGCAACTCGGTACCTGGGACTGGCACATTCCCAGCGGCATGCTTTACGGTTCGGCCCGCGCCGCACAGTTGCACGGCCTGGACGCCAAGCCCTTCCATGAATCCTTCGACGAGTTCTTCGAAGGCGTGCCGGGCGAAGAACGCGACACCATGCGTGACGCCTATCGCAGCCTGCGCGAAGGCCCGGCCGGCAACTATCAGCTGACCTATCGCGTGCAACTGCCGGATGGCAGCTCGCGTTACCTGGAAAGCCGCGCCCGCCTCTACCGCGATGAAAACGGCCTGCCACTGCGCATGGCCGGCACCCTGCTCGACATCACCGATCAGGTCGAACGCGAACAACGACTGGTGGCCTCCGAGGAGAAATTCGCCACGCTGTTCCAGGTCAGTCCGGACCCGATCTGCGTGACCCGCCAGGACACCGGACAATTCATCGAGATCAACTCCAGCTTCACCCAGACCTTCGGCTGGACCACCGCCGATGTGATCGGACGCAGCGCCGATGAAATAGGCCTGTGGGACGCCTCGGCAAAAAGTTTGCAGCGGATCGAACAGGTGATTCGCGAACAAGGCCTGAGTAACGTAGCGATTGTCGTCCAGCACAAAAACGGACAAACCCTGACCTGTGTGATTTCCAGCCGGCAGATCAGCGTCGGTGACCAGCCGTGCATCGTTACCACCCTGCGCGACATCACCCAGCAACAGCGCTCGGAGGCGGCGCTCAAGGCCAGCGAAGAGAAATTCGCCAAGGCGTTTCACTCCAGCCCCGATGCCATCACCATCACCGAGCGCGACACCGGGCGCTACCTGGAGGTCAACGACGGTTTCTGCCGCCTGACCGGTTACCGCGCCGACGAGGTCATTGGCCGCACGGTGTATCAGGTGGGAATCTGGGCCGAAGAGAAACAACGTTCGGCGTTGCTGGCCGAGTTGCAGATCAAGGGTCGGGTGCATCACCAGGAAATGCTCGGACGCAACAAGCGCGGCGAGTTGCTCACCGTCGAGGTCTCGGTGGAACCGATCACTCTCAACGAAACCGCGTGCCTGCTGCTGACCGCACGGGACGTCAGCTTGCTGAAAAACGCCGAGGCGCAAATCCGTCACCTGGCCTACCACGACCCGCTGACCAACCTGCCCAACCGCGCCTTGCTGATGGATCGGCTCAGCCAGCAGATTGCCCTGCTCAAACGCCACAATTTGCGTGGCGCGCTGATGTTCCTCGACCTCGACCACTTCAAGCACATCAACGATTCCCTCGGCCATCCGGTGGGCGATACCGTGCTGAAGATCATCACCGCACGCCTGGAAGCCAGTGTGCGCATGGAAGACACCGTCGCGCGGCTGGGCGGCGATGAATTCGTGGTGTTGCTCAGCGGTCTTGAAGGCTCGCGCAACGACGTCAGCGCCCAGGTGCGGCAACTGGCCGACACCTTGCGCGAATTGCTGTCGGAACCGATGTTCCTCGACGGCCAGCGCCTGCAAGTGACGCCGAGCATCGGCATAGCGCTGATTCCCGACCACGGCTCCACGCCCACCGACCTGCTCAAACGCGCCGACATCGCCCTTTACCGCGCCAAGGATTCGGGGCGCAACACCGCGCAGATGTATCACAACACCATGCAGAAGGCCGCAAGCGAGCGCCTGCGCATGGAAACCGACCTGCGCCTGGCGCTGTCCCGCGGTGAGTTTCGCGTGCATTACCAGCCGCAACTCGATGCCCGCGACAACCGCATCGTCGGCGCTGAAGCACTGGTGCGCTGGAACCATCCGGAGCTTGGTGCGCAATCGCCCGCAGAGTTCATCAAGGTGCTGGAGGACAGCGGATTGATCCTCGAGGTCGGCACCTGGATTCTCGACGAAGCCTGCCAGGCTTGCCGACTGATGATCGCCAACGGCCTGGTGGACCCGCTCGATTTCAGTCTGTGCGTGAACATCAGCCCACGGCAATTCCGCCAGGCCGACTTCGTTGAGCGCGTCGAAGAAAGCCTCACCCGCTACGGCCTGCCTTGCTCGCTTTTGAAACTGGAAATCACCGAAGGCATCGTCATCCAGAACCTGGAAGACACCATCAGCAAAATGCGTCGCCTGAAAAAACTCGGCGTCAGTTTCGCCATGGACGACTTCGGCACCGGTTATTCATCTCTGACCTATCTCAAGCGCCTGCCGGTCGACACCCTGAAAATCGACCAGTCGTTCATCCGCGACGCCACCACCGACCCCAACGACGCCGAGATCATCCGCGCCATCGTCGCCATGGCCCGCAGCCTGGAATTGAAGGTGATCGCCGAAGGCGTGGAAACCGCTGAGCAATTGGCGTTTCTGCAGGGATTGGGCTGCCACTTTTATCAGGGGTATTTGCATAGCCAGCCGTTGCCGGTTGAAGAGTTTCAAAAACTGCTCAGGTAACACCTCTTTCTCGTAGGAGCATGGCTTGCCCGCGATGGCGATTTCATGGGTGTCATCGCGGGCAAGCCATGCTCCTACAGTGCTCTGCACGCTTTCATACCTCTGTATGAATGGTTAAAACCAATACATCACCCCACTGAACCTGTGTAGGAGAGACGCCGCACCGGTGTGCGCCGTACATTGATCCCACGCATTCGGTCCGCGGACAAACGTCCTGCACCGCTAGTCAAATGATCGCGACAACCGATCATTTTCCCGAAGCAACACCCCGGCGTCTCTTCCCGATCACACGGCCGGGTTTTCTGCGCCCGCATACTCGTTATGCGGGCGCTTTTTTTTGACATAAAGGTGCTCCATGGGTGAATACCGCAAATTATGGTGGTCGCTGATTGGCGTCCTCGGCGTGACCTTCTGCCTGCTCGGCTGGTTCGGCCACGAGATTTACCGGCAGGCGCCACCGATCCCGGAAACTGTACAAAGCGTCGAGGGCAAAACCCTGTTTCGTGCCAGCGACATCCTCGACGGCCAGACGGCCTGGCAGGGCATCGGTGGCATGCAGCTGGGTTCGATCTGGGGCCATGGTGCCTATCAGGCGCCGGACTGGACCGCCGACTGGCTGCACCGCGAACTGCTCACCTGGCTCGACCTGGCGGCGCAGCAGAATTATGGCAAGCCTTACCAGCAAATCGATGATGATCAGCAGGCCCTGCTGCGTCATCAACTCAAACGCGAATACCGCGGCAATCGACTGGTTGACGGCACACTGGTGCTCAGCGATCGCCGCATCCAGGCCATCGCGCACACCGCCGAGTATTACCATGCCCTTTTCGGCAATGACCCGGCGCTGCATCACAGCCGCGAAAGCTTTGCCATGAAAGAAAACACCCTGCCCGATAGCGCCCGGCGCCAGCAGCTCACGCGCTTTTTCTTCTGGACGGCCTGGGCTGCCGCCACCGAGCGCGAAGGCCAAAGCGCGACATTCACCAACAACTGGCCCCACGAGCCGCTGATCGACAACCACCCGACCGCCGAAAACATGGTCTGGTCCATCGTCAGCATCGTCGTACTGCTGGCGGGTATCGGTTTTCTGGTCTGGGGCTGGGCGTTTTTGCGCAACCACGACGAAGGCCAACCCAAGGTCCCGGCCCAGGACCCGCTGAGCCTGATCAGACTCACGCCTTCGCAAAAAGCCCTGGGCAAATACCTGTTGCTGGTCGGAGCGCTGTTCGGTTTTCAGGTGCTGATGGGTGGCGCGACCGCGCACTACACAGTCGAAGGCCAGGATTTCTACGGACTGCCGCTGTCGAAATGGTTTCCGTACTCACTGACCCGAACCTGGCATTTGCAAAGTGCTATGTTCTGGATCGCCACTGGTTTCCTCGCGGCGGGGCTGTTTCTGGCGCCGTTCATCAATGGCGGCAAAGACCCCAAATGGCAGAAGCTCGGAGTGGATGTGCTGTTTTGGGCGCTGGTAATGGTGGTCGTGGGTTCCTATGCCGGCAACTTCCTCGCCATCGCCCAATTGATGCCGGCGCAATGGAGCTTCTGGCTGGGGCACCAGGGTTACGAATACGTTGATCTGGGCCGTCTGTGGCAAATCGCCAAGTTCGCCGGGATCGTGTTCTGGCTGGTGCTGATGTTGCGCGCAATGGTGCCCGCCTTGCGTCAGCCGGGCGATAAAAACCTGTTGGCTCTGCTGGCCGCGTCGGTGGTGGCGATCGGTCTGTTCTATGGCGCTGGCCTGTTCTATGGTGAGCGCACCCATCTGTCGGTCATGGAGTACTGGCGCTGGTGGGTCGTGCACCTGTGGGTCGAAGGCTTCTTCGAAGTGTTCGCCACCACCGCCCTGGCCTTCATTTTCACCAGCATGGGACTGGTCTCGAAACGCCTGGCCACCAGCGCCACTCTCGGCTCGGCCTCGCTGTTCATGCTCGGCGGTGTACCCGGGACTTTCCACCACATCTACTTCGCCGGGACCACTACGCCGGTGATGGCGGTCGGCGCAACCTTCAGCGCCCTGGAAGTGGTACCGCTGATTCTGCTCGGACATGAAGCCTGGGAAAACTGGCGCCTGAAGGAACGCGCGCCGTGGATGGCCCGGCTGCGCTGGCCGTTGCAGTTCTTCATCGCCACCGCGTTCTGGAACATGCTCGGTGCCGGGGTGTTCGGCTTCCTGATCAACCCGCCGATTGCGCTGTATTACATTCAGGGCCTGAACACCACGCCGCTGCATGCCCATGCGGCGTTGTTCGGGGTTTATGGCTCGTTGGCACTGGGCTTCAGCCTGCTGATCCTGCGCTATCTGCGACCTAACCTGCAGTTCAATGACCGACTGATGAACACCGGTTTCTGGTGGCTCAACGGCGGGCTGATGCTGATGATCGTTACCAGCCTGTTGCCGATTGGCATCCTGCAGTTTTACGCCAGCGCCAGCCAAGGGCTGTGGTACGCCCGAAGCGAAGCGTTCATGCAGCAAGACCTGCTGCAAACCCTGCGGTGGGTGCGTACGTTCGGCGATGTCGTGTTTCTGGTCGGCGCGTTTGCGCTGATCTGGCAGATCGCTGGCGGCTTGCTGTTTTCGTCGCGCCATCCCCGTGGAATCGAAGCAGCGGCAGTCAAGGGCCAACGTTAAATTGCAGGCAGTAAAAAGGGCGCCGTTGGCGCCCTTTCCTGTTGCTCTGGATTAGTGTTGCAGAGCCGGTTTTTGCGTCCCGTTGATCGGGATACGCTTGGCTTTCGCCTCTTCTGGCACTACCCGCAGCAAGTCGATGCTCAACAGACCGTTGCTCAGGCCAGCGGATTTGATCTCGATGTGGTCCGCCAGACGGAACGACAATTTGAAGGCCCGCTGGGCGATGCCTTGGTGCAGGAAGGTCACGCCTTCGTTGCCGTCACGTTTGCCGCCACTGATGGTCAGCACACCCTTCTCGACTTGCAACTCCAGGTCTTCTTCCTGGAAACCCGCCGCGGCCACGACGATGCGGTATTGGTCGTCGCCGTGTTTTTCCACATTGTAGGGTGGATAGCTGCTGCCTGGCTCGTTACGCAGGGCGGTTTCAAACAGGTCGTTGAAACGGTCGAAGCCTACCGAGGAACGGAACAGAGGCGCCAGGGAAAATGCAGTAGTCATGATTCAAATCTCCTGAAAACAATCAGCAAGGTTTTGTGTCTCCGCGACCCGAATTCGGCATCGCGTAACCCATACATAGGGACCACTGATTGCTTTTCAAGAGCGCATTTTCTGCTTTTTTAATAAAGAGCTTCAGGCCGCTTCGGCCACCGGCAGACCCAGCAAACGCGATACGTTATCCAGCTCGGTCTCACGCCGCAGCACCGTGAACAGCTCGACAGCCTCGGGATAATTGCGCGTCAACATCGCCAGCCATTGCTTCAAGCGGCCAGGCGATTGCCGCGCAGTCATCTGCGCCTTGGCTTGCAACCAGAAATCCTGGATCAACGGCAACAGCTCGGTCCAGGTCATTTCCACGACCTCTTCACCCGCTCGTGCGGCGGCGATTTGCCTGGCCAGATCGGGACGCGAAACCAGGCCGCGGCCGAGCATGATGTCTTCCACACCGCTGATTTCGCGGCAACGGCGCCAGTCGTCGACGCTCCAGATATCACCGTTGGCGAACACCGGCACCTTGACCACGTCCTGCACCCGCGGAATCCATTCCCAGTGCGCTGGCGGCTTGTAGCCATCCACTTTGGTCCGGGCATGCACCACGATGTGTTCCGCCCCGCCTTCGGCCAGCGCCGTGGCGCAAACCAGCGAGCCGTCCGGGCTGTCGAAACCCAGGCGCATTTTCGCGGTAACAGGAATGTGCGCCGGAACGGCACGACGGACATGCTCGACGATCCGGTTAAGCAGCTCGGGCTCTTTGAGCAGCACCGCACCGCCACGGGATTTGTTCACGGTCTTGGCCGGGCAACCAAAGTTCAGGTCGATCACCTCGGAACCCAGCTCACAGGCCAGCGCGGCGTTTTCCGCCAGGCATACAGGGTCGGAACCGAGCAGTTGCACACGCAGCGGTACACCGGAGGCCGTGCGGGCGCCGTTGAGCAGCTCTGGGCCGAACTTGTGGAAATAGGCCGGCGTGAGCAACTGATCGTTGACCCGAATGAATTCGGTCACACACCAATCGATGCCACCCACTCGGGTCAGCACGTCGCGCAGGATGTCGTCGACCAACCCCTCCATGGGCGCCAAAGCAATTTGCATGAAAAAACACACTCAACGAAAAAACGTGCGGCAGTTTACTGGATTATCGAGCGAAAGACTTGCCACACAGTCTTGTCAAATCAGGACCTGTAAGGCCGGGCCATAGCCTTCGATGAACTCGGCCGGCATGCGCTTGGGCTTGCCGCTGGACAGCTCAATGCAGACGAAGGTGGTTTGCGCCCGCAACAAGGTCGAATTGTCACTTGGACGCTTGAGCTGGAAATGCCGGGTCATTTTGAGGCGCTGATCCCAATCGACGATCCAGGTCGCCAATTGCAACTCATCACCTTCATAGGCGGCAGCCAGGTAATCAATTTCGTGCCGTACCACTGCCATGGCCCGATCCAGGCGACGGTATTCGACCAGATCCAGGCCAAGGCGCTGGGAATGGCGCCAGGCACAGCGTTCGAGCCAGGTCACGTACACCGCATTATTGGCGTGGCCCAAACCGTCAATGTCCTCGGCGCCCACTTGCAAATCAATGATGAACGGCGTTGCCCGATCCCAGCCCATGCCCCACTCCCGGTCAGATTATTTCGACCGGGGCAGTGTAACGGAAGCTCAGGCCGATTGGCGCGATTGCAGGCTGCGACCGGCCAGCAGTGATAACACGCCATCAATCACCCGAGGGTCGGCCAGCACTCGCTGATGACCGCCCTCCGGCAAGCGCAGCAAGCGACTGTCGAACCAGGCTTCGTGGATCAGCTGCGACTCCCTGACCGAGACAAAGTCGTCGTCTTCGGCGTGAACGATCAGGCCAGGCATGTCGAGTTGATAGTGGGCGACATCCAGCATCGCAGCGCGCATCCCGACATCTTTCTCGACTTGGCGAATAAACGCCGAACGGGCTTTGGGCGGCAGGCCCACATACCGGGCAAATCCGCGCAACACGCCAAGAATGCGAGCCGGAGCGCCAATAGTGACCAGCGTTTCGGTGCGCAAGCCCAGTTGCACCGCAAGCATGGCACTGGCGCCGCCCATTGAATGCCCGATGACGGCCTGCAACGGCGGCAGCTCGGCGGCCGCTTCCAGCATGGCGCGGGCGAACAACACGACGTTCGCTTCACTGCCGGGTGAGCGACCGTGGGCCGGACCATCCAGGGCAACCACCGAGTAACCGGCGTCGACCAGCGCAGTAATCAAACTGGCGAACTGTGTCGGCCGCCCTTCCCAGCCGTGCATCAGCAATACCGCCGGGCCTTGCCCCCAACGCAACGCCGACAGGCCAAACCGCAAGGTAATCCGCTCGGACCTCGCCAGCAGCGGAAGCTCCCAATCACGGGGCGGCAAATCCCTTGGCGTCATGAACGCCAGTCGCATCTTGCTTGCCACCAGTTTCGGTGCAAACCAACCCAAGGTGCCATTCACGCCACGAACCCACTTCAACGTGCTCATCGCATTCTCCCCAGGCCGCAGCCTTCAGGTCACAGCACCGCTGATTTGGCGGCGCGAAGTAAACGATCGGACAACTCTCCCGGCCCCAGCGCCCGCGCCAGAGCCAGACCTCCCACCATCAACGCCATATCAGCCAAGGCCTTGTCGGTGTCTTCCGGGCTGGCCGCCAACTGCGCGACCATCATTTCCACGTGTTCATTCAGGGCGATTCGAAATGCTTCCGGCAGTCGCCCCAGCTCACCGACGGACGCCGGGATCGGGCACGCCGATTCCGACGAGTCCCGGTGTTTGCGCGACAGATAAAACGCCGCCACCAACGCGCGACGTTCTTCACCGGTCAATTCGGCATCCATATCGGCAATCAGGCCTCGGCGATGACCGAGCAACTGCTTGAACGCCTCCAGCATCATTGCGTCCTTGCTTTCGAAGTGCGCATAGAAGCCGCCAACCGTCAGACCGGCCGCCCCCATCACTTCACCCACGCTCGGTTCCGCCGGGCCACGCTGAATCAGCGCTGCACTGGCGGCCTTGAGAATGCGTTCGCGGGTTTGAGCTTTTTTATCGTTCATCGTTGCCTCCGAATATTACGATTAGAATATTATTCTCATAATAATATTCTGCAAGTGGTGGATGTGACCGCTGGTCTGAAGAACAGTTTGAAAGAATTGGGGAGATTTGGCCAAACGCCAGACAAACAAAAGGGCCATTCAATAATTGAATGACCCTTATAAAATCCCGCAGAGCGGGTAATCGTGGCGTCCCCTAGGGGACTCGAACCCCTGTTACCGCCGTGAAAGGGCGGTGTCCTAGGCCACTAGACGAAGGGGACACAAACCCTTCTATACAACTGATCAGTGCTGAGAGCTGATCGATTCAAGGCCGGTGTGGCCAGACCTTGAACTGTAAAATTGGTGGAGCTAAGCGGGATCGAACCGCTGACCTCCTGCATGCCATGCAGGCGCTCTCCCAGCTGAGCTATAGCCCCGGATTTTTCGCCTCGCGGCGGAGTGACATCTTTCAACATCACTTCTGTGAAACTGGCGTCCCCTAGGGGACTCGAACCCCTGTTACCGCCGTGAAAGGGCGGTGTCCTAGGCCACTAGACGAAGGGGACGCAAACCCTTCTATACAACTGATCAACGCTGAGTGTTGATCGCTTCAAGGCCGGTGTGGCCAGGCCTTGAAGTGTAAATTGGTGGAGCTAGACGGGATCGAACCGTCGACCTCTTGCATGCCATGCAAGCGCTCTCCCAGCTGAGCTATAGCCCCTCATCGTTGATGTCATCGCTGAGGACGGGGCGAATCTTAAGGGCGTATCGGAAGCCTGTCAAACTTATTTTTCAAAAAATTTAAAATTTTTTGCCGACATAACAACCACTTACCGCCCTCCCCCCGAAAATCCGGGGGAAGCGCCGAAGATCGGGATCAAAAGATCGCGGCCTTCGGCAGCCCCTGCAGAGTCAAACGCAATCAGGCAATAGCGCCCAAGAGCTTTTCCCACTCCTTGTTTTCTTTCTTCGACACGCCACCGAGCAGGTCAATGGCCTGGCGCAGACGGAAACGGGTCAGGTCAGGTCCGAGGATTTCCATCGCATCGAGCACCGATACCGAACTGGCCTGACCGGTAATCGCAGCGAACATCAGCGGCATGGCGTCACGCAGCTTCAGCTCCAGGGACTCGACCACGGCCTGAATGGTCGCGGTGATGTTGTCCTTCTCCCACTGACGCAGGCTTTCGAGCTTCCAGAGGATCAACTGCATCAACTGCCGAACCTGATCACCCGACAGCTTTTTCGATTCAAACAGTTTGGCATCCGGGTTGACACCACCGGCAAAGAAGAACCCCGCCAGCGGTGCGACCTGACTGAAGGTTTCAACCCGGCCCTGCACGTGCGGGGCAATCTTCATCATGTATTCGGAGTTGAATGCCCACTTCTGCACGCGCGCGGCGAACTCTTCCACCGGCAGGTCACGCAGCCATTGGCCGTTTAGCCACGACAATTTTTCGATGTCGAAAATCGGCCCGCCCAGGGAAACGCGCTTCAGATCGAAATTGTCGACCATCTCCTGCAACGAGAACTTTTCACGCTCGTCAGGCATCGACCAGCCCATGCGCCCCAGGTAGTTGAGCATTGCCTCAGGCATGAAGCCCATGCGCTCGTAGAAAGTCACCGAGGTCGGGTTCTTGCGCTTGGACAGCTTGCTCTTGTCCGGGTTACGCAGCAGCGGCATGTAGCATAGCTCCGGTTGTTCCCAGCCGAAGTATTCGTAAAGCAGGATCAGCTTCGGAGCCGACGGCAGCCACTCTTCGCCGCGCAGTACGTGGGTGATGCCCATCAGGTGATCGTCGACCACGTTGGCCAGGAAGTACGTCGGCAAGCCGTCGGTCTTCATCAGGACCTGCATGTCCATGCGGTCCCACGGGATTTCAACGTCGCCACGCAGCATGTCCGGCACCACGCAGACGCCTTCGCTCGGCACCTTCATGCGGATCACATGCGGCTCGCCGGCAGCGAGGCGGCGCGCCACTTCTTCTTTGGACAGCAACAGTGCACGGCCGTCGTAACGCGGGGTTTCGCCACGCGCCATCTGCTCGGCGCGCATCTGGTCCAGCTCTTCGGCGGTGCAGAAGCACGGGAAGGCATGGCCCATGTCGACCAGTTGCTGGCAATACTTCTGATAAATATCACCGCGCTCGCTTTGCCGGTATGGACCGTGCGGGCCGCCGACGTCCGGGCCTTCGCTCCAGTCGATCCCCAGCCAGCGCAGGGCGTCGAAAATCTGCTGTTCGGACTCGCGGGTCGAGCGCAACTGGTCGGTGTCTTCGATCCGCAGGATGAACTCACCGCCATGCTGCTTGGCAAAGCAGTAATTGAACAATGCGATGTAAGCGGTACCTACATGGGGGTCCCCGGTAGGCGATGGCGCGATGCGCGTGCGGACGGTGGTCATGGCAAGTCTCGAAAAGAAGATCAAACAAAGGGCGAATGGTAACAGGCGACACCCGTCCCGCTCCAGCGAACAGGGCATTTAAGCCAAGGTTGCGACTACAACGCCCGTACGGTGCGGTGAATGGCCGAATATCAGCCAACGCCATTTACCGTTTATCGGCTGTATGCCAGATTCACCTGCTGATAACTTTTCTTACATATTCTCGACTACAGTTTGCCCCATGCCTGCCCAACTCAAGCGTCGCCTTTCCATTTTCCTGCTGATCGTCCTGCTGATTGCCGGGGGTTTCTTTGCCCAGTGGTTCTTCAAGGGACGGTTTTATGAAAGCACTGACAACGCCTATGTGCAGGGCGAAATCACCCGTGTGTCGAGCCAATTGGGCGCGCGCATCGATCAAGTGCTGGTGCAGGACAACCAGCACGTCGAGAAAGGCCAACTACTGATCCGCCTCGAAGGCGATGACTTCCGCCTCGCTGTCGACCGCGCCAACGCGACCCTCGCCACCCGGCAAGCCGAACGCCTGCAAGCCCAGAGCAAGCTGACCCAGCAAGCCAGCCTGATCGCCGCCAGCGATGCGCAAGTCGCCTCCAGCCAAGCCAGCCTCGGCCGCTCGCAGATTGACCTGAACCGCGCCGAAACCTTGCGCAAACCGGGTTATGTCTCGGAAGAGCGCGTGACTACCCTCTCCGCCGACAACCACATTGCCCGCTCGCAACTGGCCAAGGCCCAAGCGGACGCCCAGGGTCAGCGCCAGCAGATCAACGCACTGAACGCCGAAATCAAACGCCTCGACGCACAGATCGCCAACGCCAGGACCGACCTGGCCCAGGCCGAACTGAACCTGACCCGCAGCGGCATTCACGCACCCATCAGCGGCCTGATCGGCCAGCGCGCCGCGCGCAATGGTCAATATGTGCAGGCCGGCGCCTACCTGCTGTCGATCGTGCCGGATGAAGACATCTGGATTCAGGCCAATTTCAAGGAAACCCAGATTGGCCACATGCAGCCCGGGCAGAAAGCCGAACTGATCTTCGATGCCTACGGTGACACGCCGATCGAAGCGCGGGTCGACAGCCTGTTCGCGGCCTCGGGCGCACAGTTCAGCCTGTTGCCACCGGACAATGCCACGGGCAACTTCACCAAAGTCGTACAGCGGATCCCGGTCAAGCTGACGTTCGCCGTCGACAATCCGCTGCGCGGCAAGATTCGCCCGGGCATGTCGGTCACCGCCAAGGTGAACATCAAGGACACCCCGGAACACGTCAGCGCCAGCTTGAGCAGCAAAGACGCCGCTGACGATGGCCGGTGATCAACTGATCCGCCCGGTCGGGGAACCGACGCGGCGGGACTGGATTGCGGTGATGAGCGTGATGCTCGGCGCGTTCATGGCGGTGCTGGACATCCAGATCACCAACTCATCGCTCAAGGACATTCAGGGTGCACTGTCGGCCACCCTGGAAGAAGGCTCGTGGATTTCCACCTCGTACCTGGTGGCGGAAATCATCATGATCCCGCTCACCGCCTGGCTCGTGCAGTTGCTTTCGGCGCGGCGTCTGGCGGTGTGGGTGTCCCTCGGTTTCCTGGTCGCTTCCCTGCTGTGCTCCATGGCGTGGAGCCTGGAAAGCATGATTGTCTTCCGCGCCCTGCAGGGGTTCACCGGTGGCGCGCTGATTCCGCTGGCCTTCACTCTCACACTGATCAAACTCCCGGAGCATCACCGCGCCAAAGGCATGGCCATGTTCGCCATGACCGCCACCTTCGCGCCCTCCATCGGCCCGACGCTTGGCGGTTGGCTGACAGAGAATTGGGGTTGGGAATACATCTTCTACATCAACATTCCGCCCGGACTGATCATGATTGCCGGCTTGATGTACGGCCTGGAAAAGAAAGAAGCGCATTGGGAACTGCTGAAAAGCACCGACTACGCCGGCATTGTCACACTGGGTGTGGGACTGGGCTGTCTGCAGGTGTTTCTGGAAGAAGGCCATCGCAAGGACTGGCTTGAGTCGGATCTGATCGTGACGCTGGGCAGCATCGCCCTGATCAGTCTGATCACCTTTGTGATCGTGCAGTTTTCCAAACCCAATCCGCTGATCAACCTCGGTATCCTCGGCAATCGCAATTTCGGCTTATCGAGCATTTCCAGTATCGGGATGGGGGTCGGCCTGTATGGCTCGATCTACCTGTTGCCGCTTTACCTGGCGCAGATCCAGAACTACAACGCGCTGCAGATCGGTGAAGTGATCATGTGGATGGGTGTGCCGCAACTGTTTCTGATTCCGCTGGTGCCCAAGCTGATGAAATACGTCTCGCCGAAATGGCTGTGCACGCTGGGTTTCGGTTTGTTCGGACTGGCGAGCTTCTCTTCAGGCGTATTGAATCCGGATTTCGCCGGGCCGCAGTTCAATCAGATCCAGATCATCCGCGCCCTGGGCCAGCCATTGATCATGGTCACCATTTCGCTGATCGCCACTGCCTACATTCTTCCGCAGGACGCCGGGTCCGCGTCGAGCCTGTTCAATATCCTGCGCAATCTCGGCGGGGCCATTGGCATCGCCCTCCTCGCCACGCTGCTGGATGCCCGGACCAAGACCTATTTTGATTACTTGCGCGAGGCGATAGTGCCGACCAACCCGCAAGTGGCGGAGCGGTTGGCGTCACTGACAGACCGGTTTGGCAGCGAGGCTGCGGCGCTGGGCAAGCTCAGTGAGATCGCCCATCAGCAGGCGTCGATCATGGCGTACAACGATGCGTTTCACTTTGTCGGGATTGCGCTGGGAATCAGCATGCTGGCGGTGTTGCTGACCCGGAAACTACCCGAGGGGTTGAAGGCTGGCGAGGCGCATTGAGATCGAGGCGCGGCCTTCGCGGGCAAGCCTCGCTCCTACAGTTCTTGCGGCGCCCACAGGACGACACAAACCTGTAGATACTCTGTTCACGGTCAAGCTTTTGCGAGATGTTTTTCGCTAAAAAGCTTGGCCGTATTAAATTCTTCTCCGGAACGCA
>NZ_RCNY01000028.1:0-1650 GCF_004307635.1 Pseudomonas sp. Sample_22
TGCATATTGGCTCCGATGAATCATGGGGCGCCTTTGCAAATCTTAGGCAATTTCCCTGGCATGTGCATGCGTTCTTCGTAACCGCTGGGTTTTCATTGGCAATCGTTATGCCATCCTTGATTAATCGCAAAAAATCATTTGTATGGGCTCGCATAAAGGCCATGTATCCGCTTTACGCTTTAGCCCTATTTTTTGCGTTGATCAACTTGCTACCACACTGTCAGCCATCCACATTCTCTCCGGTCTTCCATTGGAACTCCCAGCCGGGAGACATGGGGCGAATGTTTTGTGAAGGCACGCCTCTACTGCAAGAGTCCTGGGCGGCCAATCTGCTCGCGACAATAACAATCTATCTTACAGGATTGTCGGCCACACCACTTTGGGGAGCATCGTGGTTCATGGGATTTTACCTATGGTTCACCTCTATGTATTTCCAATGCTTGCTGATTTTCCCCAGCATATATAATCTGCTGTATAAGCTGCGAAAAAAGACGAAACCATTATTATTGTTGAGCCTATTGGGCGTTAGCCTCAATGTGCTGATATTATTAGGTTTTTGGTACGGCTATGCAAAAAATGCGACTGGCTATGGCTTTTTTGACCAATCAACGGGTGAAAAATTAATCCCTAGCGCTCAACAAATGGATGCTGCGGACACTGATAATGCGGTATTGCTTGGATTCTACTTATTCTCACCATTTTGGATGGTTTACTTCGTGGTGGGCATGTGCGTTGCATTTTTATTTGATGCTGTTCGGCCCTATAATCAGGCACGTGCCTACTTATGGGGCTACGTCGCCGACGCCATAACCCTGTTGGTTGTCGCAGTCAGTACCGCGCATATCCTTCAGGGTTATATACCTCACGGATCGGCTGTTTCGCAGGCTTCTCTCGACACCTTTTTCCTACGTCCCGAAGCCGCTAATAATTTTGCAGACCCAGGCATCGTTAACAGAATCTGGGACGAAGTCGCCTCTCGGCTATTCGCACCCATTACATTGCTCTGGCTTTTTGCTCTAAGTACGGGGCAAGGTTTAACAGCAAAAATCTTACGATCGAATCCTATTTCTCAAAGCTTGGCCCCAGCAACTTATGCATGCTTTCTGTTTCATCAGGTGGTGGGACAGTGGTACTACGCCATTACGCGAAATGGCGAGTGGTGGAACTGGTGGAGTTATCGTAAAGATTTTTATTGGTTTAGCCCCCAGCCTGTCCCTGTGGAATGGTATGAATATTTCTATCTCGTCGGACTAGTGGTTATATTTGGAAAGCTCGTACAGCCTTGCGAGCCATTAATTAGACGTGGCTTTCAAAGCATGAGCATGCTCCTGGCAGGAAATAAGGTTCAGACAGAACATTCAAGCGATACATTGTCAGAAGTTTTGAAAATCATAGAACGCACAACAGGGATGGAAGCTAACCCTGATTTAAGCTTAGAGGAGTGTGGCTTGGCATCTCTCGGTGCTGTGCAATTTGCCAGTGCTCTGCGGGCTGAATTTTCTTCGGAGACGGTCAAAATTGAGCTGTCCGTATCGGACATCATATCAGCAGCTGATATTCGTGCTATTGCGTCTATTGTCGATGCCGCGAGGATACAGGCGCAACATCACGTAACTCAAGTTGTTTCTATGTCATAAAAACTACTCAACC
>NZ_RCNY01000066.1:0-107585 GCF_004307635.1 Pseudomonas sp. Sample_22
GGGGAGGGCGGTGGGGGATGATATGTATGGGATATCAGAAATATGGAAAGAAATTTCTCGCAAAAACGATGAGCGTAGAACGCGTAGTTTGCAAAGAAAATCTGTGATGGATTCGGAATCTCCTATCGCATCATTGATTGAATTTTTGCAAGAGAGTTCCGAAAGGAAGAATTGGGACTAAGTATGAGGGGAGTGATTTTTATCTTGTTTGTTTGTGTTTTTATGTTGGCGTGTTCAAAAGAGGAGGAAAGTATGTTGGACGCTTCGCAAATAGACTTTGCCTACAGTAAGTTGGAGTTTAAATGTGTATATGAGCGCGATTCCTTGCCGAAATTGAACGAGGATGCGGACATCCTCTATCGGTACGGCCTTTACCTGGAAAAACGTAAAGGACAGAAGGATTACAACGAGATCGCTCGCTATTACCGTCTCGCAGCTACACAGGATCATTACAAGGCTGCGACCAATCTTCAAAATTTGCTGTCAACCGGACAGGCCGATTCTCCTGATGCGGCTAGAGAGGTCATCGATCTGGCCGAGTATTATATTGCTCAGGGTATTCCGGGGGCTTACTACGACATGGCGCATTACCTTGAGTTGGGTTATGGCGTCAAACAGGATATTGCAGTCTCAAGAGCCTATTTTCGGCGTGCGGCCGACTTGGGAAACCCGGATGCTCAGTATTATGTAGGCAGGCTTCTGTCCTACGTACCTAATGCAGCCGAAATCATGTTGGAGATGTATAAGTGCTCCATGGAGCAGGGTAATCGTGCGGCCGGTGGACGATACGCAGTTTACGCGCAAGGTTCAGGGTTATACCAAGAAGCTCTCCACGGTTATCAAACAGCTATCCGAAATGGTGACACTACTAGCGCACATAGTCTTGAAAATGCTTTTAAAGGACCACCGCCATCTGATGAACTTTACTATATGGCATTAGAACAAGATGACGAACGCGTCGATCGATACGGTAAAATTATGTTTTTTTTGAGTCGCCACGAACACCTCGGCGCAAAAATCCCCGATCTAGACGACATAGTCCCACTCCCTCCTGCAACCGTTCCAGAGTGGGACGGCACCTTCCAATGGAAACGAGAGCGTGACTCGGCGGTGCCCGTCATTCCTTCCGCAGAACTGATCGAGAAACTCAGCGCAGAAAAAGGTCTCGATCCTGCCACTGGTCTGCCACTGCCAAAACTCAGCGAGGCCACCTGAGCATTACCGTGTGGATTTGTAAGTGGGCAGTTTGGGAAGTGAATGGATGATAGCGAAGGTACTCAGTGAAACGTGATGTCATGCGGCGAAATTTGATAAGTAATCGGGTGGGGGTGGGTAGGCTGTTACTGGCGTTTGTCAGCTACTTGCTGATCACGGCCTGCTCAGAAAAAGACGAGCCAATGCCTGAATCTGCGTCGGTGGACTTCGCTTACAGTAGTCTGGAATTCAAGTGCGTTCACGAAAGCGATTCGTTACCGGTATTGGACCAGGACGCGGACATTCTCTATCGGTATGGTCTTTACCTGGAAAAACGTAAAGGGCAGAAGGATTACAACGAGATCGCCCGCTATTATCGTATCGCAGCTGCACATGATCATTACAAAGCCGCCACTAATCTGCAGTATCTGCTGTCAACCGGACAGGCCCACTCTCCTGACCCAAGCAAAGAGACCATTGATTTAGCTGAGTACTATGTGGACAAAGGCATTCCCGGAGCTTATTACGACATGGCGCACTACCTGGAGTTAGGGTATGGCGTCAAACAAGATGTTGCTGCGTCCAGAGCATACTTTCGTCGAGCAGCCGACTTGGGGAACCCGGATGCTCAATATTATGTAGGCAGACTTCTGTCCTATGTACCTAATGCAGCCGAAATCATGCTGGCGATGTACAAATGTGCTATGGAGCAAGGCCATAAATTAGCAGGAAGAAATTATTCGAGTTATTCGAAAGTTACTGGACATTACCAACAGTCGCTGCAAGGTTATCAGACAGCAATTCGTAACGGCGATGCCAATAGTGCCAGTCGAATGGCTAACGCATTCGAGGGCCCGCCAGCGTCCGATGAGCTTTATTATCTGGCACTTGAGCGGGATGCTGAACGCGTCGAACGATACAGAAAAATTAACTTGTTTCTGCGACGTCATGAACATTTAGGGGCAAAAATCCCCGACCTGGACGACATCGTCCCACTCCCACCTGCAACCCTGCCCGAATGGGACGGCACCTTCCAATGGAAACGAGAGCGTGACTCGGCGGTCCCCGTCATTCCCTCCGCAGAGCTGATCGAGAAACTCTGCACAGAGAAAGGCCTCGATCCTGCCACCGGCCTGCCCCTGCCAAATCCCACCGGGAGATTTAATTGATCATGGCCCGGCACTGGCTGCCCGCGAATTGGCATTCTGAATAAACGCGGCGCACTTGAGTCCATCGCGAGCAGGCTCGCTCCTACAGTCGTTCGGTGTCGTTCACAAAATCCTCTGCCGCCACGGATCACTGTAGGAGCCAGCCTGCTGGCGATGGCGTCCTTGAATTCTTAGTAGTCCTCCCCGCGTTCGGTAATGTCTTTCTCGACCATGACCGCATCCGGATCCTGCCCCGCCGGAAACTTGCCTTTGAGATTCCAGGCAAAGGCGATGATCTCGGCAATCGTGCGATACAACGCCTCCGGAATACTGTCGCCGAGCTCCATCCGCGCCAGCAGTCTCACCAGTTCGGCGTTTTCGTAGATCGGCACTTCATAGTCGCGGGCGATCCGCAGGATTTCTTCCGCCAGTTCTTCGTCACCCTTGGCTGTGAGGGTAGGGGCGTGGCTGCCGTCGTATTTGAGGGCGATGGCCTGGCGTGGGGCGTTGGGATTGTTCATGCGTTTTCGTCGACCCAGCGTTGTTCGAGGCGGGTTTGTGGGCCTTGGGGCGGTTTGCCGTGGTGGCAATCGAGATCGCCGACGTTCAGGCCGCAATCGAGCATGCGCGCGCGCAATGTCGCCAGATTGCTTTCGATCAGGCTGGCGGTGTATGGCCGTTCGGCCCACAGCTGGCTGGACAGGCTGCCCTTGATCAACTGCGCCTGGACCTGAATCGGCCCCAGCGGCTCCATGTCGAAGGCCAGATCGACCCGCCACAGTTGTTGTTTCGGCTCGCGTTCGTCGCGGCGTTCCTGGGGTTGTTCGCTATCCGGTGCGTCTTCGCGCTGGAACTTGATCTGCAAGGGCACGATGTCCTGCAGATTGCGCATCGGCACTTCCAGCTGCCAGGTGCTCATCAGTCGTCCGTCGTTGGTCACTCCGGTTTGCTCCAGGCTCGATAACTGATGGCTTTGCAGGCGTGAAACCGCTGCCGCGGCGAGGCGCAGCAGGTGTTCGAGATCGTCTTCGCCGTCCGCGCTCTGCAACATCCGTTCGGGCAGTGGAAAACTGGTGGGCGACGGCTTGGCACTGACCTGGCCGAGCATGCCCAGCGCGTTGCGCACGAAACTCGGCATCGCCTGGGCCAGGGTGTTGGCGGCGATGATTGCACCGAGATTGGTACTGGCCGGCAGCCCCGGCGTCAGTTGCGCGATCAGCTTGAGCAAGTCGCCTTTCATGTCGGGTGCCAGTGCCGGGTTCTGGCCGGTCAGCAGTTTCGATTCGAGGAACGCACCGCTACCGGCGAGCGCCAGCGCAAGGCCTTTTGGTGTACTCAGTTGGTGAACGTCCGGCAGGCCGGCCAGCAGCTTGTCTACCGCAGCACGCACGTCACCGGAGGTCTGGTTCGAGGGCGGCAGGTTTTGCAGGAGCTTTAGCAAGCCATCCAGAGAACCCTGACGGCTGGTCTGGCTGACCAGTTGCTGGGTTACCGCCAACTGTTCCTGACGGCTGCTCAGCGGTACGAATTTCAGCGTATGCGTGTCCTGCACCTGCGCGCTGAGCAAGGTGCCGATGCGCAAGGGTTGCGGGCTGTCGACACTCAGGGTGCTGCCGCTCAATGCGGTGTTGAGCAGGCTGACCATTGAGCGAAACACCGTCGGTTGGCCGGGCACTTGAGGCAACACCTGGGAGGTCAGCACTTTGCCCTGCAACAGCGTACCGACTGGCAGTTGCGCGGTGTCGATGCGGGTGAGCGTGGCGACACTGGAAGCAATGGCTTGTTGAACGGTGATCGCCAGATTGCCCGCCGACGGCTGGGTGACAGCCACGCTGGTGCCCTGGGCCAGCGGTTGATTACTGGTGGCCTGGACCGTGGTCTGGCGGCCGCTTTCGAGGGTGACCTTGAGCAACAGTTGAAACGTCTGGTCCGCCTGCTTGAGCGACAGCACTTCAGCCTTGGCGGTCTGGCCCGCCGTGATCAGACCTTCGATGGGCGTCAGCAGCTTGAGCAACTCGCCGCTTACTACCTGTGGGCGCGCAGATGTCGGGGTGATCTGCGGTAGCGGGAGGATGTTCATTTCGCCTGTCATACGCGGTCACAACCTTGGGAAAATGCACTCTTTAGAGTAGGAGCTGGCATGTATAATGCCGCGCAGTTGTATACAGAGTGCCGGAAACATTGCAATTATTTGATCCAGCTCGTTAGTTCGGGCCGCCATTACCTTTATCCTGCATCTCTTTAACGGCCGCGCCAGAGCCGACTTGAACCGTATAAGGCCCGTGAACCCTTGACCAGTCCTGTCCTGCAAACCGTTGCCCTTGCCTGTGAGCGAGACCTTCGGCTGCTCTTCGAAAATCTCGATTTGCGACTGGCCAGTGGCGAAATGGTACAGATCAGCGGCCCCAACGGCAGCGGCAAGACGAGTCTGTTGCGTCTGTTATCAGGCCTGATGCAGCCGACGGCCGGTGAGGTTCTGCTCAACGGCCAGCCGTTGAACGAGCAACGCACCGAGCTGGCGCGCAATCTGTTGTGGATCGGCCATGCCGCCGGGATCAAGGACTTGCTGACGCCGGAAGAGAACCTGAGTTGGCTCTGTGCCCTGCATCAACCCGCTTCCCATGAAGCGATCCGGGACGCTTTGGCCGCAGGAGGGCTGCGCGGTTTCGAAGATGTGCCTTGTCACACATTGTCCGCCGGCCAGCAACGCCGCGTTGCCTTGGCGCGTTTGTATCTGGAGAGCCCGCCGCTGTGGATTCTCGACGAACCATTCACGGCCCTCGACAAGCAAGGCGTGGCGCAACTCGAAGAGCACCTGGCTGCGCACTGCGAACGCGGTGGGATGGTGGTGTTGACCACTCACCATACGCTGAGCCGCATGCCGGCCGGTTACCGCGATATCGATCTGGGGAAATGGGCCGTATGAGTGTTTTCGGCCTGTTGGTGGCCCGTGAGGCCCGTCTATTGTTCCGCCGTCCTGCTGAACTGGCCAACCCGTTGGTGTTCTTCGCGATTGTGGTTTCGCTGTTCCCGTTGGCGGTCGGTCCCGAGTCTCAATTGTTGCAAACCTTGTCTCCGGGGTTGGTCTGGGTGGCCGCGCTTTTATCGGTCCTGCTCTCGCTGGACGGGCTTTTCCGCAGTGATTTCGAAGACGGATCCCTAGAACAGTGGGTCCTTTCGCCGCACCCCCTGGCTCTTCTGGTTTTGGCCAAGGTGCTGGCACACTGGGCGTTTTCCGGCCTGGCACTGGTTTTGCTCGCACCCTTGCTGGCGTTGATGCTCGGTTTGCCTGCCGCCTGTCTGCCGGTGTTGCTGCTTTCGTTGTTGCTCGGTACACCGGTGCTGAGCCTGCTCGGAGCGGTGGGCGCAGCGCTGACGGTGGGTTTGAAGCGCGGCGGCCTGTTGCTGGCGTTGCTGATTCTGCCGTTGTACATCCCGGTGTTGATCCTTGGCAGTGGCGCCTTGCAGGCCGCCTTGCAAGGCATGCCGGCGACCGGTTATCTGCTGTGGCTGGGTAGCCTGACCGCCCTGGCGATAACCCTGACACCTTTTGCAATAGCTGCTGGCCTGAAGATCAGCGTCGGCGAATAATAACGAGGCCTGGTCATTTTTTGATCACTTCTTTTGAAGAAAGACAGGCCCTGGCTCTTCACAGTAAAGAGCAACCGTGACGGAAACACTATGAACTGGACGTGGTTTCACAAGCTCGGCTCGCCCAAATGGTTTTACGGCATCAGCGGCAAAATGCTGCCATGGCTGAGTGTCGCGGCGTTGCTGCTGATCGGCGTTGGCGTGGTCTGGGGCCTGGCGTTCGCCCCGCCGGACTACCAGCAGGGCAACAGCTTCCGCATCATTTATATCCACGTTCCGGCCGCCATGCTGGCGCAGTCCATCTACGTGATGCTGGCGGTGTGCGGCGTCGTCGGGCTGGTGTGGAAGATGAAACTGGCCGACGTCGCCCTGCAATGCGCAGCGCCCATCGGTGCCTGGATGACTGCCGTGGCGCTGGTCACCGGGGCGATCTGGGGCAAACCGACCTGGGGCTCGTGGTGGGTCTGGGATGCACGACTTACGTCGATGCTGATCCTGCTTTTCCTGTACTTCGGTCTCATTGCGCTGGGCAACGCCATCAGCAATCGTGACAGTGCGGCCAAGGCCTGCGCGGTGCTGGCGATTGTCGGCGTGATCAATATCCCGATCATCAAATACTCGGTGGAGTGGTGGAACACCCTGCACCAGGGCGCGACTTTCACCCTCACCGAAAAACCGGCGATGCCCGCCGAGATGTGGCTGCCATTGCTGCTGACGGCGCTGGGTTTCTACTGCTTCTTCGGCGCGGTATTGCTACTGCGCATGCGCCTTGAAGTGCTCAAGCGCGAAGCACGGGCCAGTTGGGTGAAAGCCGAAGTGCAAAGCAGCCTGGAGGTCGCTCGATGAGTTTTGCGTCATTCGGCGATTTCCTCGCCATGGGCCATCACGGCCTGTATGTCTGGTCGGCCTATGGCATTTGCCTGGCAGTGCTGGCCCTCAACGTGGCGGCGCCGATCCTGGCCCGCAAGCGGTATCTGCAACAAGAGGCGCGTCGTCTGCGCCGGGAGAACGGCAAGTGAATCCCCTGCGTAAAAAGCGTCTGATCATCATTCTGGCGATTCTGGTCGGCGTCGGCGCTGCCGTCGGCCTGGCCCTGAGTGCCCTGCAGCAGAACATCAATCTGTTTTACACACCGACCCAGATCGCCAACGGCGAAGCCCCCCAAGACACGCGCATCCGCGCGGGCGGCATGGTCGAGGCCGGTTCCTTGCAGCGTTCCGGCGACTCGCTGGATGTAAAGTTCGTCGTCACCGACTTCAACAAATCCGTGACCATCGCTTATCGCGGCATCCTCCCGGACCTGTTCCGCGAAGGGCAGGGCATCGTTGCCCTGGGCAAACTCAATGCCGATGGCGTAGTGGTGGCCGATGAAGTGCTGGCCAAGCACGATGAAAAGTACATGCCGCCGGAAGTGACCAAGGCGTTGAAAGACAGCGGTCAATCGGCTCCAACGCCCGCGAAGGAGGGTTGATCCATGACATCCGGCATCTTCATTCCCGAGCTTGGTCATTTGGCCATGATCCTGGCCCTGTGTTTCGCTCTGGTTCAAGCCGTGGTGCCGTTGATCGGTGCCTGGCGCGGTGACCGTTTCTGGATGAGCCTGGCCCAGCCAGCCGCGTGGGGGCAGTTCGCGTTCTTGCTGTTCGCCTTCGGTTGCCTGACCTACGCCTTCATGGTCGACGACTTCTCCGTGGCTTATGTGGCCAATAACTCCAACAGTGCGTTGCCGTGGTATTACAAGTTCAGCGCGGTGTGGGGCGCCCACGAAGGTTCATTGCTGTTGTGGGCCTTGATCCTCGGCGGCTGGACCTTCGCCGTCTCAGTGTTCTCCCGGCAGTTGCCGCAAGTCATGCTGGCCCGCGTCCTGGCGGTGATGGGCATGATCAGCACCGGTTTCCTGCTGTTCCTGATTCTCACGTCGAACCCGTTCAAGCGCATCCTGCCGCAAGTGCCCGGCGATGGCGCCGACCTTAACCCGTTGCTGCAAGACATCGGCCTGATCGTGCACCCGCCGATGCTGTACATGGGCTATGTCGGTTTCTCCGTGGCCTTCGCTTTCGCCATCGCCGCGTTGATGGGCGGGCGACTCGACGCGGCGTGGGCGCGTTGGTCGCGTCCGTGGACCATTGTCGCCTGGGCTTTCCTCGGCATCGGCATCACCCTCGGTTCGTGGTGGGCTTACTACGAACTCGGCTGGGGCGGCTGGTGGTTCTGGGATCCGGTGGAAAACGCCTCGTTCATGCCCTGGCTAGTGGGCACGGCGCTGATTCACTCGCTGGCGGTCACCGAGAAACGCGGCGTGTTCAAGAGCTGGACCGTGCTGCTGGCGATTGCTGCGTTTTCGTTGAGCCTGTTGGGCACTTTCCTCGTGCGTTCCGGTGTGTTGACCTCGGTTCACGCCTTCGCCTCCGACCCGGAACGCGGCGTGTTCATCCTGATCTTCCTGCTGTTTGTGGTCGGCGGTTCGCTGACCCTGTTCGCCTTGCGCGCACCGGTGGTCAAGAGTCAGGTCGGTTTCAACCTGTGGTCCCGGGAAACCTTGCTGCTGGGTAACAACCTGGTGCTGGTGGTGGCGGCGTCGATGATCCTGCTCGGCACGCTGTACCCGTTGATTCTCGATGCCATGACTGGCGCCAAGCTGTCGGTCGGCCCGCCGTACTTCAACGCGCTGTTCATTCCATTGATGGCGTTGCTGATGCTGGTGATGGCGGTCGGCGTGATCGTGCGCTGGAAAGACACCCCGGTGAAATGGCTGGTCAGCATGCTGACCCCGGTGCTGCTCGGCAGTGCCGCGCTGGCGGTGGTGGCCGGCGTTGCCTACGGTGATTTCAATTGGGCAGTGCTGGCGACCTTCATGCTCGCCGCCTGGGTGTTGCTGGCCGGCGTGCGTGACATCTTCGACAAGACGCGCCACAAAGGCCTGATCAAAGGCCTGCCAACCCTGACCCGCAGCTATTGGGGCATGCAGGTGGCGCACCTGGGGATTGCCGTGTGTGCGCTGGGTGTGGTGTTGTCGAGCCAGAACAGTGCTGAACGCGACCTGCGCCTGGCGCCGGGTGAATCGATGGACCTGGGCGGTTACCAGTTCGTGTTCGAAGGCGCCAAGCACTTTGAAGGTCCGAACTTCACGTCCGACAAGGGCACCGTACGGGTGATCCGCGATGGCAAGGAAATCAGCGTGCTGCATCCGGAAAAACGCCTCTACACCGTGCAGAACTCGGTAATGACCGAAGCCGGGATCGACGCCGGTTTCACCCGTGACCTTTACGTCGCACTGGGCGAGCCGCTGGGCGATGGCGCCTGGGCGGTGCGCGTGCACGTCAAACCGTTCGTGCGCTGGATCTGGTTCGGTGGCTTGCTCACGGGCCTGGGCGGGTTGCTGGCGGCGCTGGATCGGCGTTATCGCGTCAAGGTCAAAAGCCGCGTGCGTGAAGCACTGGGCATGTCGGGAGCCACTGCATGAAGCGTTGGTTAATGTTGTTGCCGCTGGCGATTTTTCTGCTGGTGGCGGTGTTCCTCTATCGCGGTCTGTACCTGGACCCGGCCGAGCTGCCTTCGGCCATGATCGGCAAGCCGTTCCCGGAGTTTTCCCTGCCAGCGGTGCAGGGCGATAAAACCCTGACCCGCGCCGACATTCTGGGCAAGCCGGCGCTGGTCAACGTCTGGGGCACCTGGTGCATTTCCTGCCGGGTCGAGCACCCGGTGTTGAACAAACTGGCCGAGAAGGGCGTGGTGATCTATGGCATCAACTACAAGGACGTCAACGCCGATGCCTTGAAGTGGCTGGCGGAATTCCACAACCCGTATCAACTGGACATCCGCGACGATGCCGGCACCCTGGGCCTGAACCTCGGTGTTTACGGCGCTCCGGAAACCTTCTTCATCGACGCCAAGGGCATCATCCGCGACAAGTTCGTCGGCGTGATCGACGAGCAAGTCTGGCGTGAAAAACTGGCGGCCAAGTATCAGGCGCTGGTCGACGAGGCCAAGCCATGAAGCGTTGGATCGCCGCCGTTGTCCTGGGCCTGAGCATGGCCGGTGTGGCCCATGCCGCCATCGACACCTACGAGTTCGCCAAGGAAGGCGACCGCGAGCGTTTTCGCGAACTGACCAAGGAGCTGCGTTGCCCCAAGTGCCAGAACCAGGACATTGCCGATTCCAACGCACCGATCGCCGCTGACTTGCGCAAAGAAATTTTCCGCATGCTTGGCGAGGGCAAGGACAACCAGCAGATCATCGACTTCATGGTCGATCGCTACGGTGATTTCGTCCGTTACAAACCCGCCCTCAACGCCAAGACCGCCTTGCTCTGGTTCGGCCCTGCCGGCCTGCTGCTGGGTGGTTTGGTGATCATCGCGGTGATTGTCCGCCGTCGTCGTGTGCAACGCGCCGATACCCCGGACTCGCTTTCTGCCGAGGAGCGCAAGCGCCTCGATCAACTGTTGGATAAAAACCAAGAATGATTGATTTCTGGCTCGCTGCAGGTCTGCTCCTACTGGTGGCCCTGAGTTTTCTGCTGATCCCCATTCTGCGCAGTCGTCGCGCCCAGCTTGAAGAGGATCGTACCGCCCTGAACGTTGCGTTGTATCAGGAGCGCGTGGCTGAGTTGCAGACTCAGCAGGAAGAGGGCGTACTCGACGCCGCGCAAATGGCTGCCGGCCGCGCCGAAGCAGCCCGTGAATTACTCGCCGACACCGAGGGCGTTGCCGCGCCGCGTGTCTCGCGTCTGGGCAAACCGGCACCGCTGTTGGCGGCGATCCTGGTCCCCGTGCTGGGCTTGGCTTTGTACCTGCATTTCGGTGCCAGCGACAAAGTCGAGTTGACCCGGGAATTCTCCCAGGCACCGAAGTCGATGGAAGAAATGACCCAGCGTCTGGAGCGTGCAGTCGCGGCACAGCCAGACTCTGCTGAGGCGCTGTATTTCCTTGGCCGTACGTATATGACTCAGGATCGTCCGGCCGATGCAGCGAAAATTTTCGAGCGCACTGTGAACCTGGCCGGACGTCAGCCTGAATTGTTGGGGCAGTGGGCGCAGGCCTTGTACTTCGCGGATGGCAAGCAGTGGTCGGACAAGATCCAGGCGTTGACTGACGAAGCGTTGAAAGCCGACCCGAAAGAAGTCACCAGCCTCGGTTTGTTGGGCATCGCGGCATTCGAAGGCGAGCGTTACCAGCAAGCGGTCGATTACTGGAATCGCCTGCTGGAGCAATTGCCTGCGGACGATAAATCGCGGATCGCGCTGCAAGGCGGAATTACCCGCGCCACCGAGAAACTGGTCGCCAGCGGTGGTCAGGTGGCCAAGGCGCCAGCGGCCAAGGCATCGGCATTGCTCAAGGTCAGTGTCGATCTGGCTCCGGAGCTCAAGGCCAAGGTGCAGCCCGGTGACAGCGTGTTCATCTTCGCCCGCGCCACTTCCGGCCCACCCGCGCCATTGGCAGCCAAGCGCCTGACCGTGGCCGACCTGCCGGCAACCGTCGAACTGGGCGATGCCGACGCAATGATGCCGCAGTTGAAACTGTCGAACTTCCCTGAAGTCCAACTGGTTGCGCGCATCTCCCGCGCCGGCCAACCAACGGCTGGCGAGTGGATCGGTCGCAGCCAGCCACTGTCCAGCAGCACGACAGCGCCGCAAAAACTGACCATCGACAGCCCGGACAAATAACAGGAATGCAAACATGACCGCCATCGCTCGAATTACCCTGCTCAGCGTTGTTTTAGGGCTGAGCGCTTGTGCGGTTCAACGGCCTCCGATGGAGCAGCCGGCGCCGTCACGGATTCCGCCGTCGCAGCCAAGTACCAAGCCTGCACCGACTACCGTGCCGAGCAAACCGACGACGCCGGCCAAGCCAGCCAAACCGTTGCCTCGCACTTCCGCCAGTTTCGCGCCGCCGCCCGGGGGCAACAGTCACTGGGATCCCAAGCTTGGGGTTTATGTGCTGGATGATCAGCCCAATACCTTTTATCGCCAGCGGACCTATTACCGTTGGGATAATGGCTGGAGCCGTTCGATCAGTCCGAAAGGGCCTTGGGAGGAAACGGATATCCAAGGGGTGCCGGGTGGTTTGGGCCGGCAGTTCGGGCAATGATGCAAAAGGCGACCGTCGAGGTCGCCTTTTTTATGGCCGTTGAAACCGTTGCGCCATCGTCGAACAATGCACGGTCAGGACCGTTTGCCAGTGGCCTTACCAATAAACGACCAATGCCGAGGGTATGTTGATGTCAGGCAGGTTGATCTATCTCATCGGACCTTCCGGTTCGGGCAAGGACAGCCTGTTGGATGCTGCGCGCGCGCGGCTGGCCGAACGTGGCTGCCGCATCGTTCGACGCGTGATCACACGTTCGGCCGAAGCGCTGGGTGAAGCGGCGCTGGGCGTCAGCACGCAGCAGTTCGCCGAGATGGAAGCACAGGGTGCGTTTGCCTTGAGCTGGCATGCCAATGGCCTCTCGTATGGCATCCCGCGGGAAATCGACGATTGGCTGGCCGCTGGCAATGACGTGCTGGTCAACGGCTCGCGCGGGCACTTGCAGAACGCTCGCGCGCGTTATCCGAACATGCACGTGGTGCTGCTGACCGTGGACCAAACCGTGTTGCGTGCACGTTTGTTGGCCCGAGGGCGCGAATCCGTGGCGGAAATCGATGCGCGACTGGCGCGCAATGCCCGTTTCAACAAGCGTGTCCTTGCCGACAACGACCCGACCTTGCGGATACTCGACAATTCCGGAGCCTTGGAAAATACAGTGACGCGCTTGCTTGAATGCATTGATGAGCAATCCGCATGGGCATGATGCTGGCGGCCGGGTCTACCTCGGTTGAATTTCGGTAAAAGCTTCGCCCCGTCATCGATGGGCACTGGCCTGTGTCATCAACAATCCCTGCACATATTCCACAAACGCCCGCGCCTTGGCGCTGGCCATTCTGCCGGTGGGGAACACGGCCCACAGGTCCTGATTGGGCAAGGTCCATTCGTGCATGACTTCACGGACCGCACCGCTGGCCAGCTCCGGCGCGAACATCCACTGCGACGCCATGGTCAGCCCTTGATGGGACAGTACGGCCGCACGCAATCCTTCTGCGGCGCTGATGCGCAGGCGGCCATTGATGATCACCGATTGCTCCTCTCCAGCCCTTTTGAACAGCCAGTTGGCGCTGCCGCCCAGGGTGTAGACGATTGCCTGATGATTGCACAGGTCTGATGGACAAGTGGGTTCAGGGTGTTTTTCGAAGTACGCCGGTGTACCCAGCACGACGCGCCGACATTCGGCGATCTTGCGCGCGGTGAGCCCCGAGTCGCTCAAGGTGCCCATTCGCAGAGCGACATCAACGCCTTCTTCCACCAGATTGACGTTGCGATCATCGAGCATCAGGTCAATGTTCAGTTCCGGGTTCTGCTCAAGAAATGGCCCAAGGTACGGCACGATATGTATTCGGCCGAACGTCACCGCAGTGCAGGCACGCAGATTGCCAGTCAGTCCGCGGGCCGCACCGCGGGCGGCGGCCTCTGCCTCATCGGCTTCTTCGAGGGCGCGTTTGGCCCGCTCGAAGAATGCCAGCCCGGCCTCGGTGGGCGCCAGGCCCCGGGTGGAACGCAACAACAGTCGCACCGCCAGCCGCGATTCGAGTTGCGCGATGATTTTCGACACGGCGGGCTGACCGATATTCAGGCGTCTGGCCGCTGCGGAAAACGACCCGGTTTCCACCACGTAGACAAAGGTTTCCATTGCGCCCAGGCGATCCATCGGTAGTCCTTTTAGAGATTCAATGCACAAGCGAACCTGCTGGCGATAGTCGCCTATCGGTCAGGCCCTGGTCATTGAGTGTAATCGGGGCAGGCTTTGGCGTAACCGGCCACGCCGCTTTCTGCCGGAAAGGAAGAAGCGTCGGATAACACACTTTGTAAAACAGCCGAGCGTCGCGTCTGGCGTTTTTGTGCTTGAGTAAAGATAACTCTAGGGTTACTTTTGATTGGGCCGAAGCAAGGAGGCGGGTGGTGTAGAGCAGGCTATTGATCAAGGAAATGATGGAGGCGGGTTGGACACTGGATCGGGTCACTGGCAGTCATCACATCTTCACTCACCGTTTCAACCCATACACGATTCCCGTTCCCCATCCGAAAAAGGCTTTACCCCTGGGAACGGTCAAGAGCATCAGGAGGCGAGCCGGGCTGTTTTGCCCGCCAGCCAGTTACACAGGAGATCCATAATGCAATATCCAATCTGTATCGAATGGGGCGACGAGAACACTGCCATCGGTATTCAGATCCCCGATATTCCCGGAGCGGTCACGGCCGGGGATACCTTTGAAGATGCTTACAACGCTGCTGTTGAAATTGCCCACATCATGCTGCAGGAAATAGCCGCAGACGGAGAAACGATTCCGATGCCGACTTCGGCGGCGATGCATCGTGCCAATCCGGAATTCGCCGACATGGGCTGGGGCATGCTGGAACTGGACATCTCGCCTTACATGGGCAAAACCGAGAAGGTCAATGTCACCTTGCCCGGCTATGTGATCCAGCGTATCGACCGCTATGTGCGTGAGCACAATGTCAAAAGCCGCTCGTCATTTCTGGCGGATGCGGCGCTGGAGAAGCTGGTTCGGCAATAAGTATTTTCAACTGCACGGCAATCGAGAGCAGGCTCGCTCCCTCAGTGTTCACCCATGACTTGTGGGCGCGAGCCTGCTCTGGATGTTCTGAAACTAAGCCGTCGCCAACGCGACTTTCTGCGAAACACACAGAAACCGCGCCAGCGCCAACAACGCAAACGCACTGCCGACAATCACAATCCACAACCAGCCTCCGTGTTCGTACACCGGGCTGGCCACCGAAGAGCCGAATGCGCCGCCGATGAAGATGCTGGTCATGTACAACGCATTCAGGCGACTGCGGCTTTTTGCATCGAGGGCGTAGACCGCGCGCTGGCCGAGGACCATGTTCATCTGTACGCAGAAATCCAGCAGCACCCCGGTCACGGCGAGGCCGATGACGCTGTAGATCGGGTGGATGAACGCGGGCAAAAAGCTCAGGCTGGCGAACAGCAACGCCAACAGCGAAGCAATGCGAGTATGCCCGGCGTCGGCGAGACGACCAGCGATGGGCGCGGCGATGGCGCCGATGGCTCCAACCAGGGCGAAGATCGCGATCTGGCTTTGCGACAGTCCATGGTTGCGCGCCAGTTCCAGCGGCACGGCAGTCCAGAACAGGCTGAACGTGGCGAACATGCAACCCTGATAAAACGCTCGTTGACGCAACACCGGCTGCCGACGCAACAGCGTCCACAACGAACCCAGCAGTTGGCCGTAGGACGCGCTGTGATCAGGCTGGCGCTTGGGAATGGTCACCGCCAGGACAATGCTGATCGCGGCCATCAAGATCGCCGCGATCACGAACATCGCTCGCCAGCCGAAATGGTCGGCGACGACACTGGAAACCGGTCGGGCCAGCAAAATCCCCAGCAGCAAACCACCCATGATCCCGCCGACCACGCGCCCGCGAGACTCTTCCGGCGCCAGATGCGCGGCCAGTGGAATCAGGATCTGCACCGACACCGAACTGAACCCCACCAGCAGCGAAATCAGCAAAAACACGTTCGGCTGATCGGTGAACGCCGCGCCCAGCAGGCTGGCAATCGCTATCAGTGTGGTGATGATCATCAGCCGGCGATTTTCCAGGAGATCGCCCAAGGGCACCAGGAAAAACAGGCCCAACGCATAGCCGATCTGGGTCAGCGAAACGATCAGGCTGGCCATGGTGTTGGTCAGGCCGATGTCTGGAGCAATCAGGCCGATGATCGGTTGGGCATAGTAGATGTTGGCGACAATGGCGCCGCAACAGAAGGCGAACAGCAGCACCATGCCTCGGGTCATTGTCGCGGTGCCGTGAGGCACCTGGGTCGCGGGTTTCATAATGTGTCTCTTAGTACAGAGGGGATGCGCGCAGGGTAAGGGCCTGGCCGAAACGGCGGAAGAGGGATTGCAGTGATAGTAGTCATTCCATTGCGGAATGAGAGACGGGCTTGCGTTCTATCAAAGGCAAAAAGGCGACCTGCCAAGGTCGCCTTTTTTTGGGGCCCGAACTCAGGGTTTACGGAGCATAAATCTGGTCGAAAACACCGCCATCATTGAAGTGGGTTTTCTGCACGGTGCGCCAGTCACCGAAGGTCTTTTCCACCGACAGGAAGTCGACTTTCGGGAAGCGGTCGGTGTATTTGGCCAGCACGGCCGGGTCGCGCGGACGCAGGTAGTTGGCCGCCGCGATTTCCTGGCCTTGCGGCGACCACAGGTATTTCAGGTATTCCTCGGCAGCGGCGCGGGTGCCTTTCTTGTCGACGGTTTTGTCGACCACGGACACCGGTGGCTCGGCTTCAGCGGAGACGCTTGGGTAGATCACTTCGAACTGGTCGCGGCCGAATTCGCGGGCGATCATTTCCGCTTCGTTTTCAAAGGTCACCAGCACGTCGCCGATCTGGTTGGTCATGAACGTCGTCGTAGCGGCGCGGCCACCGGTGTCCAGTACAGGCGCTTGCTTGAACAGCTTGCCGACGAAGTCTTTGGCCTTGTTTTCGTCGCCGCCGTTTTTCAGCACATAGCCCCACGCCGACAGGTAGGTGTAGCGACCGTTACCGGAAGTTTTCGGGTTCGGCACGATGACTTGCACGCCATCCTTGAGCAAGTCCGGCCAGTCTTTCAGGGCTTTCGGGTTGCCCTTGCGCACGATGAACACCGTGGCTGAAGTGAACGGTGCACTGTTGTTCGGCAGACGGGTGACCCAGTTGTCCGGCACCAGTTTGCCGTTGTCCGCCAGGGCGTTGATGTCGGTGGCCATGTTCATGGTGATCACGTCAGCCGGCAAACCATCGATGACTGAGCGCGCCTGTTTGCTGGAACCGCCGAACGACATTTGCAGAGTGATGTTTTCGTTGTGCTCGGCTTGCCAGTGCTTCTGGAACGCAGTGTTGTAGTCCTTGTAGAAATCGCGCATCACGTCGTAGGAAACGTTGAGCAGGGTCGGTGCAGCCTGAGCCACGCTTGACAGGGCCAGGCCAGCCGCCAGGAGTGAAGCGCCAAAGAGTTTTTTCACTGCGAATTCCTTGTTCTATTAAAAATGAGAGGCAATTTGCCAGCGACTATAGCCGGGCTCGCATAGGCCTTTAAAGATTAAAAAGCACTTTGCTTATTCCATTTTTTTGAACAGCGCGTTACCACAACGGGAGCAGAAGGCGGCACCGTGTTCGTGGCTGTTTTTCCGGCACACCGGGCAATCATGTTGCAGCTGTTCGCCGCGCATGGCGTTGGCCAATTCGGCGGTGAAAATCCCGGTGGGCACGGCAATGATCGAGTAACCGGTGATCATCACCAGCGACGAAACCACCTGGCCCAGCGGGGTTTTCGGCACGATGTCACCGAACCCCACGGTGGTCAGGGTCACAATCGCCCAATAGATGCCTTTGGGAATGCTGGTAAAGCCATGTTCCGGACCTTCGATCACGTACATCAGCGTGCCGAACACCGTCACCAGTGTGCAGACACTGACCAGAAACACCACGATCTTCTGCTTGCTGCCACGCAACGCCGACATCAAGTAGTTGGCTTGCTTGAGGTAAGGACTGAGCTTGAGCACGCGGAAGATCCGCAGCATCCGAATGATCCGGATGATCAGCAGGTACTGCGCATCGGCGTAATACAGCGCGAGGATCCCGGGCACGATCGCCAGCAGATCCACCAGCCCGTAAAAACTGAAGGCATAGCGCAAAGGCTTGGGTGAGCAGTACAGGCGCAGGATGTATTCGCCGAGGAAAATGACCGTAAAACCCCACTCGATATAGGCAAGTACATCGGCGTAGTTTTTGTGAATGCTGTCGATGCTGTCGAGCATCACGACCACCAGGCTGGCGAGGATGATCAACAGCAGAATGCCGTCGAAACGCCGGCCGGCCTTGGTGTCGCTCTGGAAAATCATGACGTAAAGGTCTTCACGCCAATTTTTGCTGCTGTTCATGGAAAACGCCTGACTCGATGATCAGCGCAGCCTAGGTTGATTCTCCTCCAGAGTGCAAGGCGTATGGGGGACAGTGGCCTTGGCAAATATTTGCGCAACACTGCCAACCAGCCAGCAGGCAAGGATGAATGGCGCGGTCAGCGTCGGCATGCCGGCGGCGGCAAACATCGGTGTCAGCAGCAGCGCCAGTCCGATGCCGACCAGCGGCAGCCACGGGTGCTGGCGTTGCGAGCTGAGGGCGAGGGCGGCGAGTACGGCGTTGTATCCACCGAGGCCGAGCAACGCATTGTAGAAATCATGATTCAACATGCTCCAGCCCATGCCCGCGACAGAGGCCAGCAATGCCCAACAGAACGCACGGCGATCAGCGATCAGCAATCCGGCTGCAATCATCGCACCTGCCAGCGGATGACCGAAGAACATCACCTGGCCAATGCCTTTGAGCGGTGCGGCCAGCATGTTCAGCGGGCTGACTTCGATCAAGTGCGCTGTTGTCGACGGTGTCGCGAAACACAGCAGCAGCCAGCCCAGCACGACGAAGGGCGTGGTGTAGGCGGGCAGGTACTGGCTGAGTCGCACGCGCTTGATCCACTGTTGCGTGATCATTGCGCTCAGGCCTCCAGCGGCCAGAATCAGCGGCGGCATCAGCGCCGACCAAGGGAAATACAGGCTCAGCAGCAGACCGAGCAGCACGCCGTTGTAGCTGAACAACCCGGCCTGGCGATCAGCCTTGGCATAGTTGCGGCGTTGCGCGGTGAGCAAACCGGCGACGCCGCCAAGCATTGCTCCGCCAAGCAGGGCCGGGGCGGTGAACAGGATGGCTGAAAGAATCAGCAAACCGCACAGCGGATTGCGCTGGAGGAAAATCTGGCTGAAGCCGTTGAGCAAGGCTTCGGCCCAGTCGGGGCAGTGGGTATTGAAGTGATTGGCAGGCATGATGAAGTCTAGGGCAGTGGGAAAAACCAAGGTCTTGCACGAACTTTGTGGCGAGGGAACTCGCTCCCGCAGGGCTGCGAAGCAGCCCAAACTCGCTCAATGCGGTTTCTCTGTGGAACCCGTCATCAAAGCGACGACTGTTGCGCAGCCGAGCGGGAGCGAGCTCCCTCGCCACAGGCGTTGATCTTTAAATCAATGTTTCGATGCGCAAGGAGTTAGTCGACCCCGGCTGCCCAAACGGCACACCCGCAGTGATCAACAACGTGTCGCCGCGCTGCGCCATTCCTTGGGCCTGGGCGATCTCCAGGGCTGTTGAGCAGACTTCATCGACCTGACGCAGGCGATCGTTGACTACCGAGTGCACACCCCAGGCCACGGTCAGGCGACGAGCGGTTTGCAAGTTCGGTGTCAGGTTGAGGATCGGCACGGTCGGCCGTTCACGCGCAGCGCGCAAACTTGAAGTGCCCGACTCGCTGTAATTCACCAATACCGCCACCGGCAATACGTTGCTGATCCGGCGGATCGCGCAACTGATGGCATCGGAAACCGTGGCCTCGGCTTTCGGGCGGCTGACGTCGAGTTGTGCCTGATAGTCAGGGCCGTTTTCCACTTGGCGGATGATCTTGCTCATCATCTGCACGGCTTCGAGCGGGTATTCGCCAGACGCCGTTTCCGCCGACAGCATCACCGCGTCCGCACCTTCGGCTACGGCGTTGGCCACGTCGGTAACCTCGGCGCGGGTCGGGGCCGGTGAGAAGCGCATCGACTCCAGCATTTGCGTGGCCACCACCACCGGTTTACCGAGTTCGCGGCAGGTGCTGATGATGTTTTTCTGGATCTGCGGCACGCTTTCCGCCGGGACTTCCACGCCCAGGTCGCCGCGCGCGACCATGATTGCGTCGCTCAACTCGGCGATTTCCCGCAGTTGTTCAACCGCCGAAGGTTTCTCGATCTTGGCCATCAGGAACGCTTTATCGCCGATCAGTGTGCGGGCTTCGCGGATGTCGTCCGGGCGCTGTACGAACGACAGCGCCACCCAGTCCACACCCAACTCCAGGCCGAAACTCAGATCGCGGCGATCCTTGGCGGTCAGCGGACTCAGGTCGAGCACTGCTTGCGGCACGTTCACCCCTTTGCGATCCGACAGTTCGCCGCCGTTGAGCACCGTGGTGTCGATGGCGTCGGCGTACTTGGTGACCACCCGCAGGCGCAGCTTGCCGTCGTCCAGCAGCAGGTCCATGCCCGGCTCCAGCGCCGCAATGATCTCCGGATGTGGCAGGTTGACCCGGCGCTCATCGCCCGGCGTGGTATCCAGGTCCAGGCGCAGGGCCTGGCCGCGCACCAGTTGCACCTTGCCCTCGGCGAACTTGCCGACCCGCAGTTTCGGGCCTTGCAGGTCCATCAGGATCCCCAGCGGGTAATTCAACTGGCGCTCGACCTCGCGGATCCACTGGTAGCGCTGGGCATGGTCGGCGTGATCGCCGTGGCTGAAGTTCAGGCGGAAGATGTTGACCCCCGCCAGCACCAACTCGCGGATGTCGTCGATACCGTCGATGGCCGGGCCGAGGGTGGCGAGGATTTTGACCTTTTTATCAGGCGTCATGATGTTGGGCTCTCGAGGATCAGGATGGCGCGGAAGTCGTTGACATTGGTACGGGTCGGCTCGGTGACGATCAATGCGTCGAGCGCCTCGAAGTAGCCATAGCCATTGTTGTTGTCCAACTCGTCGCTGGCGCTCAAGCCAAGGGCGGCGGCGCGGGCGTAGCTGTCGGGGGTCATGATGGCGCCGGCGTTGTCTTCGGACCCATCGATGCCATCGGTATCGCCGGCCAGCGCATAGACGCCGGGCAGCCCCTTGAGGCTGTCGGTCAGGCTGAGCAGGAACTCGGCGTTGCGTCCGCCACGGCCGTTGCCGCGCACGGTGACGGTGGTTTCGCCGCCGGAAAGAATCACGCAGGGCGCCGCCAGCGGTTGGCCGTGCAATACGATTTGCCGGGCGATGCCGGCGTGGACCTTCGCCACGTCTCGGGATTCACCTTCCAGGTCGCCGAGGATCAGCGGGCTGAAGCCGGCCTGACGGCATTTCACGGCCGCCGCTTCCAGTGACTGCTGCGGGCGGGCGATCAACTGGAAATGGCTGCGGGCCAGGCTCGGATCGCCAGGCTTGACCGTTTCCGACTCCGGACTTTGCAGCCAGGTGCGCACCGAGGCCGGTACTTCGATGTGGTAGCGCTTGAGGATCGCCAGCGCTTCGGCGGACGTACTCGGGTCGGCCACGGTAGGGCCGGAGGCGATGACCGTGGCGAGGTCGCCCGGCACATCGGAAATCGCGTAGGTATAAACAGTGGCCGGCCAGCAGGCTTTGCCCAGCCGTCCACCTTTGATCGCCGAGAGGTGCTTGCGCACGCAGTTCATCTCGCCAATGGTCGCGCCAGACTTGAGCAGGGCTTTGTTGATCGATTGCTTGTCGGCCAGGGTGATGCCCTCGGCCGGCAGTGCCAACAGGGCTGAGCCGCCACCGGAGAGCAGGAAGATCACCCGGTCGGTTTCCGTCAGGTTGCTGACCAGTTCGAATACGCGCTTGGCCACGGCTTGACCGGCCGCGTCAGGCACGGGGTGTGCGGCTTCGACCACTTCGATTTTTTCGCAGGGGGCGCCGTGACCGTAACGGGTCACCACCAGCCCGGAGACTTCACCCTGCCAGCAGCGCTCGACCACCTGGGCCATGGCGGCTGCGGCTTTACCGGCACCGATGACGATCACTCGACCACTGCGGTCGGCAGGCAAATGAGCTTCGAGGACTTGCTGCGGATGCGCCGCGTCGATGGCTGTGGCAAACAGTTCGCGCAGCAGTTGTTGCGGATCGACCGACATGGCGGGCTCCCAATCTTATTGTTCTTGGTTAATGCTGATGATCGTTCCCACGCTCTGCGTGGGAATGCCTCAATGGACGCTCTGCGTCCGCTTTGGGACGCAGAGCGTCCCGGGCTGCATTCCCACGCAGAGCGTGGGAACGAGCGACGGGGCAGGATTAGTTCTTATCGCGAATCGAGAAATTCGCCATGTGTTCCAGGCCCTTGATCAGCGCCGAGTGGTCCCAGTTACTGCCACCGATGGCCGCGCAGGTGCTGAACACTTGCTGGGCGTTGGCGGTGTTCGGCAGGTTGATGTTCAGTTCCTTGGCACCTTGCAGGGCCAGGTTCAGGTCCTTCTGGTGCAGGCTGATGCGGAAGCCTGGATCAAAGGTGCCCTTGATCATGCGCTCGCCGTGCACTTCGAGGATCTTCGACGAAGCGAAACCGCCCATCAATGCTTCACGCACCTTGGCTGGGTCGGCACCGTTCTTCGCCGCGAACAGCAGGGCTTCGGCCACTGCCTGGATGTTCAGCGCAACGATGATCTGGTTTGCCACTTTCGCGGTCTGACCGTCGCCGTTACCACCAACCAGGGTGATGTTCTTGCCCATTGCCTGGAACAGCGGCAAGGCGCGTTCGAAGGCATCGGCATCGCCGCCGACCATGATGCTCAGGGTCGCAGCCTTGGCGCCAACTTCACCGCCGGACACCGGGGCGTCGAGGTATTGCGCGCCTTTCTCGTTGATCTTGGCCGCGAAAGCCTTGGTGGCGGTCGGCGAGATCGAGCTCATGTCGATCACGACTTTGCCTTTGCCGATACCCGCGGCAATGCCGTCGGCGCGGAACAGCACGTCATCGACCTGCGGGGTATCCGGCACCATGACGATGATGAATTCAGCTTCCTGGGCGACTTCTTTCGGGTTCGCCAGGGCAACGGCGCCAGCAGCGACCAGATCGGCAGGCGCGGCGTCGTGGTGTGCCGACAGGAACAGGCTGTGACCGGCTTTCTGCAGGTTCGCCGCCATTGGGTGGCCCATGATGCCGGTGCCGATAAATCCGATTTTAGCCATGAAAAAATCCTCTTGTTTTTGTGTAGCCAAATAATGTGCCGAACACACTTTGTGGCGAGGGAGCTTGCTCCCGCTCGGCTGCGAAGCAGTCGTAGATCCTGAGAACCGGTTCTGCCCGAATCACCATAGTGAATGGCTGTTGGGGGCGCTTCGCACCCCAGCGGGAGCAAGCTCCCTCGCCACAGAGGCCCGGTTTAAACTCAGATCGCGTTATGGGTTTTCAACCAGCCGAGGCCGGCTTCAGTGGTGGTCAGCGGCTTGTATTCGCAGCCGACCCAACCCTGGTAACCGATGCGGTCCAGGTGTTCGAACAGGAAGCGGTAGTTGATCTCACCGGTGCCTGGTTCGTTGCGCCCCGGGTTGTCCGCGAGCTGTACATGGTTGATCTCGCCCAGATGCGATTGCAGGGTGCGGGCCAGGTCGCCTTCCATGATTTGCATGTGGTAGATGTCGTATTGCAGGAACAGGTTGGCGCTGCCGACCTGCTCGCGAATCGACAGGGCTTGCGCGGTGTTGTTCAGGTAGAAGCCCGGGATGTCGCGGGTGTTGATCGCTTCCATCACCAGTTTGATGCCCGCCGCTTGCAGCTTGTCGGCGGCGTACTTGAGGTTGGCGACGAAGGTCTTCTCTACAGTGGCATCGTCCACGCCTTGCGGACGAATGCCGGCCAGGCAGTTGACCTGGGAGTTGCCCAGCACTTGCGCGTAAGCGATGGCCAGGTCGACTCCGGCGCGGAATTCTTCAACCCGGTCCGGCAGGCACGCGATACCGCGTTCGCCCTTGGCCCAGTCACCGGCCGGCAGATTGAACAGCACTTGGGTCAGACCGTTGGCGTCGAGCCTGGCCTTGATTTCGGCTGAGCTGAAGTCGTACGGGAACAGGTATTCGACACCACTGAAACCGGCCTTGGCGGCGGCGTCGAAACGGGCAAGGAAATCCTGTTCGGTGAACAGCATGGACAGGTTGGCTGCGAAACGCGGCATGGTGGTCTCCCGTTTTAGGTTCTCGTTCCCACGCTCTGCGTGGGAATGCCTCAATGGACGCTCTGCGTCCGCTTTGGGACGCAGAGCGTCCCGGGCTGCATTCCCACGCAGAGCGTGGGAACGATCATTCAGAGCGGTCAGCAGTTAATCAAGCAACGAAATCGCCGTTGGCGCATCGTTGCCGACCAGCGCCAGGTCTTCGAATTCGTTGACGGCGTTGATCTCGGTGCCCATGGAAATGTTGGTCACGCGTTCCAGAATAATTTCAACGATGACGGGCACCTTGAACTCTTCGATCAGTTCCTGAGCCTTGCGCAGGGCAGGCTGGATCTGAGCCGGTTCGAACACACGCAGTGCCTTGCAACCGAGGCCTTCGGCAACCGCGACGTGGTCGACACCGTAACCGTTGAGTTCCGGCGCGTTGAGGTTATCGAAGGACAGCTGCACGCAGTAATCCATGTCGAAACCGCGCTGTGCCTGACGAATCAGACCCAGGTACGAGTTGTTTACCACAACATGAATGTACGGCAGCTTGAACTGCGCGCCCACTGCCAATTCTTCGATCATGAACTGGAAGTCATAGTCCCCCGACAGGGCCACGACTTTACGGTTCGGATCAGCCTTGACCACACCCAGCGCTGCCGGAATGGTCCAGCCGAGCGGGCCGGCCTGACCGCAGTTGATCCAGTGACGCGGTTTGTAGACGTGCAGGAACTGCGCGCCGGCAATCTGCGACAGACCGATGGTGCTGACGTAGCAAGTTTCTTTGCCGAACACCTGGTTCATCTCTTCGTAAACGCGCTGCGGTTTGACCGGCACGTTGTCGAAGTGAGTCTTGCGTTGCAGGCTGGCCTTGCGCTGCTGGCAATCCTGCAGCCAGGCACTGCGGTTCTTCAGTTTGCCGGCGGCTTGCCATTCGCGAGCGACTTCGATGAACACGGTCAGCGCGGCGGCAGCGTCGGAAACGATGCCCAGGTCCGGGGTGAACACGCGGCCGATCTGCGTGCCTTCGATGTCGACGTGAATGAACTTGCGGCCTTCGGTATAGACATCGACCGAACCGGTATGACGGTTGGCCCAGCGGTTACCAATGCCCAGGACTACGTCGGATTTCAGCATCGTTGCGTTTCCGTAACGGTGCGAGGTTTGGAGGCCGACCATGCCGACCATCAGTGGGTGATCGTCCGGGATCGTACCCCAGCCCATCAGGGTCGGGATGACCGGGATACCGGTCAACTCGGCGAATTCCACCAGCAGGTCACTGGCGTCGGCATTGATGATCCCGCCACCGGCTACCAGCAATGGGCGTTCGGCCTGATCCAGCAAGGCCAGAGCCTTCTCGACCTGGACGCGACTGGCGGTCGGCTTGGCCAGCGGCAGTGGCTGGTAAGCGTCGATGTCGAATTCGATTTCAGCCATCTGCACGTCGAACGGCAGGTCGATCAGCACAGGACCAGGGCGGCCGGAGCGCATTTCATAAAAGGCTTTCTGGAACGCGTAGGGCACCTGGCCCGGTTCGAGAACGGTGGTTGCCCATTTGGTCACTGGCTTGACGATGCTGGTGATGTCGACAGCCTGGAAGTCTTCCTTGTGCATACGGGCGCGGGGTGCTTGCCCGGTGATGCAGAGGATTGGAATCGAGTCGGCCGAGGCGCTGTAGAGCCCGGTGACCATGTCGGTGCCGGCAGGGCCGGAAGTACCGATGCACACGCCGATGTTGCCGGCCTTGGTGCGGGTGTAACCCTCGGCCATGTGCGAGGCGCCTTCAACGTGGCGAGCGAGTACGTGATCGATGCCGCCGACCTTTTGCAGGGCGGAGTACAGCGGGTTGATGGCAGCACCCGGGATGCCAAAAGCGGTATCAACCCCTTCACGGCGCATCACCAGAACGGCGGCTTCGATTGCTCTCATTTTGCTCATGGTTTTGTGCCTCTTTACGTTTTGTAATTGTATACAAGTGGCTTTGCGCAGAGTGTATTCACGGCGGACGGCGCAGGTCAATCCATTTTCTCAAGCGCTCGTTTCATTCGTCGGAAGCCCGTTCTACTGTGGCTTTTCGTCGCATGTGGCGCTTTTCGATAATTATTGTATACAAAAAAATAATTCATTGTGTTCTATTTGTGGCATCGGACTGCGGCACAACGGCGCAGTCCCACGGCTTTCCGAAAAACAAAATGAGGACGGCACCATGAGCGCTTTAACCTTGAAAGTCGCAGTCAACCTGGTCAACGAGGCCATCACCGCAGGGCGTGCAATCTGCGCAGCGCCCTTGACCATCGCCGTGCTGGACGCTGGCGGACACCTGATCACCCTGCAACGCGAAGACGGCGCCAGCCTGCTGCGCCCGCAGGTCGCCATCGGCAAAGCCTGGGGCGCCATCGCCCTGGGCAAGGGCTCCCGCCTGTTGGCACTGGACGCGCAACAGCGCCCGGCCTTCATCGCCGCGTTGAACAGCCTGGGCCAGGGCAGTGTGGTGCCGGCACCCGGAGGTGTGCTGATTCGGAATCAGGACGGGAACGTGCTGGGGGCGGTGGGGATCAGCGGGGATCTGTCGGATGTGGATGAGCAGTGTGCGATCACTGCGATCGAGGCGTTGGGGTTGAGGGCGGATGCGGGGGTTGTGGCTTGATCTTTGGCGACTGAACCAGCGTCATCGCTGGCAAGCCAGCTCCCACAAGGATTGGGGTGTTCACATATTTTGCGGACACCATCAGACCTGTGGGAGCTGGCTTGCCAGCGATTGCAATCTGCCAGACACATCCAGCTAAAAGTGTGTGTTACCGCTCAGAGTTTCCCGGTCTAGCCTTTTCATGAGTTCATCATGAGAGAGGCAACGGAATGCCTGATTTCCCCGCATCAAACCGTCTGCGAACAGGTCGCTATGCCGAGCCCAGTCGAATCTATTTGCTGACGACCAACACGCTGGATCGAGAGCCGATTTTTACTGACTTCGCTTTGGGCAGATTGGTGGTTCATCAATTTCGCCGGGCACAGAATCTGGGATTGGCAAAATCACTGGCCTGGGTGGTCATGCCAGACCATTTTCATTGGCTGGTCGAACTGGAAAACTCCTCACTGCGCAGACTAATGCGCGAGACAAAGTCGCTTGTTACTCGAGAGGTGAATTTTTTCAGTAACAGGAACGGGCCGCTTTGGCAGCAGGGCTTTCACGACCGTGCGTTAAGGCGGGAAGATGATCTGGTGAAGATGGCGCGCTATGTAGTGGCCAACCCCTTGCGGGCTGGTCTGGTCGAGAGAATTGGTGATTACCCGCTGTGGGACGCCGTCTGGGTTTGAGTCAATATCGAGTCGCCTTCATCGCTGGCAAGCCAGCTCCCACAGAGAAGTGTGTCGTTCACAAGATTGGGTGCAACACAAAAAACTGTGGGAGCTGGCTTGCCAGCGATGGGCCACCACGGACTATCAATCCGGCTCGCAGCCTTTGAGCACCAACCGAATAATCGTCTGCGCAGCCGCTTCGTAATCCTCTTCGTCGAGCTTGGCCTTGCCGGTGATGGCGGTGATTTGCCAGTCGAAGTCGGCGTAGGTCTGGGTCGCAGCCCAGATACTGAACATCAGGTGGTTGGGGTCGATCGGGGCGATCTGGCCGCGGTCGATCCAGCTCTGGATGCACTCGATGTTGTGCTTGGCCTGGCTGTTGAGCTGTTCCACCAGGTCGGTGCTCAGGTGCGGTGCGCCGTGCATGATTTCGCTGGCAAACACCTTGGAGGCGAAAGGCAGGTCGCGGGAGATGCGGATTTTCGAGCGAATGTAGCCGCTCAGCACTTCGCTGGGCACGCCGTCGGGGTTGAATGGCGTCGAGGCTTGAAGGATCGGTTCGATGATACTTTCCAGGACCTCGCGGTAGAGGTTTTCCTTGGATTTGAAGTAGTAGTAGACGTTGGGCTTGGGCAATCCCGCCTTGGCTGCGATATCGCTGGTTTTGGTCGCTGCGAAGCCCTTGTCGGCAAATTCTTCACTGGCGGCACGCAGGATCAGTTGTTTGTTGCGCTCGCGGATGGTGCTCATAAACCAGGGGGTTCCTTGCCTGTTCTGGCGGTTGCGCATGGTAGCACCGGCGTTCGGCGGCGCTCAAGAATGCACCATGCGGCGCTCGGCCACGCTATGCTGCACCGCATTTACTGAAGAAGGAAACCGATTCATGGCAGGAAGCAGTTTGCTGTTGCTGATCGACGACATTGCTGCGGTGCTGGATGACGTGGCCCTGATGACCAAAATGGCCGCCAAGAAGACGGCCGGCGTGCTGGGTGATGATCTGGCGCTCAATGCCCAGCAGGTCAGCGGTGTGCGTGCCGAACGGGAAATTCCGGTGGTGTGGGCGGTAGCCAAGGGCTCGTTCATCAACAAGCTGATTCTGGTGCCGTCGGCAATTGCCATCAGCGCGTTCATCCCATGGCTGGTCACGCCATTGTTGATGGTCGGTGGCGCTTATCTGTGTTTCGAAGGCTTCGAGAAACTTGCGCACAAGTTCTTGCACAGCAAAGCCGAAGATCAGGCTGAACATGCTGAACTGGTCGAGGCGGTAGCAGACCCGGCGGTGGACCTGGTGGCGTTCGAGAAGGACAAGATCAAAGGCGCGATTCGTACCGATTTCATCCTTTCCGCAGAAATCATTGCCATTACCCTTGGCGTTGTCGCTGACTCGGCGCTGACCCAGCAAATCGTCGTGCTCTCGGGCATCGCCATTGTCATGACTGTCGGCGTATACGGGCTGGTGGCTGGCATCGTCAAGCTCGACGACTTGGGCCTGTGGCTGACCCAGAAGCCGGGGCAGGTGGCCAGAAGCATTGGTGGGGCAATTCTGCGCGCGGCGCCGTACATGATGAAAAGCCTGTCGGTGATCGGCACGGCGGCGATGTTCCTGGTGGGTGGCGGCATCCTGACCCACGGCGTGCCGGTGGTGCATCACTGGATCGAAAGTGTCAGCGCAGCGGCGGGCGGTGCCGGGTTTATCGTGCCAACGTTGCTCAATGCGGTCGCGGGAATTGTGGCTGGGGCGGTGGTGTTGCTTGGGGTGATGGCTATCAGCAAAATCTGGAAAGTTGCGAGAGGCTGAAAATAACGCAGCCTGCGATAGATCCTACAGGCTGCGATCTTGGCGATGTATGCCGCGCAAAATGAAAAAGGCCATTCGACTGGAATCGAATGGCCTTTTTTGTTGCCGCCGAATTACTCGGCTATCTGCAGTTTGCGCGACTCGGTGTACACGTAACGCACCTTCTCGTACTCGAACGGCGAGTTCAGCTGGCCATAGCGGAAGCTGGTCTGATAGCGCTTGTCGACGCCACGCAGGACCCAGACTTCCGGATGATTGGAGCTGACTTCGGCAACGTTGAGGAAGTTGATTGCGTTCTCGGCGCTGTAATCGACCAACAAGCCGCCAGTGTCACGCAGGTTCGACGGGCCAAGTATCGGCAGTACGAAGTAGGCGCCGCCCGGAACACCATAGAAGCCCAGCGTCTGGCCGAAGTCCTCGCTCTGGCGTGGCAGGCCCATGGCGGTGGCCGGGTCCCACAGGCCGGCGATACCAATGGTGGTGTTGAGCAGCAGCCGACCGGTGATCTCCATGGAGCGCTGGCCCTTGAACTGCAACAGGCTGTTCAACAGGTTTGGCACGTCGCCCAGGTTATTGAAGAAGTTGCTGACGCCGGTACGCAAAAAGCTCGGCGTGATGTAGCGATAGCCATCGACCACCGGCAGGAACACCCATTGGTCGAACCGGTAGTTGAAGTGGTAAACGCGACGGTTCCATTCTTCGAGCGGGTCATAGACGTTCAGTGCACTGAGCGTCGAACGTTCGAACTCACGCTGATCCAGCCCCGGGTTGAATTTGAGTTTGCTCAACGGCTCCTTGAAACCGTCACTGTCGACAACGACTGGAGCATTGGCTTTGCTGTTGTCGGCATTGGCAACGCCTGCACAGAGTAACGCAGCGATAAGCAGGAGATATTTAGCCACGGAAGAACTCCAGCATGGCGTCGCTGTTGACGCGGTAGTTAAGGTTGCCGCAATGGCCGCCCAGCGGGTAAACGGTCAAGCGATCGCCGAACGTCTGGCGCAGGAACCCGAGGTCACCCGGGCCGAGGATCACGTCGTCAGCGTTGTGCATGACGGCAATTTTCGGGCTGTCGCGCAGGTAATCCTTCAGTGCGTACAAGCTCACCTGGTCGATCAGTTGCAGCAGGCTGCCACCGTCGGTGCGCGCACGCCACATCGGGATCACCTGTTCAGTGATGTAGCAGTCGAAATCACACTGCAATGCACGCTTGAGGTACGGGGTGAGACTGGTGCCTTCTGTAATCGGTGTTTTCGGGGGAGTGATCAGGCCGCGGCGGTTGATCAGGTCCGAGGTAAAGGCGATATCGGCCGCCGAGAAGCGGAACGAGGTACCGATCAGCATGGCCATCTGTTCGTTGGTGAGGTGCTGCTTGGACTGCTGGAAGTCGTAGAGCAGGGCATCGTTGAGGTCGATGTAGCCCTTTTGTTGGAAGTAGCGGGTCAACTTGTTCAGTACCAGTTCATAGAAGGTAGTGGTGTTGTTGATGCCCTTGACCTCGGTCTGTACCAGTTTGTCGAGATTGGTGATCGAGGTGTAGAGGTTGACCGGCGGGTTGAGCAGCAGCACCTTCTTGAAATTGAAGCTGCGGCGGGTTTCGTCCAGGTGCGCGACGAAGGCTGCATCCAGTGCGCCGAGGCTGTAGCCGGTCAGGTAGAAATCGGTGACCGGTACGTTAGGGTTCTGCGCCCGCACGGATTGCATCACCCGGTACATGTCTTCGGCATCTTCCTTGGTGATGCCCGGGGTCGCGAAGCGGGACGCGGCGCTCATGAAGTCGAAACTGGTGGGCGACGACAATTGCACCACGTGGTAACCGGCTTTGTAGTAGAGCTTTTTCAGGTATTCGTTGAGGCTGCTGTCGTAGCGCGCGCCCGTGCCGGCGATCAGGAAAATCAGCGGTGCCGCTTTATCCTGGGTGGCGATGCGATAGGTGAGTTTCTTCACTGCCCAAAAATTGTCCGGCAGTTCGAACGCACGCTCAGGGCGCAAGGTGATGCTGCGATCCGACTGATTGATGTCGTCGTCAAGCGGCAGTTCGGGACGCAAATCCGGTGGCGTCGTGGCAATGGTTGCCTCGAACGGGTTAGTCAGGGGATAGCCATAACTGGCGGCGTCGATGTCGACCGCCAGTGCGGACGCACTCAAGATAAGGCCGCCAAACAGGGCGGCGAAGCGCAAGGAACGGAGCATGACTAGATCCCTTAGAGGAAGGTGCCGAATGAAGTTCGCAGGCTATGACCACTGGATTTGCGCCAAAGTGCCACGCATCGGCACCAAACAGGCTTAATTCGGAGTAATAGTAGCTCGACGATACACTTTGCAGCGATTGAAAGGCCAGTTAACTGTTGTTAGCGCTTGCGAAAGACCGTCGGGAGATTAAGCTGACCGCCGTTTTCGTTGATTGGAGTGTTTCATGTCCCGCCGTCTGCCCGTGATCCTGCTGCTCATTGTGCTGCCTCTATGGCTGGCCGCCAGTTATGGCGCGCGTTATGGCTTTATGGAAGATGCACAGTGGGTCGGCCTCTGCGTGGATGAGGCGAGCCGCTGGGAATGTCAGGTTCGCTCGAACCTGGGCCTGATGATTCACTTCAAGATTCTGGGCTATGGCGCACTGGCCGCTGCCATCATCGGCTTTGTCGTGCCGGGACGGGCAGGGTGGTGGCTGGCGGTATTGGCGCTGGCATTGGGTTTTCCGGCTCTGGCCTTGTACAACACGACGCTGGCGGTGTTTGCGGTGGTGATTGCGGGGTTGCGGTTGGTCAGGGCTCCTCGTAGCGCTTGACCGTCAGCCATCGCGGGCAAGCCCGCTCCCACAGGTTCATCGGCGAACACGCAATTGTGAACGACAACGATCCTTGTGGGAGCGGGCTTGCCCGCGATGAGGGCCGTAAATTTGATTAGGGTTAAACCTTGCGAACGCGCAAGCAGCGCCACAACGCCGCCACCATCAACCCACTCACCAACGCCCAGCCCCAAGCCTGCTGATTCTGCAGACCTTCCCGGAACAACTGCGGCGCAATGCCCGCTCCGATGATGAAGGTCAGCAACGCGATTTCCCGGCGCGGCACGCTCACCGGACGGCACAGATACACCAGTGCCGGCACGATGAACGCGACGCTCGGGAAGCTGCGGTAGCGCGGGTCAAATACCAGCTCCAGCATGCTCACCGCCGCTGCAAAGCCGATCACCGCAACCAGCCAGCCTGAGCGACGCTCAAGTGCGTTGAACGCCTGTGCTCGCCATCCTGTACGAGGACTCAGCGTCAGGGCGGCGTGCACCAGCACCAACAGGTTCAGCGCAGTCAGCAATGCCACCCACAACCACTCGCTGGTGAAACGGGTAGTCACGCGGGCGAGGTCGCCCCACACGCCGATGGAGCACGCAGCCAATGCCGCAAACAACGGCAGGACCAGCGCTGCGCGGGTGCTGCGGACGCGGCCGCCCAGCACAAGCGTTCCGACAAAGATCAGGCCGCCCACAACCAGCCACTGCGACCAGTACGGTACGTTCGACACCGGACCGGCCAGCACGCCTTTGTCCTGCCGATCGGCATCGAACAGCCCCCAGTAGCCACCCACGGCGCCTTCACTGGCGCGTTTCCATGGCTGGTCGAAGGCTTCGATCAGGTTGTAGTGCCAGCCGTGCTGCTCGGCCATGGTGACAAAACCGCGAATGAATTTCGCTTCGTTGACCCGGCTCGGCAGGGCGGTTTCGCGCTGACGGCCTTCGCTGGGCCAGCCGGTTTCGCCAATCATCACGTCCTTGGGTGCGAACTTGTTGCCGAACACCTGACGCACTTCGGCGACGTGTTGCAGTGCGGCATCGATGTTCGAAGGATCGTCTTCCCAGTACGGCAACAAGTGGATGGTCAGGAAATCCACGGCCGGCGCGATTTCCGGATGCTTGAGCCAAAACTCCCAGACGTCGGCATAGGTGACGGGTTGCTTGACCTGGCTTTTGACCTTGGTGATCAGCCGGGCCAGTTGTGCCCCGGTGACTTCTTTGCGCAGCAGGGTTTCGTTGCCGACGATCACAGCGGTCACCACGTCGGCGTTGGCGTTGGCCGACGCAATCAGCAGGTCGACTTCTTTTTCGGTATCCACCGGGTTGCTGTTGACCCAGGCGCCGATCATCAGCTTCAAGCCGTGTTTACGTGCGAGGTCGGGAACGGCTTCGAGCCCGGTCATGGAGTAGGTGCGGATGCATTCGAAGCTTTTGGACAGCAGCGCGAGGTCGGCGTCCATGCGCTCCGGGCGCAGGTTGAACGGTACGTCGAACGGCGATTGGTCTTTGTCGAACGGGGTGTAGGAGGCGCATTGCAGTTTGTGCGTGGCGCTGGCGACATCCGGCAGGGTCACCGGTTTACCAATGCCGTACCAGAAACCACAAAGGGCAAAAAGCCCCAGCAGGCAGGCGAACAGATAAGCAAAAAAAGGAGAGCGAGATGTCGCGGGCATGATCAGGCCGTCTGGGAGCAAAGCGGCGCATGTTACCTGCATTTGTACTGTGCTTGGTGGCTCGCATGATTTTGACATGCAAAGTTCGGGCGGATTGTCCGGGGCGTTTGTCGCCCTCAGGATTAATGGCGTTCTGATGTCGTTTCTCGATGCCTTGAGGTCGCTGGCAGAGCAGGTCGCTTATAGCGTCAGGTTGATTATCGGAGGCGTCAGTACCCTCGTTGATAAACGCGCTGATGATTGAACGGGTTTGCGGTGAAGCGTGATGGGGGCGCTGTGCACCAGAACAATACGTTGACGCGACTCGGCACCCGTCGAGCGCAGCACTTTCGGGGAAGTAACGATGAAGATGCGACGACTTTTAGGTGCAGGTGCCGCACTGGTACTTGCGATGGGTTCCACATTCGCCAATGCCGAGAGCAAGACCCTGAGCATCGGTTACGTTGACGGCTGGTCCGACAGCGTCGCGACGACTCACGTAGCTGCTGAAGTCATCAAGCAGAAACTCGGATATGACGTGAAGCTGCAAGCCGTCGCGACCGGGATCATGTGGCAGGGTGTAGCCACCGGCAAACTCGACGCCATGCTCTCGGCCTGGTTGCCGGTGACCCACGGCGATTACTGGGCCAAGAACAAGGATCAGGTGGTCGACTACGGTCCGAACTTCAAGGACGCAAAAATCGGCTTGATCGTGCCGGAATACGTCAAGGCCAAGTCGCTGGAAGACCTGAAGACCGACGACAGCTTCAAAAAACGCATCGTCGGCATCGACGCCGGTTCAGGCGTGATGCTTAAAACCGAGCAGGCCATCAAGGACTACGACCTGACCGGTTACCAGCTCAAGGCCAGTTCCGGCGCGGGCATGATTGCCGAACTGACCCGTGCCGAAAAGAAGAACGAATCCATTGCCGTGACCGGTTGGGTACCGCACTGGATGTTCGCCAAGTGGAAATTGCGTTTCCTCGAAGACCCGAAAGGCGTGTATGGCGCGGCTGAAACCGTGAACAGCATCGGCAGCAAGGAGCTGGCAACAAAAGCCCCGGAAGTGGCCAAGTTCCTGAAGAACTTCCAGTGGGCTTCGAAAGACGAGATCGGCGAAGTCATGCTGGCGATCCAGGAAGGCGCCAAGCCGGACGCGGCAGCGAAGGACTGGGTAGCCAAACACCCGGAGCGTGTTGCTGACTGGATCAAATGATGTGAGCTGAAGTTTCTATTGAGCTCCTCTCAAAGCCGCTTGGCGTAACTGCCAAGCGGCTTTTGCTTTTCTGTAGGAGCCAGGCTTGCCGGCGAAGGCACCTGCAAAATCGCCATCGCCGGCAAGCCTGGCTCTTGCGGGGGGTGCGCCGCACCGAAGTTTGGCAATTCTGTCATGTGGTACTAAGACTAAGGTCGTCTGGAACCTGCCCCGCAGCCGCATAGAGTGGATACCGTTCCAACTTAATCTGTGCTGCGAGGATAAAAACAATGAACGACAGCATTTACCTCTCGATTCAAAACAGCCCGCGATTCAAGGAGCTGGTTAGCAAGAGGGAACGATTCGCCTGGATTCTATCGGCGATCATGCTAGGGCTTTACTCCGGATTCATCCTGTTGATTGCTTACGGGCCGCATGTGCTGGGGGCAAAAATCAGCCCTGAGTCATCGATTACCTGGGGCATACCGATCGGTGTTGGTCTGATCATTTCGGCCTTCATCCTGACGGGTATTTACGTACGACGCGCCAACGGCGAGTTCGACGACCTGAACAATGCGATTCTCAAGGAGGCTCAGCAATGATCCGGCGTCTAATGGCTCTTTTGAGCATCGCAGCGTTCGCACCTGGCGCCTGGGCGGCTGACGCCCTGACCGGCGCCGTTCAGAAACAACCGCTCAACGTGTCGGCGATCGTGATGTTCGTCGCCTTCGTCGGTGCCACCCTGTGCATCACCTACTGGGCATCCAAGAAAAACAACTCGGCCTCCGACTACTATGCGGCGGGTGGCAAGATCACCGGTTTTCAGAACGGTCTGGCGATTGCCGGCGACTACATGTCGGCGGCATCCTTCCTGGGTATTTCCGCGCTGGTGTTCACTTCCGGCTACGATGGCCTGATCTACTCGATCGGCTTCCTGGTGGGCTGGCCAATCATTCTGTTCCTGATCGCCGAGCGCCTGCGTAACCTGGGTAAATACACCTTTGCCGACGTGGCGTCCTATCGCCTGGGCCAAACCCAGATCCGCTCGCTGTCCGCTTGCGGATCGTTGGTGGTGGTAGCGTTTTACCTGATCGCGCAAATGGTCGGTGCCGGCAAGCTGATTCAGCTGTTGTTCGGTCTGGACTATCACGTCGCGGTGATTCTGGTCGGTGTGCTGATGTGCATGTACGTGCTGTTCGGCGGCATGCTGGCGACCACCTGGGTGCAGATCATCAAGGCTGTGCTGTTGCTGTCCGGTGCCTCGTTCATGGCGCTGATGGTGATGAAGCACGTAGGCTTTGACTTCAACACATTGTTCTCCGAAGCGATCAAGGTTCACGCCAAGGGCGAAGCGATCATGAGCCCGGGCGGTCTGGTCAAGGACCCGATTTCGGCCTTCTCGCTGGGTCTGGCGCTGATGTTCGGTACCGCTGGCCTGCCACACATTCTGATGCGCTTCTTCACCGTGAGTGACGCAAAAGAAGCTCGCAAGAGCGTGCTGTACGCGACTGGCTTCATTGGCTACTTCTATATCCTGACTTTCATCATCGGCTTCGGCGCGATCCTGCTGGTCAGCACCAACCCGGCCTTCAAAGATGCGGCTGGCGCACTGTTGGGCGGTAACAACATGGCGGCGGTGCACCTGGCCAACGCGGTGGGCGGCAGTATCTTCCTGGGCTTCATCTCGGCGGTAGCGTTCGCGACCATTCTGGCAGTGGTTGCCGGTCTGACCCTGGCCGGTGCTTCGGCGGTGTCCCACGACCTGTATGCCAGCGTGATCAAGAAAGGCAAGGCCAACGAGAAGGATGAAATCCGCGTCTCGAAAATCACCACCATCGCTCTGGCGGTGCTGGCGATTGCTCTGGGTATCCTGTTCGAAAGCCAGAACATCGCGTTCATGGTTGGCCTGGCGTTCTCCATCGCGGCAAGCTGCAACTTCCCGGTCCTGCTGCTTTCCATGTACTGGAAAAAGCTGACCACTCGCGGTGCGATGATCGGTGGCTGGCTGGGTCTGGTCAGTGCTGTTGGCCTGATGGTGCTTGGCCCGACCATCTGGGTGCAGATCCTGCATCACGAGAAGGCGATCTTCCCGTATGAGTACCCAGCGCTGTTCTCGATGATCATTGCCTTCGTCGGCATCTGGTTCTTCTCGATCACCGACAAGTCAGCGGCGGCTGACAACGAGCGGGCGCTGTTCTTCCCGCAATTCGTTCGCTCGCAGACTGGTCTGGGGGCGAGCGGGGCGGTTTCACACTAAGGCTTGATGCTTTTATATAAGTAACGCAGTAATGAAGGATGCCCCGGTCGAGAGACCGGGGCATTTTTTATTGGGCGGTTATCGAACCGAATCTGCGGGATTTGCACGATTTACTGTAGGAGCGAGCCTGCTCGCGAAAAACGTCCAGGCAACACGGAGGCATTCAGGCAACCCGCGTTAGCGTTTACGTCAATCGCGAGCAGGCTCGCTCCTGCAGGGGCATGGTGGTTGGTTGTCAGGACGCCATCGCTGGCAAGCCAGCTCCCACAGGGATTGCGGTTTAGCGGGAGAAATGTGTACGTCTGCAATCGGGGCGGGCACCAGTTCGCCTCGATGTTTGAACGATGAGGCTCTCTAACAAAAACGGCCCCTATATAAATAGAGGCCGTTTCCGGTACAGCTCAACTCGCTACAGCAAGACAGATCTTACTTGCGGTCTTCCAGCTTGGTGATGTCACGCGACTCGTAGCCGGTGTACAACTGGCGTGGACGGCCGATCTTGTACGGGCTGGAGAGCATTTCCTTCCAGTGGGAGATCCAGCCAACGGTCCGCGCCAGGGCGAAGATCACGGTGAACATGCTGGTTGGAATGCCGATCGCCTTGAGGATGATCCCCGAGTAGAAGTCGACGTTCGGGTACAGCGAGCGTTCGATGAAGTACGGGTCGGTCAGGGCGATCTCTTCCAGGCGCATGGCCAGTTCGAGTTGCGGATCGTTCTGGATGCCCAGTTCTTTCAACACTTCGTCGCAGGTCTTTTTCATCACGGTGGCGCGTGGGTCACGGTTTTTGTAAACGCGGTGACCGAAGCCCATCAGTTTGAACGGATCGTTCTTGTCCTTGGCCTTGGCGATGTACTTGTCGATGTTCGAGACGTCGCCAATCTCATCGAGCATGGTCAGAACGGCTTCGTTGGCACCACCGTGGGCAGGGCCCCACAGTGCAGCGATACCGGCGGCGATACAGGCGAACGGGTTGGCACCCGAAGAACCTGCCAGGCGCACGGTGGACGTCGAGGCGTTCTGCTCGTGGTCGGCGTGGAGGATGAAGATCCGGTCCATGGCCTTGGCGAGTACCGGGCTGATCGGTTTGATCTCGCACGGGGTGTTGAACATCATGTGCAGGAAGTTTTCCGCGTACGTCAGGTCGTTGCGCGGGTACATCATGGGTTGGCCCATGGAGTACTTGTAAACCATCGCTGCCAGGGTCGGCATCTTGGCAACCAGGCGGATCGCGGAGATTTCGCGATGCTGCGGGTTATTGATGTCCAGGGAGTCGTGGTAGAACGCCGAGAGCGCGCCGACTACGCCGCACATGACGGCCATCGGGTGGGCGTCGCGACGGAAGCCGTTGAAGAAGGTCTTCAGCTGCTCGTGAACCATGGTGTGGTTCTTCACGGTGCTGACGAACTGGGCCTTCTGTTCTGCAGTCGGCAGTTCGCCGTTGAGCAGCAGATAGCAGGTTTCCAGGTAGTCCGACTTTTCAGCCAGCTGTTCGATCGGGTAGCCGCGGTGCAGCAGGATGCCGTTGTCGCCGTCGATATAGGTAATCTTCGACTCGCAAGAGGCGGTCGACATGAAACCTGGGTCAAAGGTGAAGCGGCCCGTGGCCGTCAGGCCCCGAACATCGATAACATCGGGACCAACGGTGCCGGTTAAAATGGGCAGCTCGACGGGGGCTGCGCCCTCGATGATCAACTGCGCTTTTTTGTCAGCCATGTGGCCTCCTATTTATGCTTGAAATCATCAGACAGACCCCCCACGCAGGGCCCGCACCACTATAGTGAGATAAATTCGAATGTCAATTTGCCTAAAGTCTTGCTCCAGAAGGCTTTAACCGTACTTTTTTCTCGAAATTGCCTGCCATTTACGCCTTTTATGCCCGTTGCGCAATCCGCTGTTTGGGTTAGGTCTTTGCGTTGTCATTAGTAGCCTAACTGTCTATACTCGGCCACCGACCGCCAAGGGCTTTTGGGCCTGCTTTATTGGGGGTCGCATCCCTGGGTGGTGGTTACCTGACCAGTGCACTCCCCAACAACTTTGCCCTGATTGTTAGGGGCTCTTCAGTGTGAAAAAAAAGCCGTGAAAAGCCAACGACCTGTAAACCTAGACCTAAGGACCATCAAACTCCCCATCACCGGCGTTACGTCGTTTCTTCACCGTGTTTCCGGCATCATCCTCTTCCTGGGCCTTGGCTTCATGCTTTATGCATTGGGCAAGTCCTTGGGTTCCGAGGAAGGTTTTGCCGACGTGAAGGCATGCTTGACCAGCCCGCTGGCCAAGTTCGTAGCATGGGGCCTCCTGTCCGCTCTTCTGTATCACCTGGTAGCCGGTGTGCGCCACTTGATCATGGATATGGGCATCGGTGAGACGCTGGAAGGCGGCCGCCTGGGCTCGAAAATTATCATCGCCGTTTCCGTGGTGTTGATCGTTCTGGCAGGAGTTTGGATATGGTAACCAGCGTTACGAACCTTTCGCGTTCCGGCCTTTATGACTGGATGGCGCAACGTGTGTCTGCGGTCGTTCTCGCGGCTTATTTCATTTTCCTGATCGGATACCTCGCTGCGAACCCGGGCATTGGCTACGACCAATGGCACGGCCTGTTCGCCCACAACGGGATGCGTATCTTCAGTCTGCTGGCCCTCGTGGCCCTGGGCGCTCACGCCTGGGTCGGCATGTGGACCATCGCGACCGACTACCTGACGCCGATGGCGCTGGGCAAGTCCGCGACTGCAGTACGTTTCCTTTTCCAGGCAGTATGCGGCGTTGCGATGTTCGCTTACTTCGTCTGGGGTGTGCAGATTCTCTGGGGTATCTGATTCATGGCTAACATTCCAACGATTTCTTTCGACGCCATCATTATTGGTGGTGGCGGTGCCGGCATGCGCGCAGCGCTGCAACTGGCACAAGGTGGTCACAAGACTGCCGTGATCACCAAGGTGTTCCCGACCCGTTCGCACACTGTATCCGCCCAGGGCGGCATCACCTGCGCCATCGCGTCGGCTGACCCGAACGATGACTGGCGCTGGCACATGTACGATACCGTCAAGGGTTCCGACTACATCGGTGACCAGGACGCTATCGAATACATGTGTCAGGAAGGCCCGGCTGCCGTTTTCGAGCTGGACCACATGGGTCTGCCGTTCTCGCGTACCGAGCAAGGCCGTATCTACCAGCGTCCATTCGGCGGTCAGTCGAAGGATTACGGTAAAGGCGGGCAGGCTGCCCGTACCTGCGCCGCTTCCGACCGTACCGGTCACGCGCTGCTGCACACCCTTTATCAGGGCAACCTGAAAGCCGGTACCACGTTCCTGAACGAGTACTACGCTGTTGACCTGGTGAAGAACGCTCAAGGCGAGTTCGTCGGTGTTATCGCCATCTGCATCGAAACCGGCGAAACCACCTACATCCGTGCCAAGGCCACCGTGCTGGCCACCGGCGGTGCAGGTCGTATCTACGCTTCGACCACCAATGCCCTGATCAACACCGGTGACGGCGTTGGCATGGCGCTGCGTGCCGGCGTACCGGTACAAGACATTGAAATGTGGCAGTTCCACCCGACCGGCATCGCCGGCGCCGGTGTACTGGTTACAGAAGGTTGCCGTGGTGAAGGTGGTTACCTGATCAACAAGCACGGCGAGCGTTTCATGGAGCGTTACGCTCCGAACGCCAAAGACCTTGCCGGTCGTGACGTAGTTGCCCGTTCGATGGTTAAAGAAATCATCGCCGGCAATGGTTGCGGTCCGAATGGCGACCACGTAATGCTCAAGCTCGACCACCTGGGCGAGGAAGTGCTGCACAGCCGTCTGCCAGGCATCTGCGAACTGTCGAAGACTTTCGCACACGTTGACCCGGTGGTTGCTCCGGTTCCGGTTGTTCCGACCTGCCACTATATGATGGGCGGCGTTGCCACCAACATTCATGGCCAGGCGATCACTCAGGACGCTGACGGCGCCGACGCCATCATCCCTGGCTTGTTCGCCGTGGGCGAAGTGGCTTGCGTATCGGTTCACGGTGCCAACCGTCTGGGCGGCAACTCGCTGCTCGACCTGGTGGTATTCGGTCGCGCTGCCGGCCTGCACCTGGAAAAGGCGCTGACCGACGGTATCGAATACGACGACGCCACCGACGCCAACATCGAAGCTGCCCTGGCGCGCCTGTCCGCTCTGAACGAGCGTACCGAGGGCGAAGACGTGGCGACCCTGCGTCGCGAACTGCAAAACTGCATGCAGAACTACTTCGGTGTATTCCGTACCGGCGAATACATGCAGAAGGGTATTGCCCAGCTGGCCGATCTGCGCAAGCGCATCGCCAACGTCAAGATCAACGATAAGTCGCAAGCGTTCAACACCGCGCGTATCGAAGCTCTGGAACTGCAAAACCTGCTGGAAGTGGCTGAAGCTACCGCCATCGCTGCCGAAGTTCGTAAAGAGTCCCGCGGCGCTCACGCCCGTGAAGACTTCGAAGATCGTGACGACGAAAACTGGCTGTGCCACACCCTGTACTTCCCGGGTGACAAGCGCGTGACCAAGCGTGCTGTGAACTTCTCGCCGAAGACTGTTCCGACTTTTGAACCTAAGATTCGGACTTATTAAGGGTGGCCGCCATGTTGCAAGTCAGCGTTTATCGTTACAACCCTGATCAGGACGCCGCGCCGTTCATGCAGGAATTCCAGGTCGATACCGGTGGTAAAGACCTGATGGTGCTGGACGTACTGGCCCTGATCAAAGAGCAGGACGAAGGTTTCTCCTATCGTCGCTCTTGCCGTGAAGGCGTATGTGGTTCCGACGGCATGAACATCAACGGCAAGAACGGCCTGGCCTGCGTCACGCCACTGTCTGCTGTTGTAAAAGGTAACAAGTTGATCGTTCGTCCTCTGCCAGGTTTGCCGGTTATCCGTGACCTGGTCGTCGATATGAGCATCTTCTACAAGCAATACGAGAAGGTTAAGCCATTCCTGCAGAACGACACGCCGGCTCCGGCCATCGAGCGTCTGCAGTCCCCGGAAGAGCGTGAAAAGCTCGACGGTCTGTACGAGTGCATCCTGTGCGCTTGCTGCTCGACCTCTTGCCCGTCCTTCTGGTGGAACCCGGACAAGTTCCTGGGCCCGGCTGCCCTGCTGCAAGCGTACCGCTTCCTGGCAGACAGCCGCGATACCAAGACTACCGAGCGACTGGCTTCGCTGGATGACCCGTTCAGCGTATTCCGCTGCCGCGGGATCATGAACTGCGTCAACGTATGTCCGAAAGGCCTGAACCCGACTAAGGCCATCGGTCACATCCGTAACATGTTGCTGCAAAGCGGCGTGTGATTCAGCTGCTGCAAATGTAGTACCGCTGTACCCGTAGATGCTGCGGCGCAGGCTTCAACCGGCGCCGTAGTTTTAACCTGAGCAGCAGCTTATAAGGCTGCGGCTCTTATTTTGAAGAAATGAGACAAGCAGGGGCATCCGGGCTGGTACCCGGACTATCAGTGTGATCCTAGTGGCTTGTTTTGGTCGCTGCATTCGGACTTCTGCAAGTTTGCTCGGTGTCGACACCGGTGGTGTTCCCCTAACCGAGGGTGACCAAGCATGCAAGAAAGCGTGATGCAGCGCATGTGGAACAGCGCCTACCTATCCGGTAGTAACGCTGCCTATGTGGAAGAGCTCTACGAGCTCTACCTGCACGACCCTAACGCTGTGCCAGAAGAGTGGCGCACCTACTTCCAGAAGTTGCCAGCTGACGGCAACTCTGCCACCGATGTTTCGCACTCCACAATTCGCGATCATTTCGTCTTGCTGGCAAAGAACCAGCGCCGCGCCCAACCGGTTTCCGCCGGCAGCGTGAGCAGTGAGCACGAGAAGAAGCAAGTTGAAGTGCTGCGATTGATCCAGGCCTACCGTATGCGTGGCCACCAGGCAGCCCAGCTTGACCCGCTGGGGCTGTGGCAGCGTCCTGCACCTGCAGACCTGTCGATCAATCATTACGGCTTGACCAATGCCGATCTTGATACGACCTTCCGTGCCGGCGACCTGTTCATCGGCAAAGAGGAAGCGAGCCTACGCGAAATTCACGAAGCGTTGCAGCAGACATATTGCCGCACCATCGGCGCTGAATTCACGCACATCACCGATTCCGAGCAGCGCCAGTGGTTCCAGCAGCGTCTGGAAAGCGTGCGCGGCCGTCCGACGTACTCCGCCGACATCAAGAGCCATTTGCTTGAGCGCGTGACCGCCGGTGAAGGCCTGGAGAAATACCTGGGCACCAAATACCCGGGTACCAAGCGTTTCGGTCTGGAAGGCGGCGAGAGCCTGATTCCGATGCTCGACGAGTTGATCCAGCGTTCCGGCTCGTACGGCACCAAGGAAATCGTCATTGGCATGGCCCACCGTGGCCGTCTGAACGTGCTGGTCAACACCTTCGGCAAGAACCCGCGCGAGTTGTTCGACGAGTTTGAAGGCAAGAAGAAGGTCGAGCTCGGTTCCGGTGACGTTAAATACCACCAGGGCTTCTCGTCCAACGTGATGACCACCGGCGGTGAAGTGCACCTGGCCATGGCCTTCAACCCGTCCCACCTGGAAATCGTATCGCCAGTGGTCGAAGGTTCGGTTCGTGCCCGTCAGGATCGTCGTAACGACCCTACCGGTGAAAAAGTCCTGCCGATCTCCATCCACGGTGACGCTGCTTTCGCAGGTCAGGGCGTGGTGATGGAAACCTTCCAGATGTCGCAGACCCGCGGTTTCAAGACCGGCGGTACCGTGCACATCGTGATCAACAACCAGGTCGGTTTCACCATCAGCAACCCGCTGGACTCGCGTTCCACCGAGTACGCCACCGACGTCGCGAAAATGATCCAGGCGCCGATCCTCCATGTGAATGGTGATGATCCGGAAGCCGTCCTGTTCGTGACCCAGCTGGCCATCGACTACCGCATGCAGTTCAAGCGTGACGTGGTGATCGATCTGGTCTGCTACCGTCGTCGCGGCCACAACGAGGCCGACGAGCCAAGCGGTACCCAGCCTCTGATGTATCAGCAGATCACCAAGCAGCGCACCACCCGTGAGCTGTATGCCGATCGTCTGACCCAGGCCGGTGTACTTGACGCAGAGCGTGTTCAGGCGAAAGTCGACGAATACCGCAACGCGCTGGACAACGGTCTGCACGTAGTGAAAAGCCTGGTCAAAGAGCCGAACAAAGAGTTGTTCGTGGACTGGCGTCCGTATCTGGGCCACGCCTGGACCGCGCGTCACGACACTCGTTTCGATCTGAAGACCCTGCAGGAACTGTCCGCCAAGCTGCTGGAAATTCCGGAAGGCTTCGTGGTTCAGCGCCAGGTCGCGAAGATCTACGAAGACCGTCAGAAGATGCAAGCCGGCGGCCTGCCGATCAACTGGGGTTACGCCGAAACCATGGCGTACGCGACCCTGGCGTTCGAAGGTCACCCGATCCGCATGACCGGCCAGGACATCGGCCGCGGTACGTTCTCGCACCGTCATGCCGTGCTGCACAACCAAAAAGACGCGGGCACCTACATCCCGCTGCAGAACCTGTACGACGGTCAGCCACGCTTCGACCTGTACGACTCGTTCCTGTCCGAAGAAGCGGTGCTGGCGTTCGAATACGGTTATTCGACCACCACGCCGAACGCGCTGGTTATCTGGGAAGCCCAGTTCGGCGACTTCGCCAACGGCGCCCAGGTCGTGATCGACCAGTTCATCACCAGTGGCGAGCACAAGTGGGGCCGTCTGTGCGGCCTGACCATGCTGCTGCCACACGGTTATGAAGGTCAGGGGCCGGAGCACTCCTCGGCTCGTCTGGAGCGTTACCTGCAGTTGTGCGCCGAGCACAACATTCAGGTGTGCATGCCGACGACGCCGGCTCAGATCTACCACTTGCTGCGCCGTCAGGTGATCCGCCCGCTGCGCAAGCCGCTGGTAGTCCTGACTCCGAAGTCGCTGCTGCGCCACAAACTGGCCATCTCGACCCTGGAAGATCTGGCCGAAGGTTCGTTCCAGACCGTTATCCCGGAAATCGATGCCCTGGACCCGAAAAAGGTCGAGCGCGTTGTTCTGTGTAGCGGCAAGGTCTACTACGACCTGCTGGAAAAACGCCGTGCCGAAGGCCGTGACGATATCGCCATCGTGCGTATCGAGCAGCTGTACCCATTCCCTGAGGATGACTTGAAAGAAGTCCTGGCTCCTTACACCAACGCCAAGCATGCCGTTTGGTGTCAGGAAGAGCCGATGAACCAGGGTGCGTGGTACTGCAGCCAACACCACATGCGTCGCAGCATCAGCAACCTCAACAAGTCTCTCGTACTTGAGTACGCGGGCCGTGAGGCTTCTGCTGCACCGGCATGCGGTTACGCATCGATGCACGCCGAGCAGCAGGAACAATTGCTGCAAGCGGCCTTTACTGTTTAACGCCTTCGCGCACCTGAAACCGAATTTAAGGACCCACAGATAATGGCTATCGAAATCAAAGCCCCCACTTTCCCGGAATCGGTTGCCGATGGCACCGTTGCCACCTGGCACAAACAACCGGGCGACGCTGTAAAGCGTGACGACCTGATCGTCGACATCGAAACCGACAAGGTTGTGCTGGAAGTGTTGGCCACTGCTGACGGCGTGCTGGGCGCTATCGTCAAGAACGAAGGCGACACTGTTCTGTCCGACGAAGTGCTGGGCTCCATCGAGGCGGGCGGCGCTGCTGCTGCCCCGGCTGCCGCTGCTGCTCCGGCCGCCGCACAAGCCGCTGCTCCAGCTGCCGAAGGCGAAGACGATCCAGTCGCCGCTCCTGCTGCTCGCAAGCTGGCTGAAGAAAACGGCATCAACATTGCTTCCGTTGCCGGTACTGGCAAAGGCGGTCGTGTGACCAAGGAAGACGTGGTTGCAGCTGTTGCTGCCAAGAAAGCCGCTCCGGCTGCCGCGCCTGCCAAGGCTGCTGCTCCTTCGGCTGCTGCTCCTGTGTTCGCCGCTGGCGACCGCATCGAGAAGCGCGTGCCGATGACCCGCGTTCGTGCCACCGTGGCCAAGCGTCTGGTTGAAGCTCAGTCGAACATGGCGATGCTGACCACTTTCAACGAAGTCGACATGACCGAGGTCATGGCGTTGCGTTCGAAGTACAAGGATCTCTTTGAGAAGAGCCATAACGGCGTGCGTTTGGGCTTCATGTCGTTCTTCGTGAAAGCGGCCACCGAAGCGCTGAAACGCTTCCCGGCTGTCAACGCTTCGATCGATGGCGGCGACATCGTTTACCACGGCTACGCTGACGTCGGCGTTGCAGTTTCCAGCGATCGCGGCCTGGTTGTACCGGTTCTGCGCAACGCCGAACTGATGAGCCTGGCTGAAATCGAAGGCGGCATCGCCACCTTCGGCAAGAAAGCCCGTGACGGCAAACTGTCGATGGACGAAATGACCGGTGGTACTTTCACCATCACCAACGGTGGTACTTTCGGTTCGATGATGTCGACTCCGATCGTCAACCCGCCACAAGCCGCTATCCTGGGCATGCACAACATCATCCAGCGCCCAATGGCCATCAACGGCCAGGTCGTTATCCGTCCGATGATGTACCTGGCTCTGTCCTACGATCACCGTCTGATCGATGGCAAAGAAGCTGTGACCTTCCTGGTGACCATCAAGAACCTGCTGGAAGATCCGGCTCGTCTGTTGCTGGATATCTGATAGAAGCAGCCATGAGCTGCAAGCTCGAGCTGTCGGAAAACCCGCAGCTTGGCTTGCAGCTTGCGGCTTGAAGCTTTTCGCTAAAGAGGATTTTTTGAATGTCGCAGAAATTTGACGTAGTAGTGATCGGCGCTGGCCCTGGCGGCTATGTGGCTGCCATCAAGGCCGCCCAACTCGGCCTCAGCACTGCCTGCATCGAGAAGTACACCGACAAGGAAGGCAAACTCGCGCTGGGCGGTACCTGCCTGAACGTCGGCTGCATTCCATCCAAGGCCCTGCTGGATAGCTCGTGGAAGTACAAGGAAGCCAAAGAAGGCTTCGCGATCCACGGTATCAATCACGCTGGCGTGACCATGGACGTGCCAGCAATGGTCGGCCGCAAGGCCACCATCGTCAAAGGCCTGACCTCTGGCGTTGCGACCCTGTTCAAAGCCAACGGTGTGACTTCCATTGAAGGTCACGGCAAGCTGCTGGCCGGCAAGAAAGTCGAAGTCACCAAGCCTGATGGCTCGGTAGAAATCATCGAAGCCGAGAACGTGATCCTGGCTCCAGGTTCGCGCCCGATCGACATTCCGCCAGCTCCGGTTGACCAGAATGTGATCGTCGACTCCACCGGCGCCCTGGAATTCCAATCCGTACCTAAGCGTCTGGGCGTGATCGGCGCCGGCGTTATCGGTCTGGAACTGGGTTCGGTCTGGTCGCGTCTGGGTGCAGAAGTGACTGTCCTGGAAGCCCTGGACACCTTCCTGATGGCAGCCGACACCGCTGTTTCCAAGGAAGCGCTGAAAACCCTGACCAAACAGGGCCTGGACATCAAGCTGGGCGCTCGCGTGACCGGCTCGAAAGTCAACGGCGACGAAGTCGTTGTGAACTACACCGATGCCAACGGCGAACAGAACATCACTTTCGACAAGCTGATCGTAGCCGTTGGTCGCCGTCCGGTGACCACTGATCTGCTGGCTGCCGACTGCGGCGTGACCCTGGACGAGCGCGGTTTCGTGCACGTTGATGATCATTGCGCTACCACTGTACCGGGCGTTTACGCCATCGGTGACGTGGTTCGCGGCATGATGCTGGCGCACAAGGCGTCCGAAGAAGGCATCATGGTTGTCGAGCGCATCAAGGGCCACAAGGCCCAGATGAACTATGATTTGATCCCTTCGGTTATTTATACTCACCCGGAAATCGCGTGGGTCGGTAAAACCGAGCAGGCCTTGAAAGCTGAAGGCGTTGAAGTTAACGTCGGCACCTTCCCGTTCGCAGCCTCCGGCCGTGCCATGGCTGCCAACGATACCGGTGGTTTCGTCAAGGTCATCGCCGATGCCAAGACAGACCGCGTACTGGGCGTCCACGTGATTGGCCCAAGCGCTGCCGAACTGGTTCAGCAGGGCGCGATCGGTATGGAGTTCGGCACCAGCGCTGAAGACCTGGGCATGATGGTTTTCTCCCATCCGACCCTGTCTGAAGCCTTGCACGAAGCTGCTCTGGCAGTGAATGGCGGCGCCATCCACATCGCCAACCGCAAGAAGCGTTAAGAGATAATAAGAAACCACGGCGGTTTGGCCCGTCGTGAGCCTTGCATGCAAGACTCACCGCGGAATATCCGCTGGACGCAGTCTTGCATAGCTGCACCGGGTATCCGGAAGGCTATGCAAGCAGCAGTCACAGGTGGTGCGGCACTTGAATGAGTGCAGCACCGAATGCGCAGTACCTAACGAAGACGGTAATAAGCATGAATCTTCACGAGTATCAGGGTAAGCAGCTGTTCGCTGAGTACGGCCTGCCAGTTTCCACCGGTTACGCGGTAGACACCCCGGAAGCAGCAGCAGAAGCTTGCGACAAAATCGGCGGCAGCGAGTGGGTTGTCAAAGCCCAGGTCCACGCCGGTGGTCGCGGTAAAGCGGGCGGCGTCAAGCTGGTTCGCAGCAAAGAAGACGCCAAAGCCTTCGCACAGCAGTGGCTGGGCAAGCGTCTGGTGACTTACCAGACTGACGCCAATGGTCAGCCAGTCACCAAGATCCTGGTTGAATCGTGCACTGATATCGCTAAAGAGCTGTACCTGGGCGCTGTCGTTGACCGTTCGAGCCGTCGTATCGTGTTCATGGCTTCCACCGAAGGTGGCGTGGATATCGAGAAAATCGCTCACGACACTCCAGAAAAAATTCTGAAAGCCACTATCGATCCACTGGTTGGCGCTCAGCCATTCCAGGGTCGCGAGCTGGCATTCCAGCTGGGTCTGGAAGGTAAGCAAGTTGCTCAGTTCGCCAAGATCTTCGTAGGTCTGGCCAAGCTGTTCAAGGATCACGACCTGGCCCTGCTGGAAGTGAACCCGCTGGTGATCAAGGCTGACGGCGATCTGCACTGCCTGGACGCCAAGATCAACATCGACGCCAACGCCATGTACCGTCAGCCTAAGCTGAAGACTTTCCACGATCCGTCGCAAGACGATCCGCGCGAAGCGCACGCTGCCAAGTTCGAACTGAACTACGTAGCGCTGGAAGGCAACATCGGTTGCATGGTCAACGGTGCTGGCCTGGCCATGGGTACCATGGACATCGTCAACCTGCATGGCGGCAAGCCAGCCAACTTCCTCGACGTGGGCGGCGGTGCTACCAAAGAACGCGTTACCGAAGCGTTCAAGATCATCCTGTCCGACACTAACGTCGCTGCAGTACTGGTCAACATCTTCGGCGGCATCGTTCGTTGCGACATGATTGCCGAAGGCATCATCGGTGCAGTGAAAGAAGTCGGCGTGAAAATCCCGGTTGTTGTTCGCCTTGAAGGCAACAACGCTGAGCTGGGCGCTAAAGTACTGGCAGAAAGCGGTTTGAACATCATCGCTGCTACCAGCCTGACCGACGCTGCTCAACAAGTTGTCAAAGCTGCGGAGGGCAAATAATGAGCGTCCTGATCAATAAAGACACCAAAGTTATCTGCCAGGGTATTACCGGTTCGCAAGGTAGTTTCCACACCCAGCAAGCCATCGAGTACGGCACCAAGATGGTTGGTGGTGTAACTCCAGGCAAAGGCGGCACCGAGCACCTGGGTCTGCCAGTGTTCAACACCGTGAAAGACGCTGTAGCTGCCACTGGCGCCACCGCCAGCGTGATCTACGTTCCGGCTCCTTTCTGCAAAGACTCGATCCTGGAAGCTGCCTTCGGCGGCATCAAGCTGATCGTGTGCATCACCGAAGGCATTCCTACCCTGGACATGCTGGACGCTAAAGTTAAGTGCGACGAGCTGGGCGTAGTCCTGATCGGCCCTAACTGCCCAGGCGTGATCACCCCAGGCGAATGCAAGATCGGCATCATGCCAGGTCACATTCACTTGCCAGGCAAGGTCGGTATCGTTTCCCGTTCCGGCACCCTGACCTACGAAGCTGTGAAGCAGACTACTGACGCCGGTTTCGGTCAGTCGACTTGCGTCGGCATCGGTGGTGACCCGATCCCGGGTTCGAACTTCATCGACATCCTGAAGCTGTTCCAGGAAGACCCGAAGACCGAAGCGATCGTGATGATCGGTGAGATCGGCGGTTCGGCTGAAGAAGAAGCGGCTGCCTACATCAAGGCACACGTGACCAAGCCGGTTGTTTCCTACATCGCTGGTGTGACTGCTCCTCCGGGCAAGCGCATGGGCCATGCTGGCGCAATCATCTCTGGCGGCAAAGGCACTGCAGACGAGAAATTCGCTGCGCTGCAAGACGCAGGCGTTAAAACCGTGCGTTCGCTGGCAGACATCGGCAAGGCCCTGGCCGAGCTGACTGGTTGGGCTGTCAAGTAAGCCTCGCGCTTAGCTGACGCTTTACCAAACAAAGGCCACCTTCGGGTGGCCTTTGTCGTTTCCGGGATTAAAGATATTCGCAGGCCTTTTGTGGCGAGGGCGCTTGCTCCCGCTGGGCCGCGAAGCGGCCCCTAAACCTGCAAATATCATTGTTCCAGACCCACCTTATTGCCTGCCTCTTGCGTCTGCTTTGCAGCCGAGCGGGAGCAATCTCCCTCGCCACAGAGATCGGTTGTGAAATTTAGATATGTAAACGCGACATTGAAGTGTCGCGTATCGGAATGTTCGCCCTCTATCAGTGCGTTTTTCAGCCAAATTCGTTAGGCTACGCGCCATTTTTGCGTCCGCGGCCCACAAGGCAGCAACGCGCTAAAAGGGTCGGTCTTATACGGACTGACAGCATTTCCCTCACCCATAGGGAAATCCATCTCTAAATTCCGATTCAGTAGTGTGGTATTTCCTTAATGAAAGTGTTGAAAGGCCAGGACATCCTGGCACTTGGTTTTATGACGTTTGCCCTGTTCGTCGGGGCTGGCAACATCATCTTCCCGCCTATCGTCGGCTTGCAGTCCGGACCTCATGTCTGGATGGCGGCGCTGGGCTTTCTGGTCACGGCGGTCGGCCTGCCGGTGATCACGGTTGTGGCGCTGGCCAAGGTGGGCGGCGCGATGGACGCGCTGAGCAGCCCGATCGGTAAAGTCGCCGGTGGTCTGCTGGCAGCGGCTTGCTACCTCGCGGTCGGTCCGTTGTTCGCGACGCCGCGTACGGCCACCGTATCTTTCGAAGTGGGCCTGGCGCCATTGACCGGTGAGAGTCCGTTGGCGCTGTTCCTCTATAGCTCGGTGTACTTTCTGCTGGTGTTCTTCATCTCGCTGTATCCGGGGCGTTTGCTCGACACTGTTGGGCGCTTCCTTGCGCCGCTGAAAATCATCGCCCTGGCCGTGCTGGGCATTGCCGCGTTCGCCTTGCCAGCCGGTGACATCGGGCACGCAACCCCTGAATACGTTGCAGCACCGTTCTCCCAAGGCTTCATCAATGGTTACCTGACCATGGATACCTTGGGTGCCCTGGTATTCGGTATCGTCATCGTCAACGCGATCCGCTCCCGCGGTGTCGAATCGCCAGCGCTGATCACTCGTTACGCGATCATCGCCGGGCTGATTGCCGGTGTAGGGCTGGCACTGGTTTACGTCAGCCTGTTCCGCCTCGGTTCGGGTAGCCACGAAGTAGCCGCCGGCGCGACCAATGGCGCGGCGGTATTGCACGCCTACGTGCAGCACACGTTCGGTTCGTTGGGCAGTGGCTTCCTTGCAGTGTTGATCTCCCTGGCGTGCCTGGTGACGGCGGTCGGTCTGACCTGTGCCTGCGCCGAGTACTTCAGTCGTGTGGTGCCGCTGTCCTACAAGACGCTGGTGATCATTCTTGCCGCCTTCTCGCTGCTGGTGTCCAACCTGGGCCTGACCAAGCTGATTGCGTTCTCGATCCCGGTGCTTACCGCGATCTACCCGCCGTGCATCGTTCTGGTGGCGCTGAGCTTCTGCAAGGATTTCTGGCATGAGCAGGGTCGCATCCTCGGCCCGGTCATGCTGGTGTCGTTCATCTTCGGCATGATTGACGCCCTCAAGGGTGCTGGTCTGGCGGACTGGATGCCGAGTCAAATGGCGCATCTGCCACTGAGCGAGCAGGGACTGGCCTGGCTGGTGCCGTCGGTGATGACCCTGGTGGTCGCCGTGGTTTGCGACCGTCTGTTGGGCAAGCGCGAAGAAGCGCTGGCGTAAGCATTGCCGACCCGTCACAAGCGGGCTGACAGGCAGAAACAGAAATGCCCCGTATCAATCGATACGGGGCATTTTTTTATGGGTTTGAGGCAGTGTCTTTTTCCCTGAGCTAACGTCGAAGCACTACCTGTGCAGGAGCGAGGCTTGCCTGCGAATGCGGTATGTCAGTCGATGTATCGGTTGAATGGTCTATCGCTTTCGCGGGCAAGCCTCGCTCTTACAGGTTTCACCGTCGCCACCGTCTCACAGGGAATTGCATGTCGTTCATTCACGCCAACCTGATCCACATTCTTGCCGCCATCTGGTTTGTCATCTGCTGGGGCGGTTACACACGTTATGCCACCTGGAAGGGCCGTGACACGGCGTGCCTGGCCAGCGTTCTGCACCTCTATCGCGAAGACTGGATGCGCCGCATGCTGCTGCGCGACAACCGCATCGCCGACGCCAGCGTGATCGGCAATCTGGAGCGCAACGCCTCGTTCTTCGCCTCCAGCACGTTGATTATCCTGGCGGGTATTCTCACCGTGCTCGGCGCATCGGAGCGAGCGGTCTCGCTGTTGGCGGATATCCCGATGGTGCAACAGGCCTCCCAGGGCATGTCGGAGATCAAGTTGCTGTGTCTGGCGCTGGTGTTTGTCTATGCATTCTTTACCTTTAGCTGGTGCATGCGTCAGTACAACTTCGCAGCCATTCTGGTTGGCTCGGCCCCCATGGTCGGTGAGCGCCATGTGTCCGAACAGGAGCGCAAGGCCTTTGCCGCTCGCGCGGCGCGCGTCATCTCAATGGCCGCCAACCAGTTCAACTTCGGTCTGCGCTCCTACTACTTCGGCATGACCATGCTCGCCTGGTTCGTCAGCCCGTGGTTATTCATGCTGATGAGTGCCGGTGTGGTGTTCGTGTTGTATCGCCGCGAGTTCCACTCCGACGTTCTCGACGTGATGGTCTATACCCCTACAGAGGCACCAATGCCCGAGGTGAATAAAGAGGCTGCTTGATGAGTATTCCATTCTGGTGTGTGTTTATCAGTGCCGTACTGATTTATGTGGCGCGGATGCCCGTGACCACGGCCATGAAAGAGCAGGGCGGCTACGACAACCACTTGCCGCGCCAACAGCAAGCGCAACTCACGGGGTTGGGGGCTCGTGCGGTAGCGGCACATCAGAACAGTTTTGAGGCGTTCATATTGTTCGCGGTTGGCGTGCTGATGGCGCATACCACGCAGACAGCGGGCTGGCTCATCGACTTGTTGGCGATCATCTTCGTGATCTCGCGAGTTCTCTATTTGGTGTGTTACTGGAAGGATCTGGCGTGGCAGCGCAGTCTGGTTTGGCTAGTGGGATTAATCTGCTCGTTGTTGTTGATGATTAGTCCGACTTTTCGCACGATTTTGCTTTAGCGCTGACATTGCAAAAAAATCAGGCAAAAGAAAACCCGCACTTGGCGGGTTTTCTTTTTCGACGCTAAAAACCGGTTTAGTTTTTAGGCGCTGCTTCTTTAGCAGCTTCTGCGTTCGATTCAGCCTGATCTTTGGCGGCTTCGGCGTTTTCTTTCGCCGCGTCGTTCACTTTATCCTGAGCTTTGTTCATGTCTTGCTGAGCTTGCTCAGCATGTTTGGCTGCATCTTGAGCTTTGTCCTCGGATTTTTTATCGCAGGCAGCGAGACCGAGGGAAGCGGTCAACATCAAGGCAATAGCTAAAGTCTTACGCATGGGGTGTTTCTCCTTATGGAAAATATCTATCTGGCCTTAAGAGCCCAGCCGTCAGGGTTAAGTTCCTCACTTTGTTCAGATATATAAGTTTGTTCTAAAACGGAACTTTTACCCGGACTGTTACTGCACTGTCCGAATGTTAAACAAGAGTATTTATCAAATGGCCGAAAACCCCGTTTTTGAGCGTGCGACGCGATTTCTGTCGGCGCTTCGACATTGTCAGGTACTCGGTTTGCGGGTTCACAGCGCGAGTACCGAGGGGCTTACGGTGGTACTGCCTTACAGTCCGCAAATCGTTGGAAACCCACAGACAGGCGTCATTCACGGCGGCGCACTGACATCGCTGATGGACACCGCATGCGGTATGTCCACACTCTGTGTGCTGCCCGAGTTTGAAGTCTGTCCGACCCTCGATCTGCGCATCGATTACATGCATGCCGCCGAGCCGCATAAAGATGTCTACGGCTTCGCCCAGTGTTACCGGGTCACCACCGACGTGATTTTCGCCCGCGGCTTTGCCTATCAGGACGATCCTGAACAACCAATTGCCCATGTCGTGGGCACGTTCATGCGCATGGGCAAGAACATCAAGGGCACCAAGGGTTTTGGTGGCGCCATCGCCGGAGTCAGGAAATGAGCGATTTTCAAGAACGACTGCAGGCGGCCCATGAGAAGGGCGAGTACAGCTCGCTGCTGCAATTGATTCCCTACGCCGGGTTGATCGGTGTCGAATGTTCGCGGGTGGGCGATGACTTGCTGTTCCGCCTGCCGGCCAACAAGGACAACATTGGTAACCCTTTATTGCCTGCGATCCATGGCGGCGTGATCGCCGGCTTCATGGAACTGTCCGCGGCGCTGCATCTACTGATTGCCACCGGATCGCCGGGGGTGCCGAAGATTATCGATTTTTCCCTCGATTACCTGCGCGCCGGGCAATTCCGTGATACCTGGGCCAGGTGCCAGGTCTGCCGTCAGGGGCGGCGGGTGGCCAATGTGGCGATTACCGCCTGGCAAACCACCGAAGGCGAGCCCATCGCCACAGCCCGGGCGCATTTCAAACTCGAGGAGCCCTTGAAATCCTGAACTGAGCCCCCAACTCTGATGACAACCCGCCGCCGACCGCTCAAGGTCGCGGCCAATGCCATCTGATTGGAGTTTGATGACCATGAGTGTGGAAACTCAAAAGGAAACCCTGGGCTTCCAGACCGAGGTGAAGCAACTGCTGCACCTCATGATCCATTCGCTGTATTCCAACAAGGAAATCTTCCTTCGCGAACTGATCTCGAACGCCTCTGACGCTGTAGACAAATTACGTTTCGAAGCGCTGTCCAAGCCAGACCTGCTGGAAGGCGGCGCCGAACTGAAAATCCGTGTGAGCTTCGACAAGGACGCTAAAACCGTCACCCTCGAAGACAACGGTATCGGCATGAGCCGTGAAGATGCGATCACCCATCTGGGCACCATCGCCAAATCCGGCACTGCCGACTTCATGAAGCACCTGACCGGCGACCAGAAGAAAGATTCGCACCTGATCGGTCAATTCGGTGTCGGTTTCTACTCCGCATTCATCGTCGCTGACAAAGTCGACGTGTACAGCCGTCGTGCCGGCACCGCCGCCAGCGAAGGCGTGCACTGGTCATCCAAGGGCGAAGGCGATTTCGAAGTTGCAACCATCGACAAAGCCGAGCGCGGCACCCGCATCGTTCTCCACCTGAAATCGGGCGAAGACGAATTCGCCGATGGCTGGCGTCTGCGTAACATCATCAAGAAGTACTCCGACCACATCGCCTTGCCAATCGAGCTGCCCAAAGAAGTGGCGGCCGCTGAAGGTGAAGAGAAGCCAGCCGTTGAATGGGAAACCGTCAACCGCGCCAGCGCGCTCTGGACTCGTCCGCGTACCGAAATCAAGGACGAGGAATACCAGGAGTTCTACAAGCACATCGCTCACGACTTCGAAAACCCGCTGAGCTGGAGCCACAACAAAGTCGAAGGCAAGCTGGAATACAGTTCGTTGCTGTACGTGCCAGCCCGTGCTCCGTTCGACCTGTACCAGCGTGAAGCGCCGAAAGGCCTGAAGTTGTACGTACAGCGTGTGTTCGTCATGGACCAGGCCGAATCGTTCCTGCCGCTGTACCTGCGCTTCATCAAAGGTGTGGTCGACTCCAACGACCTGTCGTTGAACGTGTCGCGGGAAATCCTGCAGAAAGACCCGATCATCGACTCCATGAAGTCGGCGCTGACCAAGCGCGTGCTCGACATGCTGGAAAAACTGGCGAAAAACGAGCCTGAACAATACAAGGGCTTCTGGAAGAACTTCGGCCAGGTCATGAAAGAAGGCCCGGCAGAAGATTTCGCCAACAAGGAAAAGATCGCCGGCCTGTTGCGTTTCGCATCGACCCATGGCGACGATGGCGAGCAGGTTGTTGGCCTGGCCGATTACCTGGCGCGTGCCAAGGAAGGTCAGGACAAGATTTACTACCTGACTGGCGAAACCTACGCACAAGTCAAAAACAGCCCGCACCTTGAAGTCTTCCGCAAGAAGGGCATCGAAGTGCTGCTGCTGACCGACCGCATCGACGAGTGGCTGATGAGCTACCTCAACGATTTCGACGGCAAGAGCTTTGTCGACGTGGCACGCGGTGACCTGGACCTCGGCAACCTGGACTCGGAAGAGGACAAGAAGGCCGCTGAAGAAGTCGCCAAGTCCAAAGAAGGTCTGGTTGAGCGTCTGAAGACGGCGCTGGGCGAGTCCGTAGCCGAAGTTCGGGTTTCCCATCGTCTGACCGATTCCCCGGCGATCCTGGCCATTGGCGAGCAGGACCTCGGTCTGCAAATGCGCCAGATCCTCGAAGCCAGCGGGCAGAAGGTTCCGGATTCGAAGCCGATCTTCGAATTCAACCCGGCTCACCCGCTGATCGAGAAGCTCGACAATGAGCAGAGCGACGAGCGCTTCGGCGACCTGTCGCACATCCTCTTCGATCAGGCGGCCCTGGCGGCCGGCGACAGCTTGAAAGATCCGGCGGCCTACGTACGTCGACTGAACAAGCTATTGGTTGAGCTGTCGGCTTAATCAGGTTGTAGAAAAACCCGCTTCGGCGGGTTTTTTCATTCTGGTGTTTACGAGTCAGGAGTCAGAAATGAGCCAAATCACTGTACGTTCCGTTGCCTATCAGATTGACGGCCAGGCCTACGAAAGCCGTCTGGCCTTTGATGCCGGCCACCAAGGCCCGCGTCCGGGTTTGTTGATGGCGCCGAACTGGATGGGTGTTGGTGCCGGCGCCGAGGAGATCGCCAAGTCGGTTGCGGCCAAGGGTTATGTGGTGCTGATCGCGGATCTATACGGGCAATCGGTTCGTCCGCAGAACAACGATGAGGCGGGCGCGGCAATGACGCCGTTGAAGAATGACCGCCCATTGCTGCGCAAGCGCATGCAAGTGGCGTTCGAGCAGTTGCAAAGCCAGGGTGAGGCCGCTGTCGATACCTCGAAGCTGGCCACGTTCGGTTTCTGCTTTGGCGGTTGCTGTGCGCTGGAATTCGCTCGCACCGGTGCTCCGGTGAAGGCGGCGGTGTCGTTCCACGGTACGCTCGATACCCCGGACGTCAACGATGCGAAAAACATCAAGGGCTCGGTATTGGTGCTGCACGGCGCGTCCGATCCATTGGTACCGAAAGAGCAACTGCCGGCGTTCGAAGATGAAATGAATGCGGCGGGCGTGGATTGGCAGCTGCTGAGCTACGGCGGCGCATTCCATTCGTTCACCGATCCCCATGCCAACGTACCGGGCATGATGATGTACGACGCCAAGGTCGCCGCCAGGGCGTTCACCTCGATGCACAACCTGCTGGATGAAGTGTTCAAGGGCTGACAGTAATTCGATCGTTCCCACGCGCAGCAAAGGAATGCCTCAACGGACGCTCCGCGTTCGGCTCTGGATGGGACGCGGAGCGTCCTGGGCTGCATTCCCACGCAGAGCGTGGGAGCGATCATCACAGCGGAGTGGGTTCGCTTCGTCCTTTTGGCAGTTCGATTCGCTCAACTTCCCCCGGCACTGTCGGCCAATCTCCGGCCGCCCAGCGCCGGCGCGCTTCGTCGATGGCCGCCGGATCGCTCGCCACGAAATTCCAGTTGATCCGTCGCGGTCCATCCAGCGGCGCACCACCGAACAGCACTGCATGACAATCGCTCTCGGCGAACAGTGTCATCTCTTCCCCGGCCGGCAAGACCACTAGCGAATGCGGTTCTACCGGCTCGCCATCCAGGTGCACATCGCCGCTCAACACATACAGCGCTCGTTCTTCATGCTCGGTTGGAATCAGCAAAGTCGTCGCCGTTTGCAGGTTCAATTCCGCGTAGAGCGTAGGAGAAAGAACAGGTACCGGTGACTCAAGGCAGAAGCCTGACCCGGCGATCATGCGGATCTTTACCCCCAGGTTATCACTGACCGGGAGTGTCGCTGCCGGGTGATGGCTGTAATGCCCTGGACCTTGTTCATGATCCTTGGGCGAGGCCAGCCAGATTTGCAAGCCGTGCATCTTGAAGCTCCGATCCCACAGCGGCTCAGGCGTGCGTTCAACGTGAGCGATGGCGCTGCCGGCCGTCATCCAGCTGACATCGCCGGCGTTAACCACTTGATCCGAACCGAGGCTGTCCTTGTGCTGAAGCTGCCCCTCGAACAAGTAGGTAAGGGTCGACAGGCCGATATGCGGATGCTGTCGGATGTTCATGCCTTTGCCTGCCGGATACTCGGTTTCGAGCATGTGGTCGAAAAAAACGAAAGGTCCGACGCTGCGGCATTTGGCTGACGGCAACGGGCGAAGAATCGGCTGGCCTTCGACATCTTCAGCGCGAGGGCGGATCACGAGCGGAGTGTTCATGGTGCGTTCCAGACTGAGCGGGTAATGCCGTCGAGCATAACCCGCTTGCGCAGCCCTTGCCGCTATTGGCTGAATGCACCTTCCGAGAGGTGGGTTTCGATGCTGACTTCGGACGTGGTCATCAGCTTGTGGATCGGGCAGCGGTCAGCCACGCGATGCAGTTCGTCACGCTGTGCATCGGTCAGCACGCCCTTGAGCGTCAGCTTCACGTGTAGCGCGTATTTGCCTTTCTGTTCTTCGCTGTTATCGCGCTTGACCTCGACACCGACGCCAGTCAGCGGTATGTCCTTTTTCTTCGCGTACATCTTCAGGGTCAGGGCCTTGCATGCGCCCAATGCCGCGTCGAAGTAATCGTGTGGTTCCGGTGCAGAGCCTTCGCCGCCCGCGGAAACCGGGGCATCGGCAAACAATTGGTGGTCATCGATCTGTACGGTATGGCGAAGACCTTCAGCGGAAACGGTGTTGACGGTGACAGTCATGGAAAACCTCGCTAGCGACAGGAATAGTCATTCGATCAAAAAAGACCTTGAAGGTATAGAGCATGCCTGCGGTGACACGTTCCGGTTTTTTGTCCGGGCATGAAAAAGCCCCGCGATTGCGGGGCTCCTTCGTATCGTTGCGGATCAGCTGCCCTTGACAGCCTTGCCGTTGACGGTGCCGTCCAGGAGCATGATGTTGTACTCCTTGCCGTCGGTTTCGACCTGTTGCAGACGGACCAGCAGGTAGTCCCAATCCTTGGCGAACCACAGCACGGTGATGCGCTTGCTTTGGGTCGGGTCGCGAACGCGCTCGACCTTGATCGCCTCGATCTGGCCAGCCTTGGTGTCGACTTTTTCCGAGCCCAGCACGCGGAAGTCATAGGTATCGACTTCGCCATCATCGACAACCTGATAGCTCATGCTTTTTTTGCCGGCAGCCACGTCATGTTGCAGTGCCAGTTGATAGGTGGATTTGTCGAAGATGCCGCGGTTCAGCGGGATATTGACTGCGTCACCACGATCGGTGCCGGTGACCTTTTTGGCGGCCCAGTCGAAATCCAGGTCAGCCTTTTTGGCTTTGCCCAGGCCACCACGTTCGAAGTGGTAGGACTGGGGCAGCAAGGTGTCCTTGTCGACCGTCAGGGTGCTTTCTTCGGACAGGCTGGCGATCATCATTGACGCCTTGAAGCTGAGTTTCCAGACGCCGTTGGCTTCCTTGGTCAGGCTGCGTTCGGCGGTGCCGCTCATGGGCAACTGCTTCCAGTCGGCGGTGTAGCTGGCGGAGAAGGGTTGAAGGTCTGCGGCCTGCGCGAATGGCAGGGCGAGCAGAGCGCAAGCGAAGAGCAGGGCGCGACGCATAAAATCTCCTAGGTTCGAATCAAGTGGCCGCTGGCGGCGAGTAACTGTCCATCCAGTAAAGCACCTTGCTCACCGAGTGATAACCGGCCTTCGGCAAACCAGCGTACGGCCATCGGGTAGATCAGGTGTTCCTGAGCGTGGACTCGCTGCGCCAGACTTTGCGGCGAGTCGTGCAACTCTACCGGTATTACTGCCTGTACGACCAGTGGTCCGCCATCGAGTTCCTCGGTGACAAAGTGCACGGAGCAGCCGTGTTCGGTGTCGCCGGCCTCCAGCGCACGCTGATGAGTGTGTAACCCTTTGTATTTGGGTAGCAGCGAGGGATGGATATTGAGCAGGCGACCCTGGTAATGACGGACAAAGCCAGCGCTGAGGATGCGCATGAAGCCGGCCAGTACCACGAGTTTGGGATTGAAGGCGTCGATCAGTTCGATCAGCGCGGCGTCGAAGGCCTCGCGACCTTCGAAAGCCTTGTGATCCAGTGAGCGGGTGGCGATACCCGCATCACGGGCGCGTTGCAGGCCGTAGGCGTCGGCGCGGTTGGAAATCACCGCAGCGATGCGGACCGGGCTGTCGCCGGTCCGCGTGCTGTCGATCAAGGCCTGCAAGTTACTGCCGGTGCCGGAGAGCAGCACCACGACATCACAGGTGGCGGACATCAGTGCGCCTTAAGGTTCTTCAGTTCAACCTGAGCCGCGCCTTCGGCAGCGGTGGAGATCTGACCGATGACCCAAGGCTGCTCACCGGCTTCACGCAGAACGTTCAGGGCGGTTTCCACGTGCTCTTGAGCCACGCAGATGACCATGCCCACGCCGCAGTTCAGCACGCGGTGCATTTCGTTCTCGTCGACGTTGCCTTTCTCTTGCAGCCAGTCGAACACCGCCGGGCGGGCCCAGCTCGCTACGTCAACGACTGCTTGGGCGCCTTTTGGCAGCACACGCGGGATGTTGTCCAGCAGGCCGCCACCGGTGATGTGGGCCATGGCTTTGACAGCGCCGGTTTCCTTGATCAGCTTGAGCAGCGGCTTCACGTAGATGCGGGTCGGGGCCATCAACAGATCGGTCAGCGGTTTGCCGTCGAGCTGGGTGTTCTCGATGTCAGCACCGGAGACTTCGATGATCTTGCGGATCAGTGAGTAACCGTTGGAGTGCGGGCCAGAGGACGGCAGGGCGAGCAGGGCATCGCCGGCAGCGACCTTGGAACCGTCGATGATTTCGGACTTTTCCACGACGCCGACGCAGAAACCGGCCAGGTCGTAGTCTTCGCCTTCGTACATGCCTGGCATTTCAGCGGTTTCGCCGCCGACCAGCGAGCAACCCGACAGTTCGCAGCCAGCGCCGATGCCGGTCACGACCTGAGCGGCGGTGTCGACGTTCAGTTTGCCGGTGGCGTAGTAGTCGAGGAAGAACAGCGGCTCGGCGCCGCAAACCACCAGGTCGTTGACGCACATGGCAACGAGGTCGATGCCGATGCTGTCGTGTTTGTTCAGGTTCAATGCCAGGCGCAGCTTGGTGCCGACGCCGTCAGTACCGGAAACCAGCACAGGCTGCTTGTAGCCGGCCGGGATTTCGCAGAGGGCGCCGAAACCGCCCAGGCCGCCCATGACTTCCGGGCGCGCAGTGCGCTTGGCGACGCTCTTGATGCGTTCGACCAATGCTTCACCGGCGTCGATGTCTACACCGGCGTCCTTGTAGCTCAGGGAGGGTTGCTTGCTCATGATCCAGGCCTTTAGGGGGGATTCAGGGGTAACGACCGAGTCCAGCGGGGCCGCCGAAATCGACGAAGGCGATTGCCTCACGCGAATTTCGAAAGTGCCCGGCTGTTGCCGGTCTGCGAAGGCGCGCGATTTTATCAGGCTTGAAGGGCAGCGGCCATCCTCAGGCCGACGGCAGGGACATATCCGCCTAAAAAAACCTTAATTATTCCGGGTTGATGGCATCCTGCTGACCTGTGCAAGGTATCGTCATTAACCGTCTATCGTTATGACAGTGCGAAAACTTACCCAGAGCGTGTGAATGTTTTGCGCCGGGCGATGGTCACAGCCTTGCTCGATGTCTTCATGCGGTCTGTTCCAGCCGCTCTTGTCGTCAGGAATCTTCCATGCGTTTTTGTAAATTCTTGTTTGTAGGCTGTTTGTCATTGTTCAGTCTGGTCAGTCATGCCGAAACCGTCAAAGGCCTTTATCAAGTGCGCGAGCCGGTCAGTGGCCAGGCGCCGGAGGAGCGTGATCAGGCGACCCAACGCGCGCTGGATACGCTGGTGTTGCGCCTGACCGGCGATCCCAAGGCAGTGCAAAGTCCGGGGCTGGCGGCGATTCGCAAGGATCCGCAGCAAATCATCAGTCAGTTCGGCTTCGACGCCGGGCCACCGGAAGTGCTGAAAGTCGATTTCGATCCGGCATCTACCGAGCAGGCGCTGCGGCGCGCCGGGCTGGCAATGTGGGGCGCCAATCGACCCTCGATACTCAGTTGGTGGTTGATCGATTCCGCAGAGGGCTCGAGCCTGGTGGGCGACGGTCAGGCCAGCGCCGCACCTTTGCGCAGGGCGGCGCAACATCGCGGTTTGCCGCTGCGGTTACCGCTTGCCGATCTGAACGAGCAGATCGTCGCCACGGCGCCGAATCTGGAAAGCGCTGATCCGGCACCGCTACGTGGGGCGTCGGAACGTTACAATGCCGACGCGTTGCTCGCGGTGCATGCCCGGGAAGAGGGGGGGCAGTGGCAAGCCAAGTGGCGTTTGTGGCTGGGCGATCAAAAGGAGGCGGGCAATGTTCAGGGGGCTGATCAGGCGGCCTTGGCGGATGCAGTGATGTTGGCGGTCAATGAGCGCCTGGCGCCGCGGTTTGTTGCCAAGCCGGGAGCGTCGTCGCAGCAGTTGCTGGAAGTGCAAGGCATGAACCTTGAGCGCTATGCAGTGCTTGGGCGTTTGCTGGAGCCTTTTGCCGGGCGCCCGCAAAGTGTCGACGGTGACCGGATCCTGTATCGGGTCAACGGCAGTACCGATCAATTGCGTGCGCAATTGTCCCTGGCGAAGTTACAGGAGGTGACGGATGCACCGGTAGCTGCCGTTCCCGTGACGCCGGCTCAGCCTGCGGCGGGCGGTTCTGCTCCTGCCGTAGCGCCAGCCCCGGCCCCGACCCCGCAATTACGTTATCGCTGGTAGATTTTCTTTCTTTATATAGAAGCAATGGAGTGGTTCATGGCCGATACGCGGCGTTGGTTCTGGTTGGGTGCAGTAGTCCTGCTCTGCGCGTTTATCTGGCTGTTGCATCCGATTCTCACGCCGTTTCTGGTGGCGTTGTTGTTGGCATATCTGTTCGATCCAGTGGTGGATCGGCTGGAAAGGGCCGGACTGTCGCGGACCTGGGGCGTGATCACGGTATTCGCGTTGTTCACCCTGATTGTCACCGCGCTGATGCTGGTGTTGGTGCCTATGCTCGCCAAGCAGCTCTTGCGCTTATATGAATTGGCGCCACAGATGCTCGATTGGTTGCAGCACACTGCGTTGCCATGGGCGCAGTCAAAGTTTGGCTTGTCGGAGGGTTTCTGGAAGTTTGACAAGCTCAAGGCGGCCATCAGTGAGCACATGGGGCAGACCACCGATATTGTCGGGGTGGTGTTGAGTCAGGCGACGGCCTCGGGGCTGGCCCTGATTGGCTGGCTGGCGAACCTGGTATTGATCCCGGTGGTGAGTTTCTACTTGCTGCGCGATTGGGATCTGATGATGGCCAAGATCCGCAGCCTGCTGCCGCGTGATCGCGAAGAGCGCGCAGTGTCCCTGGCCGGCGAATGCCATGAAGTGCTGGGCGCGTTCGTGCGTGGGCAGCTGCTGGTGATGGTGGCGCTGGGCGCAATCTACGCCGCGGGCCTGATGCTGGTTGGTCTGGAGTTGGGGTTGCTGATCGGTTTGATTGCCGGACTGGCCGCGATTGTGCCGTACATGGGGTTTGTGATCGGGATTGGCGCGGCGCTGATCGCCGGGCTGTTCCAGTTCGGTGGCGATCTGTATCCCATGATCGGCATCGTCGCGGTGTTCATGGTCGGTCAGGCGCTGGAAGGCATGGTCCTGACGCCGTTGCTGGTGGGGGATCGAATCGGCTTGCACCCGGTAGCAGTGATCTTCGCGATTCTGGCCGGTGGTGAGTTGTTCGGGTTTACCGGCGTTCTGCTGGCACTGCCGGTGGCTGCGGTGATCATGGTGCTGGTGCGCCATGTGCATGATTTATATAAGGATTCAGAAATTTACAGTGGCGTTGACGAGCCTGAGCTATAAAGGAAGGCGCGGGCAGCCCGGGTCGCTCCCGGGTTGCCCTGCACCTTCCATTGGATTGTTGCCCGCAGCGCCAAAGAAACTGTCATAAAACCAGAGCGCTAACGCAAACCTTTGATTTTGCTTGTGGTCTGTCGCATTGTGCGGTCGGCTTCACGGGTATAAACTTCGCAAACTTTACACAGAGGCCACTAACGGTTCCTTTGGAACTGTTCAGTCAGCATGAAACCGATTCAGCTGCCCCTAGGTGTGCGTCTGCGTGACGACGCCACCTTTATCAACTACTACCCAGGCGCCAATGCCGCTGCACTCGGCTATGTCGAGCGGCTGTGCGAAGCCGATGCTGGCTGGACCGAGAGCCTGATCTATCTCTGGGGCAAGCATGGAGTGGGGCGCACGCATCTGTTGCAGGCCGCATGCCTGCGATTCGAGCAGATGGGTGAACCGGCGGTTTATCTGCCGCTGGCCGAATTGATGGACCGCGGCATCGAAATTCTCGACAACCTTGAACAGTATGAGCTGGTCTGCCTGGATGACTTGCATGCAGTAGCCGGCAAGGCGGATTGGGAAGAAGCACTGTTCCATCTGTTCAATCGCCTGCGTGACAGCGGTCGACGCTTGCTGATTGCGGCATCGACGTCCCCGCGCGAGTTGCCGGTGAAGCTGGCGGACCTCAAATCCCGCCTGACTCTGGCGCTGATCTTTCAAATGCGCCCGCTCTCCGACGAAGACAAATTGCGAGCCCTGCAACTGCGAGCATCCCGTCGCGGCCTGCACCTGACCGACGAGGTCGGGCATTTTATTCTGACCCGAGGTACCCGCAGCATGAGTGCACTTTTCGACCTGCTTGAGCAGCTCGATCAGGCCTCGCTTCAAGCCCAGCGCAAGCTGACAATTCCCTTCCTTAAAGAGACGCTGGGTTGGTAGTTGAACCCGCTAAATTAAAGGCTTCAAGCGCTCTCTGGCATATTTCAGGCGCCAGAAAATCCGCTTTCCCGCATGGCTGCAGGCTGCGTCAACATTCAAAATAGGCTTAAGCGCTTAGATGTTAACGAGAAACCGATAAGTCACAAAAAGTTCGATTGAATTTGCAAATGAGGTTGATAGCGGGCATAGTCTCGGCTTCTTTACAACTATCAGCCACGGTCGTGCCCATGCTAAATCGCTTTGCACCCCTCGTGCCCCTCGCACTCGTTACCCTGTTGTTCGGTTGCGCTGCCCATACTCCGGTGTCCCAGCAGCAACAACAGCAGGTTCAAAACTCTGTTACTGCCCAAGCTTCCGCTCGTTATCAGGAAGCTCTTTATCAAGAAGAAGTCGCCACCGAAAAAGAACTGGCCAACTTCGCCGATGGCAAGTCCTACCAGCTGCCGGTTCTGGCAGACAGCATTCTCGAACGCGGCATGTCGCTGATCGGTACCCGTTACCGTTTTGGTGGTACCTCTGAAGCCGGTTTCGATTGCAGCGGTTTCATCGGTTACCTGTTCCGTGAAGAGGCCGGCATGAACTTGCCGCGCTCGACTCGTGAAATGATCAACGTTGACGCGCCACTGGTTTCGCGCAGCAAGCTCGAACCGGGCGATCTGCTGTTCTTCGCAACCAATGGCCGCCGTGGTCGTGTCAGCCATGCCGGGATCTATCTGGGTGACAACCAGTTCATCCACTCCAGCAGCCGCCGCAGCGGTGGTGTGCGGATCGATAGCTTGGGCGACAGCTACTGGAGCAAGACCTTCATCGAAGCCAAGCGTGCACTTGCCATGGCCCCCGGTGCCGCTCCGATCGTCACCGCACGCAAGTAAACGGACTTTTTGTAAGGCGAACTTAAAGTCTTACTTGAAGTTTGCCTGATAAGCGCTAGAATTCTGATCAATCAATGATGGCAAACCGCCTGCGTACTGCGCAGGCGGTTTTCTTTTCTGCGTCCCGGCAGAAAACGCCGCAGCCAGATCAGGATGCTCTGCTTATGACGATGTCGGCCCGCCTCGCAATCATCTTTATCGCAGCACTGCTCAGCGCTTGCGCCAGCCGCACACCGCCACCAGCGCCGGTGGTTCGTGCTCCAATCGTATTCGGTCCCTCCCAGGCTTTTTCGCCAGAAGCGCAAGACGTGCTGTTTCGCGCGTTGGGCCTGGTAGGCACGCCCTATCGCTGGGGCGGCAACACGCCGGATTCCGGCTTTGATTGCAGTGGCTTGATCGGCTATGTGTACCGTGATGTCACCGGAATTTCCTTGCCGCGCACCACGCGCGAGATGATCTCCATGCAGGCGGCCAATGTCGGCAAGGAAGGTTTGCAGACCGGTGACCTGATCTTCTTTGCCACCAATGGCGGTTCCCAGGTCAGCCATGCCGGGATTTACGTGGGCGAAGGCCGTTTCGTCCATGCGCCCGCCACGGGCGGCACGGTCAAGCTCGATAGCCTGTCTAAAGCGTATTGGCAGAAAGCCTACCTGAGTGCCAAGCGCGTCCTGCAGCCAGAACATCTGGCGCGCAATCCCTGATGGCTTGAGGTTGTCGATATGACTGCTCGCACGCTTAATCTCGACGATGCGCTGTATCAATATCTGCTCGATGTGTCCCTGCGCGAGACGCCGCTGCTCAAGCGTTTGCGAGACGAAACCCAGGCATTGCCGATGGCGCGCTGGCAGGTGGCGCCGGAGCAGGGGCAGTTCCTCGCGTTACTGGTGAAACTCACTGGAGCACGACGAGTGCTGGAAATCGGCACCTTCACCGGATACAGCGCCCTGTGCATGGCTGCAGCCTTGCCTGAAGACGGGGCACTGATCTGCTGTGACATTCCTGGGGATTACAACGCCATCGCGCGTCGCTATTGGCAGGAAGCCGGACTGGCCAAGCGCATCGATCTGCGCCTGGCGCCTGCGCTGGAGACGCTCGGCAAACTCGATCAGCCTGGCGAATTCGATTTGATTTTCATCGATGCCGACAAGGCGAACTACCCAGCCTATCTGGAGCACGCATTGCGCTTGCTGCGTACTGGCGGGCTGGCGGTATTCGACAATACCCTGTGGAGCGGCCGGGTACTTGAGGACAACCCCGAAAGCGCAGACACCCGCGCCATTCAAACGCTCAATCGAGCGTTGAAGGATGACGCGAGGGTTGATCTGTCATTGTTGCCGCTGGGGGATGGGCTCACGCTCTGCCGTAAACGCTAGAGATCACAGGCTTGGGGGCGTTTACTGGGTCGCAGACACCCGCCAAACCTTGTTCCCCACATCATCGGCCACCAGCAGGCCTCCTTGCTGATCGATCACCACACCCACTGGCCGGCCCATGGCTTTCTCATCTTCGTTGAGGAAACCGGTGAGCACATCAATCGGTTGTCCCGTTGGCTTGCCAGCGTTGAATGGCACAAAAATCACTTTGTAACCGCTGTGCGGCTTGCGGTTCCAGGAGCCGTGCTGACCGATAAAGGCACCTTCCTTGAATTGCGCCGGCAACGTGTTGCCTTCGGCGAACGTCAGACCGAGCGAGGCGGTGTGCGGGCCGACGGCGTAATCCGGCGCAATGGCCTTGGCGACGAGATCGGGGTTTTGCGGTTCGACGCGTACGTCTACGTGCTGGCCGTAATAGCTGAACGGCCAGCCATAAAAGCCGCCGTCCTTCACGGAAGTGATGTAATCGGGCACCAGATCGCTACCGATTTCATCTCGCTCGTTGACTGCCGTCCACAGCGCCCCGCTTTGCGGCTCCCAAGCCATGCCATTGGGATTGCGCAGGCCAGAAGCAAAGATCCGGTGATTGCCGGTGGCGCGGTCCACTTCCCAGATGGCCGCGCGTCCTTGCTCCTGATCCATGCCGTTTTCGCCGACATTACTGTTGGAACCGACCGTCACGTACAACTTGCTGCCGTCCCGGCTGGCAATGACATTTTTGGTCCAGTGGTGATTCAGCGTACCGCCGGGCAGGTCGACCACTTTGATCGGCTGCGACTTGATCGTCGTGTCGCCGTTTTCATAATGGAAGCGCAGCAGGCGATCAGTGTCGGCCACGTAGAGGTCGTTACCCACCAGCGTCATGCCGAAGGGCGAATTGAGGTTTTCCAGGAAGACCGTGCGGGTTTCGGCAACGCCATCGTGGTCCTTGTCTCTGAGCAGTGTGATGCGATTCGCACTTGGTACACCCGCCCCGGCGCGGGCCATGACCTTCTTGGTGATCCAGCCCTTCACGCCTTTGTTGTCATCGGGCTTGGGCGGGGCATTGGTTTCAGCGACCAGTACGTCACCATTGGGCAATACATACAGCCAGCGTGGATGGTCGAGATTATCGGCAAAGGCGGCGACTTGAGTGCCGCTGGCCGCTACGGGTTTTACGCCCTCCGGCCAGCCAATGGCCGGGGCGATGTTCATCGTCGGGAACAGTGTTTTGTTGGGTTCGGGCAACTTGGGTGACGGGCCGGTGCCGTCGGAGACTTGCAGTCTGGAGGTTTCACCACAAGCGACGAGCCCTCCGGCTAGCGCGATAACGAGAACGTACTGAGGTTTGCGCATTGCTGATCTTCCCTATGAATGCCTTGATTTAATCATAGAGAAGCCGGGATGCCGGATGGTTCAACGCTTCAGCCGCGAGCCTCCTTGAACAGCACGGCGATGCCGGGATGATACTGGCCCGCTTCGTTGTGCAGCTTGCGATAGGCGTATGGGAAATACCAGGCCACCGCGCAGGTGTGTTCCTTTTGCAGGTCGTCGACCATGTCCTGGAGCTCTTCGGGTGTGGCGCCATGCTGGGTTTTATGCGGCGCCACGAACAGGCAGCCAAGCTTCAGGTCGCTGGCGTAGCTGATGCGTTTGGCCTCGCTGGTGATGTCTTGCAGCGCCTGGGCGAGGTTCAGATTGTTGACCCGTGGCCAGCGCTGAGTGGCCTGGAGCCAGGCGCGGGCTTCGGTGGTGGCGATGAACAGGTCGGCCCGGCCGTTGCGCTCGCCTTCTTCTATCTGTTTGCGGGTGGGCGATTGCTGGAGGGTAATCATCTCGGCCATCCAGGCCGCGGAGGAGAGCAGGCCTAGGTTGGCTTTTTCGTCCAGCCAATAGGGCGTTTCATTGTCGCCGCGTACAGCGTTATAGCGATCGATGCAGTCAAACCAGCGCTCCAGCACCGGTCGCAGGAATTCCAGCTTCGGATTGCTGATGATCAAGCCTTGCATGGTGCTCACCCTTATTATTGTGTGGTGTTATGGCTCTTTGATATCACTGCTGAGAGTGTGGCACAAGATCGCCATCAGATTATTGATCGCAGGTAGTTATTCACTTGTGCGCCCTGTCTTCAATTGACGCTCCACCCCCAACCCTCTAACCTTCGCGGCTTGTTTCAGGTGCTCTGTGGCTCGGGTCGACAGAGTGAAACAGGGAAGTCGGTGAGCGAGCGCATCAAGGGTGATGAGCCGCAATCCCGACGCTGCCCCCGCAACGGTAAATGAGTGAAAGACTGCGCCTTTGGCCACTGTGTCGACTGACATGGGAAGGCGCGCAGTCAGGCGCAAGCCGCTCATGAGTCCGGAGACCGGCCTGATTCATCCAAGCGGCATCACGGTGGGCGATGCCAGGCTTCTTGCCGTCTATTCTTGTGCCTGCCCGCCGTTATTCATGCCTCAACGGAGAGCTCCCCCATGACTGATACCCCTGATCGTGACGAACGTCATCTGGCGCGCATGCTGCGCAAAAAAGCTGTGATCGACGAACGTATCGCCAATTCACCGAATGAATGCGGGCTGTTGCTGGTGCTGACCGGTAACGGCAAAGGCAAGAGCAGCTCGGCGTTCGGCATGCTTGCGCGATCCATGGGCCATGGCATGCAGTGTGGCGTGGTGCAGTTCATCAAAGGGCGTAACAGCACCGGCGAAGAATTGTTCTTCCGACGTTTTCCCGAGCAGGTGCGATTTCATGTGATGGGCGAGGGCTTCACCTGGGAAACCCAGGATCGCCAGCGTGATATCGCCGCGGCCGAAGCGGCCTGGGCTGTTTCGCAGGAACTGCTGCGTGATCCGTCCATCGGCCTGGTGGTGCTGGACGAACTGAACATCGCCCTCAAGCACGGGTATCTCGATCTGGACCAGGTGCTCAGTGATTTGCAGGCGCGCCCGGCGATGCAGCACGTGGTGGTGACCGGTCGCGGCGCCAAGCCTGAGATGATCGAGCTGGCCGACACCGTCACCGAGATGGGCATGATCAAGCACGCCTTCCAGGCTGGTATCAAAGCGCAAAAAGGCGTCGAGCTGTGAGTCGCACTGTATGAATAGCGCTCGTCAATGCCCGGCGGTACTGATTGCCGCGCCGGCCTCCGGTCAGGGCAAGACCACGGTCACCGCCGCGTTGGCCCGTTTGCATCGCAATCAGGGGCGCAAGGTGCGCGTGTTCAAATGCGGCCCGGACTTTCTCGACCCGATGATTCTCGAGCGCGCCAGCGGTGCGCCGGTGTATCAACTGGATATGTGGATGGTCGGCGAGCAGGAAAGTCGTCGGCTGTTGTGGGAAGCCGCGGCTGAAGCCGATCTGATCCTGATCGAAGGCGTGATGGGATTGTTCGATGGTACGCCGTCGAGTGCCGATCTGGCGCGGCACTTCGGTGTGCCGGTACTCGCTGTGATCGACGGCACCGCCATGGCCCAGACTTTTGGAGCACTGGCCCTCGGGCTGGCGCGTTATCAGGCGGACTTGCCGTTTGCCGGGGTTCTGGCCAATCGTGTCGGCACCCTGCGTCACGCGCAATTGCTCGAAGGCAGCCTGACCGAAGGCTTGCGCTGGTACGGTGCCTTGTCCCGGGAAACCGGGATCGAATTGCCGAGTCGGCACCTGGGGCTGGTACAGGCCAGTGAGTTGAATGATCTCGATGTGCGTCTGGATGCTGCCGCCGATGCCCTGGCCAGCAGTTGCGAAGTGGCGTTACCGCCGGCCGTGGAATTCGCGGCGCCCGACGTGATCGCGGCCGAACCGTTGTTGGCCGGTGTGCGGATTGCCGTGGCCCGGGACGAAGCCTTTGCCTTTACCTATGGTGCCAGCCTCGATCTGTTGCGGGCGATGGGTGCCGAGTTGCGGTTTTTCTCGCCGATTCGCGATGCCGATTTGCCGCAGGCCGACAGCCTGTATCTGCCCGGTGGTTATCCGGAATTGCACCATGTGGCATTGGCGCAAAATACTTCGATGCTGAACGCCATTCGCGCGCACCATGCCGCGGGCAAGCCGCTGCTGGCCGAATGTGGCGGCATGCTTTATCTGCTCGATTCGTTGACCGACGTCGAAGGCACGCGCGCCGAGCTGGTCGGTTTGCTCAGCGGTGACGCGGTGATGCAAAAGCGCCTCGCCGCGCTGGCCTTGCAAGCGGTCGAGTTGCCGGAGGGTTCGCTGCGTGGACATACGTATCACCACTCGCTGACGACCACCGATTTGACGCCGATTGCCCGTGGCCTGAGCCCTAACGGCGGGCGCGGGGCGGAGGCGGTTTTCCGCGAGGGGCGGATGACAGCGTCGTATGTGCATTTTTATTTTCCGTCCAACCCATCGGCAGTCGCCGCATTGTTTGCGCCTGACCTTGAAACCGCTATCGCTGCGATGCGGCGACCGGACAAATCAGCCCCCACAGTGAGCGGTGTGATACCTGAAGAAATGCAATTCCCTGTGGGAGCTGGCTTGCCAGCGAAGAGGCCATGACCGACAACGCCTTTTCCGACGTCGAACGCGAAGCGGTTTATCGCGCCATCGCCGAACGCCGCGACATGCGCCACTTCAGCGGCGGTACTGTCGAACCCGAATTGCTTCGGCGTCTGCTCGAAGCCGCGCATCAGGCGCCCAGTGTCGGCCTGATGCAGCCCTGGCGTTTCATCCGCATCAGCGATCGAGGTTTGCGCGGCAAGATCCAGCGACTGGTGGAAGACGAACGTGTGCGTACCGCCGAGGCTCTCGGTGAGCGCACCGACGAGTTCATGCAGCTCAAGGTCGAAGGCATCAACGAGTGTGCCGAAGTGCTGGTGGCCGCACTGATGGATGGCCGCGAGCGGCACATCTTCGGTCGCCGCACCTTGCCGGAAATGGACCTGGCGTCGTTGTCCTGCGCGATCCAGAACCTGTGGCTGGCGTCCCGTGCCGAAGGATTGGGCATGGGCTGGGTTTCATTGTTCGAACCGCAGGCGCTCGCCGACCTGCTGGGCTTGCCCGCCGGTGCCAAGCCGTTGGCGATCCTGTGCCTGGGGCCGGTCAAAGAGTTCTATCCGGCGCCGATGCTGGTGCTCGAAGGCTGGGCGCAGGCACGTCCACTCAGCGAAATGTTGTATGAAAATTATTGGGGAGTGAGTCAATGAGTGTGGCGTTATTGAGTGTCGCCGCAGTGGCGCTGGATGCGCTGCTGGGCGAACCCAAACGCTGGCATCCGCTGGTGGCGTTCGGCCGTTTTGCCGAGCGCATCGAGCAACGTTTCAATGGCGGTGGCCGTGGCTGGCGCAGCCATGGCGTGACGGCGTGGGTGATCGCCGTGTTGCCGCTGACATTGTTGGCCACGGCCTTTTCCTGGGCGCCTTATGTCGGCTGGATCGTCGAGATTCTCGCGCTGTATTGCGCCCTCGGCATGCGCAGCCTCGGTGAGCACGTCGAACCTGTAGCAAAAGCCCTGCGCAGCGATGATCTTGAAGAGGCACGCAAACGCGTGAGTTATCTGGTGAGCCGCAAAACCAGTGAGCTGGACAAAACCGAAGTCGCCCGTGCCGCCACCGAATCGGTACTGGAGAACGGCAGCGACGCGGTGTTCGCCGCCTTGTTCTGGTTCGCCGTGGCCGGTGCGCCGGGCGTAGTGCTCTACCGTTTGAGCAATACGCTGGATGCGATGTGGGGTTATCGCAACGAACGCTTCGAGCGTTTCGGATGGGCCGCGGCAAAGATCGATGACATCCTCAATTACATTCCTGCGCGTCTGGTGGCGATGACCTACGCGCTGCTCGGCAAAACCCGACTGGCGTGGAAATGCTGGCGTACTCAGGGACCAACCTGGGACAGCCCGAATGCGGGTCCAGTGATGGCGGCGGGGGCCGGCGCGCTGGGCGTCGAATTGGGCGGGCCGGCGATTTATCACGGCGAACGGCATGAGCGTCCGCAACTGGGCGAAGGTGCGCCGGCGGACGCGGACTCCATCGACCGTGGCTGGCAATTGGTCCAGCGCGGCGTATGGTTATGGCTGCTGATTCTCTGCGTGGGGGCTGAATTTTATGCTTGAACACGGTGGACGGTTGCGCAAGGCGGCGCTCGAATACGGCATCGAGGAAGCCGATTGGCTTGATTTGTCCAGCGGTCTCGCGCCCTGGCCGTTTCCAGTCCCCGATATCCCGCTGCGCGCCTGGGCGCGGTTGCCAGAGGCCGACGATGGCCTGGAGCAGGCCGCCTGCGATTACTACGGCACCTTGCAGGCATTGCCAGTGGCCGGTTCGCAAATGGCTATCCAGCTGCTGCCGCGTTTGCGGCGGGTCGGCAAGGTTGGCGTACTGTCGCCGTGTTACGCTGAACATGCCGAAGCCTGGCGTCGCAACGGCTACATCGTGCGAGAAGTGCTGGAACAGGAAGTCGATTTCTTCCTCGACAGCCTCGACGTGCTGGTGGTGGTCAACCCGAACAATCCTACCGGGCTGAGCCTGACGCCCGCCCGATTGCTGGACTGGCACACGCGCCTGGCACAGCGCGGAGGCTGGTTGGTGGTGGACGAAGCGTTCATCGACAACACGCCGCACTTGAGCCTGGCACCGTTTGCCCATCAGGTCGGCCTGATCGTACTGCGCTCGTTCGGCAAGTTTTTTGGCCTGGCCGGTGTGCGTCTGGGGTTTGTGCTGGCCGAGCGCAAGTTGCTCAAGTTGCTCGCTGAACAGGTAGGGCCGTGGGCCGTCAGCGGTCCGACCCGTGTGTTGGGCCAATCGTGCCTGCGTGATACCGAAGGACAAACGCAGCAACGGATACGGGCCGAAGAGGCCAGCGAGCGGTTGGCGTCGTTGCTCGAGCGTCACGGTTTCAAACCGCAGGGTGGTTGCGCGCTGTTCCAGTGGCTGATCACCGATCGCGCCGAAGAGCTCCACGAGTTCATGGCCCGTCGCGGCATTCTGCTGCGCTTGTTCACCCACAACAGCAGCCTGCGTTTTGGCTTGCCGGGAGATGAAGCCGATTGGGCGCGTCTCGACGCCGCATTCACTGCTTTATCCAAGGAACACCCATGACCACGCTGATGGTGCAGGGCACCACCTCCGATGCCGGCAAAAGCACCCTGGTGACGGCGTTGTGCCGCTGGGTCAAACGTCAGGGTGTGAGTGTGGTGCCGTTCAAGCCGCAGAACATGGCCCTCAACAGCGCAGTGACGGCCGACGGTGGCGAGATCGGCCGCGCGCAAGCCGTGCAGGCTCAGGCGGCGTTCCTCGAACCTCACACCGACATGAACCCGGTACTGCTCAAGCCCAACAGCGATACCGGCGCGCAGGTGATCATCCATGGCCGCGCGGTCACGACGATGAATGCCGTGGCCTATCACGACTACAAAGCTATCGCGATGCAAGCGGTGCTGGCCTCGCACGCACGATTGAGCGCGGCGTATCCGGTGGTGATGGTCGAAGGCGCGGGCTCGCCGGCCGAAATCAACCTGCGTGCCGGCGACATCGCCAACATGGGGTTCGCCGAAGCGGTGGATTGCCCGGTGCTGCTCATCGCTGACATCAATCGCGGCGGGGTTTTCGCGCATCTGGTGGGCACGCTGGAGCTGTTGTCGGCGAGCGAACAGGCACGGGTCAAAGGCTTCATCATCAATCGTTTTCGCGGTGACATTGCCCTGCTGCAACCCGGTCTCGACTGGCTGGAACAGCGCACCGGCAAACCAGTGATCGGTGTGCTGCCTTATGTGATGGACCTGCACCTGGAAGCCGAAGACGGCATCGATCAGCGCCAGACCGACAAGGCCGAGCAAGTCCTGAAAGTGCTGGTGCCGGTGTTGCCGCGCATCAGTAACCACACCGATTTCGATCCACTGCGCCTGCATCCGCAAGTCGACCTGCAATTCATCGGCCCCGGTCAGGCGATTGCGCCGGCCGACCTGATCATTCTGCCCGGCTCGAAAAGTGTGCGCAGTGACCTCGCCTATCTGCGGGCTAACGGCTGGGAAACGGCGATCTCTCGGCACTTACGCTATGGCGGAAAAGTGTTGGGAATTTGCGGTGGCCTGCAGATGCTTGGCGAGCAAGTGCATGACCCGTTGGGCCTGGAGGGTGCACCCGGTTCCAGCGCCGGTCTGGGCTTGCTGGCATTTGAAACGCAATTGGAACAGGACAAACAACTGCGCAATGTGCGTGGGCACCTGGCGTTGGAGAATGCTGAAGTCGTCGGCTATGAAATTCATGCGGGCGTGACCACCGGGCCGGCGCTGGAAAATGCGGCGGTGCAACTCGACGACGGTCGTTGCGACGGTGCCCGGAGCGTCGACGGGCAAATTCTCGGTACTTATCTGCATGGCCTGTTCGAATCACCGGCCGCTTGCAGTGCGCTGCTGCGCTGGGCGGGTTTGCAGAACGTGCAGGACGTCGATTACCACGGTTTGCGCGAGCGCGATATCGAGCGGCTGGCGGATTTGGTGGAGAAGCATTTGGATACCGCGCTGTTACGGGAACTCTGTGGGATCTGAGGTGATTGTGCTGGCCTCATCGCGGGCAAGCCTTGCTCCGACAATTTCGCAGCGAGCCGCAATTGTGTGGTTGACACAAAACTGTAGGAGCAAGGCTTGCCCGCGATGACGTCAGTCGATTCACCAATATTTATAGGAAGTAACCATGCTGCAACTGATCCTCGGCGGCGCCCGCTCCGGCAAAAGTCGCCTGGCCGAAAAACTGGCGGCTGACAGCCAATTGCCGGTGACCTACATCGCTACCAGCCAGCCGCTTGATGGTGAAATGAATGAGCGGGTCGCCCATCACCGCGCCCGTCGCCCAGCCGAGTGGAACCTCATTGAAGAACCGCTGCAACTGGCCCGCGTCCTGCGGGAAAACGCGCGCGCCGATCATTGCCTGTTGGTGGATTGCCTGACGCTGTGGCTGACCAACCTGCTGATGCTCGACGACGCTGAGCGCTTGTGCGCCGAACGTGATGCCTTGCTGGAGTGCCTGGTGTCGCTGCCGGGTGAAATCATTTTTGTCAGCAACGAGACCGGAATGGGTGTCGTGCCGCTGGGCGAATTGACTCGCCGCTTTGTCGATGAAGCCGGTTGGCTGCATCAAGCTCTGGCCGAACGCTGTCAGCGAGTCGTCCTGACCGTTGCCGGCTTGCCCCTGACTCTGAAAGGAACTGCGTTATGACCTCATCCTGGTGGCTGGCCCCGTGCAAACCGCTCGACACCCAAGTGCTCGAACTGGCGCAAGCGCGGCAACAGCAACTGACCAAACCGGCCGGTTCCCTCGGTCAGCTCGAGTCGCTGGCTGTTCAATTGGCCGGCCTGCAAGGGCAGGTGAAACCCGGCCTGGATCAAGTGTGGATTGCGATTTTCGCCGGTGATCATGGCGTGGTCGCCGAAGGGGTGTCGGCGTACCCCCAGGAAGTCACCGGGCAAATGCTGCACAACTTCGTCAACGGTGGTGCGGCGATCAGCGTGTTGGCGCGACAGTTGGGTGCATCCCTGGAAGTGGTCGATCTCGGCACCGTAACGCCGTCGTTGAATCTGCCGAACGTACGTCATCTGAACATCGGCCCTGGCACGGCGAATTTCGTACAAGGGCCGGCGATGACTCAGGCGCAAGGCGAACTTGCATTGCAGGCCGGTCGCGACAGCGTGTTGCGTGCCATCACGACGGGCGCGCAACTGTTTATCGGTGGCGAGATGGGCATCGGCAACACCACCGCCGCCAGCGCCTTGGCCTGTGCCTTGCTCGATTGCCCGGTGATGCACCTGACCGGGCCGGGCACCGGCTTGAATGCAGAGGGGGTCAGCCATAAGGCTCAAGTGATCGAGCGGGCATTGACGTTGCACGCGGCTCAACGTGGTGATGCCTTGCTCACCCTGTTCAACCTCGGCGGTTTTGAAGTTGCAGCGTTGGTCGGGGCTTACCTGGCCTGTGCCCAGGAAGGCGTTGCGGTGCTGGTGGACGGGTTCATTTGCAGCGTTGCGGCATTGGTCGCGGTGCGATTGAACCCGCAATGCCGTCCGTGGCTTTTGTTCGCTCATCGTGGCGCCGAGCCGGGTCATCGGCATGTTTTGGAAACGCTGAATGCCGAACCGTTGCTCGATCTCGGACTGCGACTGGGCGAGGGCAGTGGTGCTGCGTTGGCGGTGCCGTTGCTGCGCCTGGCGTGTGATCTGCACGGGCAGATGGCGACCTTCGCCGAGGCCGCCGTGGCGGATCGTCCGGCATGACTTTGCACCTGGATCTGTTGCGTCACGGTGAGACCGAACTCGGCGGCGGCCTGCGCGGCAGCCTCGACGATGCGCTGACCGAGACGGGATGGGCGCAAATGCGCGCGGCGGTGTTCAGTCAAGGACCGTGGGATCGCCTGGTCAGCTCGCCATTGCAGCGGTGTGCGCGGTTCGCCCATGAGCTCGGTGAGCGATTGGCTTTGCCGGTCACGCTGGAAAAAGATCTGCAGGAACTGCATTTCGGCGCTTGGGAAGGGCAGAGCGCCGTCGAATTGATGAAAACCGATGCGCAGGCCCTGGGGCTATTTTGGGCTGATCCCTATGCGTTCACCCCTCCGGACGGTGAGCCGGTTGCGGATTTTTCTGCCAGGGTGCTTGCCGCCGTGGCGAGGTTGCAGGCCGCCTACGCCGGTGAACGGGTGTTGCTGATCAGCCATGGCGGCGTCATGCGTCTGCTGCTGGCCCAGGCACGGGGATTGCCGCGCGAGCAATTGCTGGGTGTCGAGGTCGGTCATGGTGCGTTGTTCTCGCTGTCGGTCGATGCCGATGGCGTGTTAAGGGAAGTGATCTGAGCATGTTGCCATTCTGGATCGCCCTGCAATTCCTCAGCAGTCTGCCGATCCGTCTGCCGGGAATGCCGACGCCTGAGCAGCTGGGACGCTCGCTGCTGTTCTATCCGCTGGTGGGGTTGTTGTTCGGCGTCATTCTGTGGGCGTTGAACTGGCTGATGCTGGGGACGCCTTTGCTGCTGCATGCGGCCCTGTTGTTGACGGTTTGGGTCCTGCTCAGTGGAGCGTTGCACCTGGATGGCCTGGCCGACAGTGCCGATGCCTGGCTGGGCGGTTTTGGTGATCGCGAACGGACGTTGACGATCATGAAAGATCCGCGCAGCGGTCCGATCGCGGTGGTGGCGCTGGTGTTGGTGTTGCTGCTGAAATTCTGCGCGTTGCTGGCGCTGATCGAGCAGTCCCATGCGCTGGCCCTGATCATCGTGCCCCTGATCGGCCGAACTGCGTTGCTGGGGTTGTTCCTGACCACCCCTTATGTGCGCGCAGGCGGTTTGGGCCAGGCGCTCGCCGATCATCTTCCGCGCTCGGCGGGCAAGCAGATAATGGTCGCAAGCGCCGTGGTCTGTGTGCTGATTGCGGGGTTTGGCGGTGTTCTGGCGCTGGCGCTGGCGGCGGCAATGTTTGTCTGGCTGCGGCAGATGATGCTACGGCGATTGGGTGGAACCACGGGCGATACCGCCGGGGCGCTGCTGGAACTGCTGGAAGTTGCAGTGCTGGTGGGCTTGGCGTTTTTCTGAACTTCACCCATCATGCGACTTGATTTAACACAACCGCGGGTATATACACGCACCATGCTCGAATCCCAATGTTTATGTATCAACCTGCGTCGCGCCGCCCGTGGCGTCAGCAGGCATTACGACGGCGCACTCGACGGCTTCGGGATCAATGTCGCGCAGTATTCTTTGCTGTGTAATTTGCAACGGCTGGATCAACCGAGCATTTCCACCCTCGCCGAAGCGATGGGGCTGGACCGCAGCACGCTGGGGCGCAATCTGCGTGTGCTGGAGGGCGAAGGGTTGGTGATGCTGGTCGAGGGCGAGGACATGCGCAATCGCATCGTCAGGCTGACCGAAGCCGGAGCAGAGCGTTTAAAAGCAGCCCTGCCGGCGTGGGAGGCGGCGCAACAGCGCTTGATCGATCGCCTGGGCGCTGAAAAGCGCGAAACATTACTGAAGTTGCTGGATGAACTGGCTTGATGCCAGTTTGTTCGATCTTAAGCGGGTATATACCCGCGACCGGAGAACAATAATGACATCGATGTGGCGTACATGTGGTTGGGTTCTGTTGGGGAGTGCGCTGATTCTTGCGTTGTCTCTGGGGGTGCGGCATGGCTTCGGGCTGTTCCTGGCGCCGATGAGTGCCGAATTCGGCTGGGGACGCGAGGTGTTTGCCTTTGCCATCGCCCTGCAGAATCTGATCTGGGGACTCGCACAGCCCTTTACTGGCGCGTTGGCCGATCGCTTCGGCGCGGCGAAAGTCGTGCTCATCGGCGGTGTGCTGTACGCCCTGGGTCTGGTGTTCATGGGCCTGTCGGATTCGCCGGCGACCCTGTCCCTGAGCGCCGGTCTGCTGATCGGGATTGGTCTGTCGGGTACCTCATTTTCAGTGATTCTCGGGGTGGTCGGGCGCGCAGTGCCGCCGGAAAAACGCAGCATGGGCATGGGCATTGCCAGCGCCGCCGGTTCGTTCGGTCAGTTCGCCATGCTGCCCGGCACGCTCGGATTGATTGGCTGGCTCGGTTGGTCAGCGGCGCTGCTGGCCTTGGGGCTGTTGGTGGCGCTGATCGTGCCGCTGGTGAGCATGCTCAAGGACAAGCCATTGCCAGTGCTTGGCCATGAGCAAACCCTCTCGGAAGCACTGCGTGAGGCCTGTTCTCACTCCGGGTTCTGGCTGCTGGCATTCGGTTTCTTTGTCTGTGGTTTTCAAGTGGTCTTTATCGGCGTGCACTTGCCAGCGTATCTAGTCGATCAGCATCTGCCTGCCACCGTCGGTACGACTGTTCTGGCGTTGATTGGCTTATTCAATATCTTCGGCACCTACACCGCCGGCTGGCTCGGCGGGCGCATGTCCAAGCCGCGTTTGCTTACCGGTTTGTACCTGTTGCGGGCCGTGGTGATCGCGCTGTTCCTGTGGGCGCCGGTGACCACGACGACGGCGTACCTGTTCGGAATGGCCATGGGCTTCCTGTGGTTGTCGACGGTGCCGCTGACCAACGGCACCGTCGCAACCTTGTTCGGCGTACGAAACCTGTCCATGCTCGGAGGTATCGTTTTTCTCTTTCATCAACTGGGTTCGTTCCTTGGCGGCTGGTTGGGCGGGGTGGTGTACGACCGGACCGGGAGCTATGACTTGATCTGGCAGGTCGCGATTCTTCTGAGCTTGATGGCCGCCGCGCTGAACTGGCCGGTGCGTGAGCGACCGGTTGCGCGCCTGCAAACACAAATGAGCACGACATGAACAGTCTCTGGCCGCATATCACCATTTTTGCCCTCTGCGCCGGGTTGCTCGCTGTGGCCTGGTGGGGTTGGCATCAGGGCGGCCTGGCGTTGATGCAATTGGGCATGGGGGCGTGTTAGGACGCTTGCTAGCGGGAGGGTAGGACGAGTAACTTCGATGTCACCCGAATCACTCAAGGAAGCACCGATATGCTGATGCGCTGGTTGGCAGTTCCCGCGTTACTGGTAGCGTTTACCGGATTGGCTCAAGCGGCAGAGTGCCCGGCGCTGCTACAGGGCTCGTTGCCCAAGCTGCGTTCCAATGAGTCCATCGACCTGTGCCAGCGCTTCGCCGGCAAGCCGCTGGTGGTGGTCAATACGGCGAGCTTCTGTGGCTTCGCCCCGCAGTTCAAAGGTCTTGAGGCGCTCAATCAGCGCTATAAGGAACAAGGCTTGGAAGTGATCGGTGTGCCGTCCAATGACTTCAAACAGGAGTCCAAGGACGGTGCCGAAACAGCCAAGGTCTGCTACGTCAACTACGGCGTGACGTTCACCATGACCGAGCCACAGAAAGTCCGGGGCGACGATGCCACGAACTTGTTCAAGGTACTCGGCAAACAGTCCGAAAATCCGCCGAAATGGAATTTCTACAAATACGTGGTCGACCGTCAAGGCAAGGTGGTCGCCAGCTTCTCCAGCTTGACCAAGCCTGACGATCCCGACTTCATCGCCGCAGTGGAAAAGGCTCTGGCCTCGCCACCCCTGGCCTCCGCTCCCTGATCGACAGCCACAAAAAAGCCCCGCCTCTGTACCAGAGCGCGGGGCTTTTTTTGATTGCGCGGGCGAGGGGTCAGGCTCGCCGCGAATTATCAGAAACGGTAGGTCGCACCGACGCCGAAACCGTTCGCCGAGTTTTCATACTTGGCGCTGTAGGCCTGACGGCCATTGCTGTTGTTGACGTTGACCGATTCTTCCCACAGGTAGGAGTACGCCACGTCGATGGTCAGGTCGTCGGTCGGGCTCCAGCCGGCGCCCAGGCTGAAAATCTTGCGATCGCCCGTCGGGATGCGTGGGGAACGGTTTTCGTTGTTGGTTGGTGCCTGGTCAACCGAGAAACCGGTGCGCAGTACCCACTGCTTGTTCAGCTGATACGAAGCACCGATGGCGTGAGCCCAGGTGTCGTGCCAGTTCTGTTCTTCGGTGATGGTGCCAAGACCACGTGCGGCCAGGGCAGCAGGAACGCCTTCGTTTTCCACGGTGATTTCTTTCAGGCGGCTCCAGCGAGTCCAGGTGCTGCCTGCATAGAGAGTCCACTGGTCGTCGAGCTGGTGGGTAACCGAGAAGTCAACCGACTCGGGCGTGGTCAGGTCCAGGGAAGCATCGAACTTCTGGTTCGGATTCTGGCCCAGGGCGCCGAGCAGGCCGTAGTTGACCTTGGTGTCACCGTCGAGCTTGTACTTCACTTTCGAGTGGTAGGTCAGGCCGACGCGAGTGCTGTCGGTGGCTTGCACCAGGATACCGATGTTGTAGCCCAGAGCCGTGTCGTCACCCTTGATCTTGACTTCACCATCCGGTGCGCGCGGGTCCAGCGACAGGTTGGATTCCAGCTTGCCGTCGATACGGTTGATGGTCGGGCCGAAACCGATCGACACCTTGTCGTTGAAGGCGTAGCTGACGGTTGGCTGCAGGGTGATGATTTTGACTTCGCTCTTGCTGCCGAAGTAGCGGCCGGCAAAGCCGTTTTCATAATCGGTTACCAGGCCGAACGGTGCATAGACACCGAAACCGACTGCCCATTGGTCATCGAGAGGCTTGACGTAATAGCCCATCGGCACGCCCATGAAAGGGACCATGTCACCTTTGTTGGTGCCGCCATTCGGACGGGAGCTGGCATCGCTGATGTCGGTGTGTGCGTCGATGAATGCAACACCACCGGTTACTTGTTCACGCTTGAGGCGGGACATGCCCGCAGGGTTGCCCACAAGTGTGGATGCGTCGTCGGCAACGGAAGATCGCCCGGCAAAACCAGTACCCATCCCGCTGATGCTTTGTTCGTTGAGGGCAAAGCCACTTGCGAAGATCTGGGTGGATGCCATGGCAACGGCGAGACTAATGGTGGTTTTGAGCATTACTTTTTTCATTATTAGAACTCCTGGTGATCACCGGGGCGAAAATTACCAACATTTTCGTCCCAGCGCTATAGGCTGTATGGCTTGATTTAGAGCGGTTTTGTAGGACAATCCGACCAGATTCGCAGCGTATTGTGCGATCTTTGGATCCAGAGTGTGTCAGCAGGCAACCTGATTCAGTGGTGATACACAGGTTTGCCAAGCGAAGGTGAAGTCTCTCAGGCGACCTTGGGGCTGGAAGGTCTGGCGCCAGATTCGGGCCATTCCCAGCAGGTCGTCTGCTTCGGGGAGCGGGGTGTTCTGTTCTTCGACCATCAGCCAGGCGATGGCGGTGGCGTAACGCAGGTTGACGGTCAATTCGACGTGCGGGCCACTGAGAAAGGCATGTTGGCTGGCGAGGCCACGGACCAGGCTTGCGCGTTCGGGATCGAGCGCCAGGTAGTGGTCCCAAAGTGCCTGATGGCGAGGTTCGGCGATACGGTAGAGGCCGTGGCCACGGCGGTCGTGAAGGGCGGAACCAAGGGCTGACTGACTGGCGGCAATGCCCAGCAGCAGGGATTCGGCAGTTGCGCTATGGCGTCCAAGGTAGATCAGCGTCGGACGAATCACATAACGGCACAGTTCGCTGGCAGCGATACCCATAAAACCCTCGAAACCATGAATTGGACGGCGATACCTGAACAGGGCCTTGGCAGCAATGGATCGAATCAGGCTCGCCGAAAGCGGATCAAGCCGCTTGAGTTGAAGTGTAGTGTCATATTCGCTGCGTAAAGGACTGTTTTTAAAATATTTCCAGCTTCCAGTTATAACCGTTATACCGGTTGGTGCTTAGCCGCTTTGCGGGCAAACTGAAATTTCAGGCAACAAAAAGCCCCGCTTTTGAGAGCGGGGCTTTTGGTATTTCAGCCTTGCTGGCGTCTCAGGCAACCAGTGCCTGACGAGTACGTTCGATCACGGCCTGCAGCGGTTCAGCGCTGGAGTATTGATCGGGGTACAGGCGTTCGCTGTGTCGGGCGATGCCGTGTTCGTTGACCAGGGTAAAACTGAAGCAGCCTTTGCGAGCGGCCATGATCAGGCAGTTCATTGGTGCAAAAGCGTTGGTTAGGGTGCGGATGGCATCCTGTGCATGGATTTGAGTAGACATAGTCATGGTGTTCCTACAAGCGACACGGATAAGAGCCGTGCAAAATTAAAACGTTCCAGTGACGACGACCACCGTTGGTCGAGCGAAGAACCTGACTGGAACAAAGCAGCCAGTTTGAAGCGCTGATAAATTGGCGCGCTTGGGCTGGCAGGTAGGTACTTAGGAGGGCAGGCAACACATCAAGGGCTAAGGTTCTGGGCCCGGGGTGAGGATCCTGATCAATTTGCAGGTTGGTTCGGTCAGAGTAAGCGAGCCTGGCAACACCCTTTGCTTTCGATTCAAAGGCTGTGTTGACGCAAGATTTACCTGGAAACCATCGAGGTGGTCGATCCCGCTTTTATCGGTTGGGCTTCCATCGGGAAGGCAGTCCGGGGGGATTTGTTCGACCAGAATTGACTTTCAGCTTGGTACTAACGCCGGGGATACTAACGGATTGAATCGGCAAAGGGAAGTGTGATAGCCACAGGAATATCCAAGGGGGCCTGGAACAGCCGTAAAAAAACCGACATGAGCCCTGATAGCGAGCTTGGATGATCCGGATTCCGACCGATGGTCATGACCATCCGACGGATGACAAACGGCCTGGAATGCGGGTTTGCCGCGATTTATCCCCAGGACCGATGCCAAATCGCGCCGAAAAAACGCCTCGATATAACCATCGGCGAGCTACTTGTACACATTAGTTGCACAGACTGTAACGCCACTGTCATCCCGCTCCAGAGAGGAGTGGGTGCCTGTAACCAAAATTTAAGTCAATGAAAAACATCGCTTTTTTTTACTGGTGAAAAAATCGTCAGTTTGACTGCAGGCCCCATTCCACAGGGCTTTGCGGCTCTTCAAGGGCGGTTGTCCACTGAGTTATCCACAGCTTCTGTGGATTGTCCCGAGCGCTTGCGCTAGGACGGGCGTGCCGGGATTTTTTCAGCTTTACCTGTAAGAAAAAAAGAGTAGAGTGGCGCGCCTTCCGATCTGCCCACAGTGCTTTATGAAGTTTCGTACACCATCCGATTCCTCTTCCTCCAAAACATCCACTGTTGCCCCTCCCAAGCGTTTTTCGATGCGGGTTGCAGAGTGGTTGCTGGACAGTCCGCGACTGGGCGAAAACCCGAATGTCAAACACATCGCCGGGCGTTTGCTCAAACAACCTGCCCGTGAGGGCGTGGTGGCCGCGCAAAGCCGCCTGGGCCAACTGATGTGCCGCGAATGCGGGAATGCCCGGGACCGCCGGATCGGCCAGGACCTGTTGCGGCAGGCCGCACGGGCGGGTGATCAGCGCGCACAACAGGAACTGGGGCTGATCGAAGACTGAGCTGTCCAAGACCTGACGCCTTGGTTAACCTTCAAACTTTAATTCGAAGGCAGGAATGGCTATGGCTATGGACTTGACCAGCGCCTTGCTCGGTCTGGCAGGCGCTGCGTTGCCTTTGCTGGTATTGGCCTGGCAGCTTCAGCGCCGGGCGAGCAACTCGCAAGCGGACGTTGCGTTACTGGAAGAGCGTCTGGCCATGGCCCAACTGGCGCAGGATGGCTTGAGTTCACAACTTGAAACCTGTCGCGATGAAATCGCTGATCTGGGGCAGGCCAATGCCGCCAGGCAGGCAGATTTGGCCGCTGTGCGCCGTGAAGTCGAGTTGTTGCAGATCGAACGCGATGACGCCCGGGATGCTGCCCATGCCTGGAACATCGAGCGCGCCGGCAAGGAAGCCGAGTTGCGGCGCCTGGATGCCCAGGCCGCCTCGCTCAAGGCTGAACTGCGCGAACAACAGGAAAGCCATCAACAACGCCTCAACGACCTGCAGGGCTCCCGAGACGAGTTGCGCGCGCAGTTCGCCGAGTTGGCGGGGAAAATCTTCGATGAGCGTGAACAGCGTTTTGCCGAAACCAGCCAGCAGCGTCTGGGACAATTGCTTGACCCACTGAAAGAACGCATTCAATCGTTCGAAAAACGTGTCGAGGAAAGTTATCAGGCCGAGGCGCGCGAGCGCTTCTCCCTGGCCAAGGAACTGGAACGCCTGCAACAGCTTAATCTGCGCCTGAGCGACGAAGCCACCAACCTGACCCGTGCCTTGAAAGGGCAGAAGACCCAGGGCAACTGGGGCGAGTTGATCCTGGAGCGGGTACTCGAACATGCCGGCCTGGAAAAAGGCCGTGAGTACCAGACTCAGGTCAATCTCAAGGGGCCGGACGGCGAGCGTTTCCAGCCCGACGTGATCATCTATTTGCCCGGCGACAAGCAGGTGGTGGTCGACTCCAAAGTCAGCCTCACGGCTTATCAGCAATACGTGGCGGCCGAGGACGAAGGCATCAGCCAGATCGCCATCAAGCAGCACGTGCTGTCTCTGCGTAATCACGTCAAAGGCCTGGCCGGCAAGGATTACAAGCGGCTCGACGGTTTGCACAGCCTGGATTTCGTGTTGCTGTTCGTGCCGATCGAAGCAGCGTTTTCCGCGGCATTGCAGGCCGAGCCGACGCTTTTTCAGGAGGCGTTCGACCGCAACATCGTGATCGTCAGCCCAACCACGTTGCTCGCGACACTGCGGGTTATCGACAGCCTGTGGAAGCAGGAACGACAAAGCCAGAACGCCCGGGAAATCGCCGAACGAGCCGGGTGGCTGTACGACAAGTTTGTGTTGTTTATCCAGGACCTGGACGAGGTGGGCAATCGCCTGCAGCAACTGGACAAGGCCTACAGCTCGGCGCGTAACAAGTTGACCGAAGGGCGCGGCAATCTGGTCAGTCGCAGCGAGCAACTGAAGTTGCTCGGGGCCAGGGCAAGCAAGAGTTTGCCCGCAGATTTGCTGGAGCGGGCGATGACCGATGTCGATGGCTTGGTCGAGTTGCCGGAATAAGGGTTTTCGCTGGCGCTACAACGGCAAATGCCGGCTCAACAACGCTCGCAACGCCGCGGGTTTGACCGGCTTGGTCAGGTAATCCAGTCCGGCCGCATGTACCTGAGCGATGGTCTCTGGCCGCCCGTCGGCGCTGATCACCACGCCCGGCACAGGCTCACCGAGTCGAGTTCGCAACCACGCCATCAATTCGGTTCCGGTCTCGCCGTCATCCAGGTGGTAATCGACCAACGCCAATTGTGGTCGCATCCCCTCAGCGAGCAGGGTCATGCACTCTTCGCGGTTGCGTGCGGTCCAGACCTGGCAACCCCAGCGCGTCAGCAAGCTGTTCATGCCGATCAGAATGCTGTCCTCATTGTCGATGCACAGCACCTGGCCGCCATTGAGCAACTTGCCATTGAGTTCGACAGCCTTGGCGGGCAGCGCCGTTTGCGCTCGGGCCAGCGGTACTCGGACGCTGAATACGCTGCCGCGTCCTGGCCAAGAGCGTACAAGCAAGGTGTGACCCAGCACGCGGCACAGACCATCGGCAATCGCCAGGCCCAACCCCAGGCCTTTTTCCGCCCGTGTCTGATGGCTGTCGAGACGTTTGAATTCTTCGAAAATCACCTGCTGCTTGTCTGCCGGAATACCCGGTCCGCGGTCCCAGACTTCCAGGCACAGCTCGCCTTTGCGTCGCCGAACCCCAAGCAACACGGGGCCTTTGGCGTAGCGGAAGGCGTTGGTGAGGAAATTCTGCAGGATTCGGCGCAGCAGTTTGATGTCGCTGTCGATGCGCAGCTTGCTGCCCCGGACACGGAATTGCAGGCCTTGCTCACGAGCCAACGCCTTGAATTCGGCGCCAAGGGTGTCGAACAATTCACTGAGGGCAAATGGCTTGGGATCAGGATTGATCTTGCCGTTTTCCAGGCGGGAAATGTCCAGCAGATCGCTGATCAAGTCTTCGGCAGAACGCAGCGAGCTATCCAGGTGCTGGATCAGTTTTTGCGCCTCACCGGGCAAACCGTCGTGCTGATGAGTCAAGGCCGCGGAAAACAGCCGCGCAGCGTTCAGTGGCTGCATCAAATCATGGCTGACCGCTGCCAGGAATCTGGTCTTCGATTGGTTGGCCGCCTCGGCGGTGCCCTTGGCTTCGGTCAGCGCGACGTTGAGTTGTGAGAGCTCGCGGGTACGCTCAGCTACCCGCTGTTCCAGGCTCTCGTTGGCTTCGGTCAGCGCCTGCTCGGCCTCGCGGAATGGGGTGATGTCGGTGAAACTCATGACAAAACCACCACCCGGCATTGGGTTGCCGATCAGTTCGATCACCCGCCCGTTGGGGAACAATCGCTCCGACGTATGCGCACGCCCCTGGCGCATCCAGTGCAGGCGCCGGGCGACGTGTACTTCGGCTTCGCCGGGGCCGCACAGTCCCCGTTCGGCGTTGTAGCGGATGATGTCGGCGATGGGGCGACCCACGCTGATCAAGCCGTCCGGGTAGTTGAACAGCTCCAGATAGCGCCGGTTCCAGGCCACCAGTTTCAGTGACTGGTCGACCACGCTGATGCCTTGGGTAATGTTCTCGATGGCGCCTTGCAGCAGCGCACGGTTGAATTGCAGGACTTCCGAGGCTTCATCGGCGATCCGCACGACGTCCTCCAGTTGCATCTCCCGACCTTCGATGGCCGCCTTTACCACCGCCCGCGTCGACGAGGCGCCCAGTACGCCGGCGAGCAGGCGTTCGGTATGGGCGATCCATTCACCGTCGGCATTCTGGTTCGGGTTGAAGCCTTTGCCCTGGCGATAGGCAAAGCGGATGAAGCTCTGGCGGGCGCGTTCTTCGCCGACGAAGCGGGCGGCCAATTGCAGCAAGTCGTCGATCTGTACCGCGAGCATCGAGCGCGCGCTGGGGCGGGCGCTGATTTCCTGGCCGATGAAACGGCCAGCCTGCCAGTGTTCCGACACGCGGGTGCGCGACAGCACCGAGACCCAGGCAAACAGGGTGAAGTTACCCGCCAGAGACAGCACCACGCCTTGAGTCAGCGGGGTGATCGGCAGGTTCAGCGGATTGCCGTGCAGCCAGGCCAAGCCCGGGAAACTGTTCAGGGACATGCCGAGGCTATGGGCGGCGATCGGCAGGATCAGCGTGTAAAACCACAGGAAGGTGCCGGCGGCGAGACCGGCAAACACGCCACGGCGGTTGGCCTGTTTCCAGTACAACGCGCCGAGCATCGCCGGTGCCAGTTGCGTGACCGCGGCGAAAGCGATCTGGCCGATGGTTGCCAGGCTGGCGGTCGAGCCCAGCAGCCGATAGCTCACGTAGGCCAGCAGCAGAATGACCACGATACTCACGCGGCGCACCGAGAGCATCCACTGGCGGAACACTTCGAATGGACGCTCGGCGTTGTTGCGGCGCAGCAGCCATGGCAACAGCATGTCGTTGGAAACCATGGTCGACAGTGCGACGCTGGCCACGATCACCATGCCGGTGGCGGCCGACGCACCGCCGATAAACGCCAGCAGCGCGAGGGCAGGGTGGGCCTGTGCCAAAGGCAGGCTGATAACGAAGGAATCCGGCAACACCGAGCTCGGCAACATCATCTGGCCGGCAAGGGCGATCGGTACGACAAACAATGCTGCCAAAGCGAGATAGGCCGGAAACACCCACTTCGCCAGACGCAGGTCTTGCGGGTCGATGTTTTCGACGACGGTCACATGGAATTGTCGCGGCAGGCAGATGATCGCCATCATCGCCACGCCGGTTTGCACCACCATCGACGGCCAGTTGATGGTTTCTTTCCAGTATTGCTCCAGGCGTGGGGCGAGCATGGCTTGATTGAACAGGTCATCGAAACCGTCGTACAAACCGAAGGTCACGAACGCGCCGACCGCCAGAAAGGCGAACAGCTTAACCAGTGACTCGAACGCAATCGCCAGCACCATGCCACGGTGGTGTTCAGTGGCATCGAGGTTGCGCGTACCGAAAACAATGGTGAACAGCGCCAGCACCAGCGACACCACCAGCGCGGTGTCCTGTGCGCGAACGCCCATGGCGTCGGCGCCCGCACCGATCAGCAGATTCACGCCGAGCACGATGCCCTTGAGCTGCAAGGCAATGTAGGGCAGCACGCCGACCAGGCAGATCAGCGCCACCACCACCGCCAGCGACTGGGATTTGCCATAGCGTGCGGCAATGAAGTCGGCAATCGAAGTGATGTTCTCCTGCTTGCTGATCATCACCATTTTTTGCAGGACCCACGGCGCCCCGATCAACAGCAGGATCGGTCCAAGGTAGATCGGCAGGAACGACCACAGCTGTTCGGCGGCCTGGCCAACGGCACCGAAGAACGTCCAGCTGGTGCAGTAGACGGCCAGTGACAGGCTGTACACCCAGGCACGCACCCGCGGCGGCAATGGCGCGCTGCGACGGTCACCGTAAAAGGCGATGGCGAACATGATGGCCATATAGGCCAGGGCGACGGCGGCGATCAGCCCGCTGGACAGCGACATGGGAACTCCCGGCAACCAAAGACACCCGGGCCTCCCGCCCGGACAGACAGTCTCGCACGATGGCAGGGGTTAGTCAGTGTCGACCAAGGTCGTGGCGTGGCGGGCTGTCGCAGGGGGCTGCTCTCGATAGGGTCGTCACTGAGTCAGTGCAATCTCGATCAATCGATGCAACTCCTCTACCTCCAGCGGCGCTTCGGAAAACAGGATGCGGAACACGATGGGCGCCGCGATCATGTTGATCAGCCGGTCGACACCGGGCTGTGGTTCATCCGGGTAGCGATCCAGAATGACCTGCAATTGCCCGCCAATGATCGTTGCGCAGTAGCTCGGCTTGAGGCTCGACTGCACGTCGCGCAGCATGTTGCGGCCGGGGGCTGAGCTCATCTCGTCCAGATACTGTTCCGCCCAGGCGCGCACATCACCCGCCAGGCTGCCGGTGTTGGCCGACTCGGTTTCCGGTTGCATGCGCGCAAGGGCGACGTCCGCGAGCAGCACCGACAATTCTCCCCACCGCCGGTAGATGGTCGACGGCGTGACCCCTGCGCGAGCAGCAATCTGCGGCACGGTGAGGGTGGCGCGGTCCTGTTCTTCAAGAAGCTCGCGCACGGCGTTATGAATCGATTCCTGTACCCGGGCGCTGCGGCCACCGGGACGTAAAGCGGGCGTGCTCATGATGTGTTTCCTGTTTCGCGGCGGAGTCTTTTCAAGGCAGCGCCGTTTCTAAAAAGCCATGCATCGGACCTTAACACAAAGAATTTGCTTTAAGCGCTATCCGGTAGCACACTCCGCAAAAGCAAAAAATTAGCTTTTGCGGAGTGTGCGCATGTCCAGTACTCGTTCGAACCGGTCCAGCCTGTGGTTCCTGGCAATCACCTTGCTCAGTTTTCTGGCGGCATCCACCGCGCCGACACCGTTGTATTACTTGTATCAGGAGCAAATGCAGTTCTCGGCTGCGGTGCTGACCCTGATTTTCGGTGTGTATGCCCTCAGTTTGCTGGCGGCGCTGCTGACGGTCGGTTCGCTCTCGGATTACCTGGGCCGCAAACCGGTGATCTTCACCGCGGTGCTACTGAACATCCTGGCGATGCTCATGTTTATTCATGCCGACAGTGTTACCTGGCTGATCAGTGCCCGCGTCCTGCAAGGCTTTGCCACCGGTATGGCGACCGCGGTGTTGAGCGCGACGCTACTCGATACGGACCGCCAGCATGGGCCGCTGATCAACAGCGTGGCACCCTTGATCGGCATGGCCATGGGCGGGTTGGGCTGCGGTTTGCTGGCGCAGTTTGCGCCGGCGCCACTGCACTTGACCTATTGGCTGCTGCTGGTCTTGTTTGCGATGCAGGCGGTGTACGTCTGGCGTTTGCCGGAAAGCGTTTCGCGACAGCCCGGCGCCTGGGCTTCATTACGTCCCACGCTGCATGTGCCCGTCCAGGCGCGTCCGACAATGTGGCGGGTGTTGCCGCTCAACACCGCGACCTGGGCGCTCGGTGGTTTCTACGCCTCACTGGCACCCTCGCTGGTACGCACGGCCACCGGCTCGACATCAAACTTGATCGGCGGCGCGACCGTCGCCGCTCTGACACTGACGGGCGCGCTGATGATCTACGCCTTGCGCAATCGCCCGGCCGCCCGGTCGCTGCAATTGGGAGCCAGCCTGCTGCCGATGGGTATCGTGTTGATTCTGCTGGGTGTACACGGTTCCAGCCTGACGTTGTTTTTCGTGGGCACGCTCATCGCCGGGTGTGGCTTTGGTTCCGGGTTTCTGGGGGCCGTGCGCAGTCTGGTGCCGCTGGCCTTGCCCCATGAGCGGGCGGGGTTGATGTCGGCGTACTACGTGCTCAGCTATCTGGCGTTCTGCCTGCCATCGTTGCTGGCCGGCAACCTTACGCACGGTTTTGGTCTAGTCAGAACCACTGATGGCTATGGTGTTGCATTGATCGTCCTGTCGCTGAGCGCTTTGTTTTCATTGATGCGCCAACGTAACGCCAGCATCAGCAATGCTTCAGGTCGTGCGTAATCTCCTGTAGGAGGTGTACATCTGCAAAATAGATAACAGTTAGAGATATTACCCGTTATATCGATATTCCATCTGGCTCTATGATGAACTCCACCTCACCAGAGGACAGGAGTTCATCATGACCTGCATCCACATCGCCAAACCCGGTATCAAGCCGTTTCGTCATCTGCAACATCCAATGGAGGTCATTCGCCAGTTCACCCCCAACTGGTTTGCCGCCACCATGGGCACCGGTGTATTGGCTTTGGCGCTGGCACAATTGCCGGGCGCCAATCCCGCGCTGCACGCAATCGCCGAAGGTCTTTGGCTGTTCAATATTCTGTTGTTTGTATTGTTCACGGGCCTTTATGCCGCGCGCTGGGTTCTGTTTTTCGACGAGGCTCGCCGGATTTTCGGACATTCCACGGTTTCGATGTTTTTCGGCACGATTCCCATGGGGCTGGCGACCATCATCAACGGCTTTCTGCTGTTCGGTTTGCCACGTTGGGGCGAAGGCGTGATCGCACTGGCCGAGGTGTTGTGGTGGCTGGATGTCGCGATGTCGCTGGCGTGTGGGGTGCTGATTCCCTACATGATGTTCACCCGCCAGGAACACCGCATCGACCAAATGACCGCCGTCTGGTTGCTGCCGGTGGTGGCGGCGGAAGTGGCAGCTGCCAGTGGTGGCTTGCTGGCGCCGCACCTGGCCGACGCTCATTCGCAACTGGTGGTGCTGGTGACCAGTTACGTGCTCTGGGCGTTTTCCTTGCCGGTGGCGTTCAGCATTCTGACGATTCTTCTGCTGCGCATGGCCCTGCACAAGTTGCCCCACGAGAACATGGCCGCTTCCAGTTGGCGGGCATTGGGGCCGATCGGCACCGGCGCGCTGGGCATGTTGCTGCTGGGCGCGGATGCGCCAGCGATTTTCGCCACCAACGGTATGGCGGGTAGCGGCGAGATTGCCGCCGGCCTGGGCCTGGTCGCAGGCATCACGTTGTGGGGCTTCGGCTTGTGGTGGATGCTGATAGCGATCCTGATCACCCTGCGTTATCTGCGTGCCGGCATTCCTTTCAATCTCGGCTGGTGGGGCTTCACCTTTCCGTTGGGGGTCTACTCTTTGGCAACGCTGAAGTTGGCCAGCACCCTGCACCTGATGTTTTTCAGTGTGTCTGGTTGTGCTCTGGTGGCGTTGTTGGCGGTGATGTGGCTGATCGTAGGCACGCGCACTGCACAGGGCGCCTGGAGAGGGGAGCTGTTCGTCTCGCCATGCATTGCAGGATTAAAGAAATAACCTGCGAAGTTTAGGTAATGTGTGGCCTGGATCGAGGTTCGACAATCCAATCAGAAAACCCGGCCACTTTTACCCAACCTCAGGGAAACATGGAAGATGAGTCATCCCTCACAGTTCACCTTGCTGCGCACACGTCGATTCCTGCCGTTCTTCGTGACCCAGTCCCTGGGGGCGTTCAACGACAACATCTTCAAGCAGTCGCTGATCCTCGCCATCCTGTACAAACTCACTATCGACGGTGATCGTTCGATCTGGGTCAATCTGTGTGCGCTGTTGTTCATCCTGCCGTTTTTCCTGTTCTCGGCGCTGGCCGGGCAGTTCGGGGAAAAATTCGCCAAGGACGCGTTGATCCGTCTGATCAAGCTCGGGGAAATCGCCATCATGGCGGTAGGCGCGATCGGTTTCATGTTCGATCACCTGTGGCTGATGCTCGTGGCGCTGTTCGCCATGGGTACGCACTCGGCGCTGTTCGGGCCGGTGAAGTATTCGATCCTGCCGCAAGCCCTTCGCGAAGATGAACTGGTCGGTGGCAACGGCCTGGTGGAAATGGGTACGTTCCTGGCGATCCTTGCCGGGACCATCGGCGCCGGGATCATGATGTCTTCCAGTCATTACGCCCCGGTCGTTTCGACGGCGATCATCGGCATTGCCGTGCTCGGTTACCTGGCCAGCCGCGGTATCCCGCGGGCTGCAGCGGCGACCCCGGAAATGCGCCTGAACTGGAACATCTTCAGCCAGTCCTGGGCCACGTTGAAACTGGGCCTGGGGCAAACCCCGGCGGTGTCGCGTTCGATTGTCGGCAACTCGTGGTTCTGGTTCGTCGGGGCGATTTACCTGACGCAAATCCCCGCCTATGCCAAGGAGTGGATGCACGGTGACGAGACCGTTGTAACGCTGATATTGACGGTGTTCTCGGTCGGTATCGCCGTCGGTTCGATGCTCTGCGAAAAGCTCTCCGGGCGTAAAGTCGAAATCGGCCTGGTGCCGTTCGGTTCGTTTGGCCTGACCGTGTTCGGCTTGCTGCTGTGGTGGCATTCCGGGGGGATTCCCGACAGCGTTGCGGGCCATGGCTGGATCGACATTCTCGGCTTTGGCCACACCTGGCTGGTGTTGCTCGACATCCTCGGCCTCGGCGTCTTCGGTGGTTTCTACATCGTGCCGCTGTACGCGCTGATTCAGTCACGCACCGCCGAGAACGAGCGGGCGCGGGTGATTGCCGCCAACAACATTCTCAACGCGTTGTTCATGGTGGTATCGGCGATCGTTTCGATCATCCTGCTGAGCCTGGCCAAGCTGTCGATTCCGCAATTGTTCCTGGTGGTGTCGCTGCTCAACATCGGCGTCAATGCCTACATCTTCAAGATTGTTCCCGAATTCACCATGCGCTTCATGATCTGGCTGCTCAGCCATTCCATGTACCGGGTGGAGCACCGCAATCTCGAACGGATTCCCGATGAAGGTGCCGCTCTGTTGGTGTGCAACCACGTGTCGTTCGTCGATGCCTTGTTGATCGGCGGTGCAGTGCGTCGGCCGATTCGCTTTGTCATGTACTACAAAATCTACAACCTGCCGGTGCTGAACTTTATCTTCCGTACGGCGGGGACGATTCCGATTGCCGGACGTCAGGAAGATATCCAGATCTACGAACAGGCCTTCACGCGCATTGCCCGGTATCTGAAGGAAGGTGAGCTGGTGTGCATCTTCCCCGAAGGCAAGCTGACGGCGGACGGCGAGATCAATGAGTTCAAGGGTGGACTGACGCGGATTCTCGAGGAGACGCCAGTGCCAGTGATTCCGTTGGCTTTGCAGGGGTTGTGGGGAAGTTTCTTCAGCCGCGATCCGGGCAAGGGATTGTTTCGTCGGCTGTGGTCGCGGGTGACACTGGTGGCGGGGCCGGCGGTGGCGGTTGAGGTGGCCGAGCCTGCCAAACTACAGGCTTTGGTTGGTGACTTGCGCGGGACCGTCAGGTAGTTGGTGACTGTACTGGCCCCATCGCGGGCAAGCCCACTCCCACAGGGATTGATGGTGTGCTCCAAATAGGTGGCACAACGTAAATCCTGTGAGAGCGGGCTTGCCCGCGATGGCGGTAGTGGCCTAAGCGCTGACCTTGAGCCCAACCAACCCGGCAATAATCAACGCCACACTGGCCAGCCTGAACAACGCCATCGACTCACCGAACAGGATGATCCCGGCAATCACCGTACCGACGGCGCCTACGCCAGTCCAGACTGCATAGGCCGTACCCAGCGGCAATTCCTTCATGGCAAGGCCCAGCAAACCAAGGCTGATCGCCATGGCCGCGAGGGTGAGGGCAGTGGGGAGTGGTCGGCTGAAACCGTCCGTGTACTTCAGGCCCACAGCCCAGCCGACTTCAAACAGGCCGGCGAAAAACAGAATGATCCAGGACATGTAAGACCTCATCGATTGACGGGGTCGTCCCCAGATTGATGACTCGATCGAGCCGCGAGGTCGTCCTCCCGGTGCGCAATATAGTGCCCAGCATTAATCCGGGGATCAAGTTGCCGGATCAGTCGGTGGCTTGCTGACCCGCGACTTTCCGGTCTTGCTTCTCGCTCATGCGGCGGAAATACGTCGAAAGCAGCGCGCCGGAAATGTTGTGCCACACACTGAACAACGCACTCGGCACTGCCGCCAGCGGCGAGAAGTGTGCACTGGCCAGCGCGGCACCCAACCCGGAATTTTGCATGCCGACTTCCAGTGCCAGGGATTTACGCTGGGCCAATGGCAGCTTGAATACGCGTCCGGTGAAGTAACCCAGCAGGTAACCGAAGCTATTGTGCAGCATGACCACCGCCATGATCAGCAGGCCGGATTCGGCGATTTTCGCCTGGCTGGCGGCGACGACGGCAGTGACGATAATCACGATGCTCACCACCGAGACCAGCGGCAACACGTCCACGGCGTGACGAACCTTGTCCCCGAGCAAGCGTTGGGCAACCACGCCTAATACGATCGGCAGCAGCACCACTTGCAGAATCGACCAGAACAACTCCATGAACGAAACCGGCAGCCAGGCCGAAGCCAGCAACCAGATCAGCGCCGGCGTCAGCAGTGGGGCGAGGAGGGTGGTAACCGCAGCGATGGCCACCGACAGTGCGAGATCGCCACGCGCCAGCCAGGTCATGACGTTTGAAGAGGTGCCGCTAGGGCAGCAGCCGACCAGGATAACGCCGACGGCGATTTCCGGCGGTAGATGGAATGCCTGGCAGAGCAACCACGCCACACCGGGCATGATCACGAAATGCGCAACCACGCCGAGAGCCACGCGCCATGGATGGCGAGCGACTTCGGCGAAGTCTTCGAGTTTGAGGGTCAGGCCCATGCCGAACATCACCAGGCCCAGCAAGGGCACGATGGCACCTTTGAGGCCAATGAACCATGCCGGTTGCAGGAATGCCACGACAGCGAAAATCAGTACCCAGTAAGCGAAAGTGTTGCCGACAAAACGACTCAATGCAGCCAGTGCGCGCATGGCCTGATCCTTATTATGAGAAAAGCGTTAGGGAGCTAAGCATACGCTGCTTGCAAAAAAAAGATCGCAGCCTGCGCCAGCGTCGCCTCAGGAAAAAGTTTTCCGTAGGCGCCGCCGAAGGCTGCGATCTTTTTGAGTGCCGATTATCTGGGAAAGAAGTCAGATCCCCTGCGGAGTCTCTTCGCCACCCAACGCTTCAACCAGCGCCGGCAGGAAATCGCCGAAGGTCAGCATCATCAGGGTGAAGCTGGCATCCAGTTGGCCGAGGGCTTCGTCGCCGCCGTCCTGTTCTGCCTGGTCTTGCAGCAAGTCTTCAAATTTCAGGCGCTTGACCACCATCTTGTCGTCGAGCACGAAGGACAGCTTGTCCTGCCAGGCCAGCGACAGCTGAGTGACCACTTTGCCGGTGCTCAGGTGCAGCTGGATTTCTTCGCTGGTCAGGTCCTGACGCTTGCAGCGCACAATGCCGCCGTCTTCGTGGGTATCGCGTAGCTCGCACTCGTCCAGCACAAAGAAATCGTCGGCGGCTTTCTGCGTGGTGACCCATTCGGTCATGGTCGCGGTCGGCGACATCTTCACCGTCAACGGGCGCACTGGCAGGGTGCCAATCACTTCACGCAGGGTCGACAGCAGGTCTTCGGCCCGTTTCGGGCTGGCCGAATTGACGAGGATCAGGCCCTGTTTCGGCGCGATGGCGGCGAAGGTCGAGGAGCGGCGAATAAAGGCACGAGGCAAGAAGGCCTGGATGATTTCATCCTTGATCTGGTCGCGTTCTTTCTTATAGACCTTGCGCATTTGCTCGGCTTCGATCTCTTCGACCTTTTCCTTTACCGCGTCCCGCACGACGCTGCCAGGCAGAATACGTTCTTCCTTGCGCGCGCTGATCAGCAGGAAATCTCCGCTGACATGTACCAGCGGCGCATCCTCGCCCTTGCCGAACGGGGCGACGAAACCGTAGGTGGTCAACTCCTGGCTTGCACATGGGCGCGCCAGTTTGGTGGCCAGTGCAGTTTCCAACGCCTCGGCATCAACAGGCAGATCTTGGGTCAGGCGATAGATAAGCAGGTTTTTGAACCACATGGGGTGAGTCTCTCCTTTATACAAAGGCGGGCATTATTGTCCTCCGTGTGCCATAGGCCAACCCTTCTCTAAGCCTTTGGAAGGCATCAGAAAATTAATTAAAAAAGTGCTTGCCAGAGGTAGGGTCGCTCCGTAGAATGCGCGCCACACCGAAGCGAAGGGTGATTAGCTCAGCTGGGAGAGCGTCTGCCTTACAAGCAGAATGTCGGCGGTTCGATCCCGTCATCACCCACCACTTTCAACGCTACGCGCAGCGGTAGTTCAGTCGGTTAGAATACCGGCCTGTCACGCCGGGGGTCGCGGGTTCGAGTCCCGTCCGCTGCGCCATATTCGGTAACCTGGAACACTGAACGCCAGGTCACCACGGAAAAACCCGCCAAGGCGGGTTTTTTTATGAATGAAGTTCCTGCAGGTTGCATCGTTTCACCGGTTTTTAGATTTTTTTGAAAAAAACTTCAATTAAATCAACACTTTATAAAAACCTGTGGCATAATGTGCCCCGCAACGAAGGTAAAGGGTGATTAGCTCAGCTGGGAGAGCGTCTGCCTTACAAGCAGAATGTCGGCGGTTCGATCCCGTCATCACCCACCACTTTCAACGCTACGCGCAGCGGTAGTTCAGTCGGTTAGAATACCGGCCTGTCACGCCGGGGGTCGCGGGTTCGAGTCCCGTCCGCTGCGCCATATTCGGTAACCTGGAACACTGAACGCCAGGTCACCACACAAGAAGCCCGCTTTATGCGGGCTTTTTGCTGTCTGGCGTTTGGCAATTCTGTGTATATAACTATGTAGTGCCTGCAAGGCACGCAGCTTTCGGATGATGGGCAACGTTTCCATGACAGTCATGGGAAGTGTTCGATATCTACCGAGAGACTGAAAACATGAATACCCTCCCTCCTGAAACTACTGTTTCGTCATCGGCTGCCGCTCCGGCAGCAGGATCGAATCCGGCTTTTCTGACCTGTGATGACGCAGCGGCCTTCATGCATGAGTCGTTGAAAGGTCGGCGAAGTATCGAATTCACCGGCTTCATCCTCAAAAACACGGAAGGGCGCTTTTATTGTGCCCTGGAAGTGAAGAGCGCCGATGAACTTGCTGACACAGAACTCCCCCGCGATTTCCCGTTAACCGTAGCCGTGAATCTTCTCGGTGAGATGGAAGTGCCCAGCGGCTATTCCCTTGAAGCGAGCCTGGTCTCCCGCGTCGACAAAGCAAAAGGTTTCGACGAAAGCGCCGTAGAGTGGAACCAGCGCAACCTTTTCCATTCGGTTGCTGATTTGCACGCGGTCATGTCTTCGCGACGTCAATATTCCAGGTGTTATCTGTCGGCCAGTGATGGCGGGCTTATTGCCTACACCTCAAGCCTTTCCGACTTCGAGAAGGAGTTGTCGCCAAGGCTTCAGCTAAAACCTGACGGGAGACCGCAAAACTTCGAGAGTTTGTATGAAAGAGGTGCAATCCCGAGCAGTGTTCTGATTTTGCTGGCGATTGCGGCGGGTGAGGTAACCACTGTGGTAGCCGGTAGTCTCTGGAGGCGCAGGGGCAGGCTCAAAGCCAGTTGGAGAAACGACATACTGCAACATAATCCGCCAATCGAGTTGATGCCTGTCTGTGGTCCGGTTCTAAAGGCTGTCAGTGCTGTGGCTCATTATCTTCATGAACAGATGCTCAAGTTATCACACCTGCAACAGCACGTCGGCATCATTCTCAAGCATAAAACTCAGGACGTTTTTGTCGTCACCGCACCGGTGGCGAGCGATTACGCCAGTTTTGACCGGCACACTATCTTTCCCAAGGGGCCCCAGGCAAACGTGCTGCTGCCGGCACAGTTTCGGATTCATGGCTTCTATCACTCCATGAAAACTATCGCTGATGACAGGCTGCCCGCGCAGGAAGTGCAGCTGTATAAAAACTTTTTCTCTGCCAATGATCTGCGCACCGGGTTAAGCCGATTTATCGTCGCACCGCATCATCGGGTATTTCTGTGTACGCCGAGTGGGGCTGTTTTGCGATTCTCCAAACCGGAACCCGAAAAGCTGCAAAACCTGATGGCGCAGTTGGATCCCCAAAACGCTGACTATCAAGATTTCGAACAGAAGATTCTGAGCGGTGAGATGCGTGTGCAGGCGTTTGTCGATCGGCTGGCGGCTGCCGGAACCCTGAGCGTCCTTTATCCTGGCGATGTCTGGGCAAAGGGCAGGGTCCTGGCTCCTACGGCAACTGTGATCATGGGGGACGAGTCAGCGCAATGAAGACTCGGCATTGCGACTGTGTCGATAGTCACTGACCGCCTCATAAACAGCTTTGCGCAGCCGATTGATTCCACCGATGGGGCGGTGCGCCTCAAGCCCGAACCACGGATTGAACGAAAGGTTGTCGCATTGCAGATTCTGCGCAGGCGTATCGAAATCCTGAGGCGGCAAAGTGATCCGTGCCACCGTTTCGAACGGGGAATCCTGTTCACGCCATTCGATGCTGGTGTCCTCGATCGGCATGTACTTGTTCGCATCCTGGCGCTGGATCTGCAAGGCAAAGCAGGCCGGCACCCGGTCGGTGGACAATTGCTGGTTAAGAGCATTGCGCAGAAAGTTCGGCAGATCGCGGTTTTGCCTGGGTAAAACGTATGTCGGGCAATTATCCGGATCCGGCCTCACCCGAAACTTCGCATTCGCCTCGCCGAACTTGTACGGCGATACAGAGAAGTAAGTGCTTTGCGTCGGGCTTTCTGGCGGCGGGGACAGCGTTGCCAGCGCAATGAACAGGTGGCGGACCTGCCAGGTTCGCGGATCCCATCCCGGAAAAAACGCCATGATTTTTTGCCCATTGGCTTGAGCCGCGACATTCTGCCGATACTCGGCAACATCGCTGACAAAGAAATTCGGATGGCTGAACATCACAAAGTCCTGTTCATGCTGCCCCTGCCGGTCAGCAAGCAGCGGCGTACCCGCAACATCGAGCAACTTGATCGCCATGCCTCGGGCATCGCGCATGCTGTCGAACTGCGGATAGGCATTGCCGTTGGAAAAACGCAGGGTGGCCTGCCAGACCTTGCCCGGCTCACTGAATACACCCTGACGCAGTTCCTGCGCCAGTTGCGGCAACACCTGCACTTGGGCTTTGACACAGCCATGTGCCTTGGCGTGGGCGTCGCGCAGATAACGGGTGCTCTCACGGTGCTGGTCGACGATGCGCACAGCGGTCTGGATCACGTCCTGGGTCATGGCTGATTCGCCGTCCGGAATCTGTTCCAGTGCAGAAACCGGTCCACGGTGCTGCCAGACGAACCACGCAGTAGTCAGAGCCCAGATCAGCAGGCCGATGCCGAGCGCGATCAGCAAGCACTTGCCGAGCAATCGGCCCAGGCGCAACCACACCCTGGCAAGCAGTGGCAGATCCTTCTTGAAGGTGGTCATGATCATGGCAGTTGCGCCTCCAGCGGGCCGCCCAACACTTTCAGGTACTCCAGCAGCGCCCAGCGCTCTTCGGGTAACAGCAGTCGGCCAATGACACCTCTGCCGCGCTTGCCGGCGCGGAATTCATGGCCGCTGTTGTGGTTGCCGGTGATGCGGGTATCGAACAGGAAGCCATTGGTGAACGCTTCTGTGCGATAACCCAAATGCCGCGGATCGTATTCGAAGGTGCCTTTGTAGAACGTGGTGGATCGCTCATCTTGAGGCGACAACAATTGATAAAGGGTGGGAACCGAGCCGTTGTGCAAAAACGGGGCAGTCGCCCAAACCCCTGCCAGTGGGCGAGCCTTGTAAGCGACCTTTTCGCGAACGCCGATAGGCAGGCCGAAGCCATCGAGCCGAGGCTTCTCTTGGGCAGTGACATCGGCTTCACGATAAGCGCGCTTTTCGACGAGCGCGGTGACATAAGCCAGGCCCCTGGCTACCGATAGCTGACTCAAGTCCAGCGGTTCCTTGGGCGTGGGGTGCAACTTCACGTCCATCTGCTCCAGCTCTGCCAGGTTCCATTGCAGGGCGGTCAAATCAAATCGGTGGTTGGCGATATTGTTCGCCGCGCTCGGATCCGTACCGATGAAGTCCACTGGCAGCATGTGCAAACGTTGCACCCAGCGCTCACCTTCCTGAGTCTTGTGCGGGACATGGCAGCCGGCGCAATTTTCGGCAAACAGTGTGCGGCCCCTGGCTGCGAGCGGTTTATCGACAATGCCGAACAGGGCTTGCGGCCAGGTGGGTGGTTTCAGGCGCTGCAGGGTTTCTTCGATCGCATGCAGGTCGCGCACGCGGACGCTGGAGGCGTAGCGCTCGTCGCCTTGCAGGGGCTGGCCGTTGGCGTCGAAGAAACTCAAGGTTGCGCCGACGCCCAGCGCCTCACCGATATTGCGTGCCATCGGCTGTTGCGCCGACCCGTTCCATTGCACCCAGTCGAACGTCCACATGTCCCATAGCTGTGGATAATCCACCGGGGCGTTGGCGACGCGATAGTTGGTCGGGGAAATGGCGTCTCCGAAGGTTGCATTGGCAATTCGGCCAAAAGCATCGGTGCGGCCAGGACCTTCCTCGGTGGGGTAGAGACCGCGATGGGTATCGTTCCAGGCGACCTTGAGGAACGTGTTCAGCGAGTTTTTGAAGTCCCTGCGCAGTTGCGCATGAGCAGCATCGTAGTTTTCGCCCAGTACTTGGCGGGCGAAACGCTCGAACTTCCAAGGGTTGTAGTAGGTAGATGTCAGGCTGGCGACCAATGCCTGTCCGAAACTCCCGCCGCGCAACGTAGGAACGCTGGAAGGCAAAACATGTTGCGCCGAGCCACCATCGATGCGCACCGCCTGGCCGTTTAACCGCAGTTCACCGGTGTGGCAAGCGGCGCAAGTTATGTCCAGATATTGCTCCGAACTTCCGGGGTTTCGGTGCCGGGTGAAGCCTACCGGCAAGTTGCCGGGATTGTTCGGCGTGGCTTTTTGCTGGGGATCAATCAGAAATCCAAAGCGAGCGAGGTATTGCGGTGAGGCGAAACGCTGTTGCGAGAACGGCAGTTCGAGGGCTTGGAACCACTCGTAGCGCAGGCCTTTGACCTGTGTGCCCTGAGGCGTGAAGTAATAGGTTTGCCGTTCCTCGGCACTCCACTGATCCAGGTAATGCACTTGCTGCACTGGCGAATGGAAGGGCAATTTGGGGTTGGCGATGTAATACAGAACCACGGCCAGCCCAGCCACCAACAGAAAAACGACCACAATCAGCAAGCGGAGGAGGAGGCGCAAGATGAACATCCTTGTCGATTTTTCGCCCGTTATGCCTGAGTGGCCAATTAGCGGCAAGAGGCCATTACGCCATATGTCATCAGGGCAGAACTGCCTCCTTCAGATCAATCTGACAGAAGTTTCATCTTGCTCAACTGCAAAAGCGTTTAAACACCTGAACTTATCGTAAAACTCTTGCTCTCATGCCGGTAGCCATTGGTCGTGGCGGCCTGATAAGCTCGCGGCTTTACTCGATTGCCCTTTCGGCGCATGAACAAGGAAATAGCATGAAACAGCATCGGTTGGCAGCGGCGGTTGCCCTGGTTGGCCTGGTACTCGCGGGTTGCGACTCGCAGACCAGCGTAGAGCTGAAAACCCCGGCGCAAAAAGCTTCCTACGGCATTGGCCTGAACATGGGCAAAAGCCTGGCTCAGGAAGGCATGGATGACCTGGACTCCAAAGCCGTAGCCCAGGGCATCGAAGATGCCGTCGGCAAAAAAGAACAGAAACTCAAAGACGAAGAGTTGGTTGAAGCGTTCGCCGCACTGCAAAAGCGTGCCGAAGAGCGCATGGCCAAAATGAGCGAAGAGTCGGCAGCCGCCGGCAAGAAATTCCTCGAAGAGAACGCCAAGAAAGCTGGCGTAGTGACCACCGCTTCGGGCTTGCAGTACGAAGTGGAAAAGAAAGCCGATGGCGCTCAGCCCAAGCCGACTGATGTAGTGACCGTTCACTACACCGGCAAGCTGACCAATGGCACCGTGTTCGACAGCTCCGTCGAGCGCGGCAGCCCGATTGATCTGCCGGTCAGCGGCGTGATCCCGGGTTGGGTCGAAGGCCTGCAACTGATGCACGTTGGCGAGAAGTACAAGTTGTACATTCCTAGCGAACTGGCTTACGGCGCTCAAAGCCCAAGCCCGGCCATTCCAGCCAACTCGGTGCTGGTATTCGACCTGGAACTGCTGGGCATCAAAGATCCGGCAAAAGAAGACGCTGCCAAGTAAATCGGCGCCTGGGTCACAAACAACGCCTCGCTTATGCGGGGCGTTGTTGCATCCGGCATTTGGCGCGGATAAACAAAGCGAACAGATGCTGTAGGCTGGAGTCATAGCCAATGTAGGACCGCTGCTAACCGCGCAGGGCTGTCAAGTCAATGAAATCTTGGGTTTTTTTTGATGTGTAAAAAACGCCCGATCTAAGTTCGGCCCTTGTGTTGCGGGGCTTTCAGCCGTGAAAAGCAGGTCTGTTCACAAGGTTATCCACAATTTGTGTGGATAACATTCTAGTGGGAGGAATGATGAAAGCACCCTGGAGTTTCGCTCGTTTCTTGCCACTGGCCGGGCGCCTGATCGCACGTGGGCGATTGCCGACTTTGTTGTTCGCCGTGGCCAGCAAAAGTGCCAGCCAAGGTAACCGGTTGGGCAAACTTAAAGATGATTTGCGTCTGTTGCAGGCGCTTTGCCTGGCGTACTGGCGCGGCGAGTACCGGGCCATCAGCCCCAAGGCGTTGATCTCCGTGGTGGCAGGTTTGATGTACTTCCTCAGCCCGGTGGATGCGATCCCGGATTTCCTGCCTCTGTTTGGCATGATCGATGACATCGCCGTACTCGCCTGGCTCATGAAAGTCCTCGACGATGAGCTCAACGCGTTTCGCGCCTGGCGTAAACGGCAATTGCCGGAGAAGCTTGCCGTGGTTGAGCGCTTGCCCGATACGCCGGAACAACTTCACCTTCAGGGACCGAAAAAAAGATAAGTCGACCCCGACTTATCCTCAGATAGATACCCCCCGCGACCTTAGCCGCTGTTAGGATTACACTTCTAGGGAAAAGTGCCGACTCGCTAAGTGTTGTTGTCCTACGGGGTAGTCATGGATATTCAGATAATTACACGCGAAGGCGAGCCCGAATATGCGGTTTTGCCATGGGCTCAATATCAGGCTCTACTGAAAGCAGCAGGCATCAAAGAAGCACCGTCGAGCCCGGCCCCGGCGCCGCTGGCCGCGACAAGCCAAGACCCGACCCTTCCAGGTCTTGATCAACTACGCAGTTTGCGCGAAGGAAAGGGCATCGCCATTGAAGCGTTGGCCCGCACGGTAGGCATCAGCCCATCCTATCTGGCCATGATCGAAAGTGGCGAGCGTCTGCCCGACGCCGCGATACGTCGCAGCCTGGCCTGGGAGTTGACGGTGCCGGGGTGGAGGGATGAATCGTGAGCGTACGCATCAGTCGTCAACACTGGGATGGATTGCTGGGTGAGCTGGATCAGGCGCGCCGGCAGCGTCATCTACTGACTTATCGAGCATTGCTGGAGCGTTTGCAGTTGCCGACACCGGCCATGCAAACCTTGACCGCGGCACTGGAACATCTGGCCGCGCTGGACGCCAAAGCCGAGCAGCCGCTGCGCAGTTCGCTGGTGATCAGCCAGGGTGCCAGCCGCCTGCCACGTACCGGTTTTTTTGAATGCGTCGAGCGACTGGGGCGCTTTTCCGGGCCCTCCGATGGCGTCGCAGCAGCGTCGTGGCATGCCTCGGAAGTGGTGCGTGTTTTCGAATACGAATACCCGGAATCGGCGGAAGCCTGAATGTTTTTTCGACTCAAGGCGCGGGCTGGGTACTGGCTCGCGCGCAGGCTGTTTCACTGGTCATGGTTTGTGCGTCAACCGCGCGGCTGGAAATGGCTTGAGGGCCAGTTTGCCCGCATGGCGAACCTGGGCGATGTTGGTGCCCAGAGCTTCTATGGTCACATCCTGACCTTCCGCGGCGTCGGACTGGGGGCTCGCGAGGAAGGCATACGCCTTCTGCGTCTGGCGGCATTGGGCGGGGATGGCAAAGCAGCCTATCAGGTCGGCGTGATCTACCTTTCCGGAAGCCCGAGCAAGGCGCCGGATCCGGCTGAAGCGGCGCGGTTCTGGACCATCGCCGCGAAGGCCGGACATCCGCTGGCGCAGATCAAACTGCAGGCGCTGGATTCCCCTGATAGCACGCATTAAAGACTGACCTGTTTGCTGAGCGCGGCGCTGGGATCGACCCCTGCGCCGCGTTTTTGCTTTTAGCGAAACGCCCTACAGCAACCTCATCCTTGCCTGACTTCTTTCCCCGCTGAACCCCCGCAAAGTCCATTGCGCCAAATTTCCTGCGCGAAGGATTGCTTATGTTCGACCCGGTTTTTTACGTGGCCCCAGATGTTCCGGTGGGCTGATGGATCACGTCACCCGTATTGAGCGAGAGCTCGACAGTTTCCCGGACACCCTCACGCTGTACCGCCAACAGCTCAAGCGATGGTTCAGCCAGGCCGCCGATCAGGTCAGCCGCGCTACGGACATGCCTTCGCTGATGGGCATGGAGCGGGTGATCAAACTGGGTAATACCAGCACCGTGGTCAGTAGTGCAGACGACGACTTCATCTCGACCGTGGCGCAGTGTCCGAAGGGTGGAATCCTGCACATCGAGAGCAAGTTCGAGTCGGTGTACGACGTTCCGCTGGGGAACATCAAGGTTGATGTGATTGCGGTGGAGGGTGGCGAGACGAAGCCGGTGACCCTCGACGCAGACGGCAAAGGTGAGTTCGAGGGAGAGCCGGACAAATTCTATCGCGTGCGCGTGCAAGGCGAGGTCACAGAGGCGCAGGTTGAAGCGCTGTTCTCCTCCTACGACGGCCTGTCCCTGGACCTGGACAAGTGGCTGCGCAATGAGTGGGAGGGGTTCAAGCCGCAATGGTCGCAGTCCTCTTCAACCGCCGTGGGCAACGGCTTGCTGGCCGGGAGTTGGGCGGCGATCGAGGGCGTGTGGGACGGGATCAATCTGCTTTCGGACATCCTCAAGGATCCCGAGGCGTTTGTTGCGCGACTGGGCAGCAGTGCAATTGCGTTGAAGGAAATGGCGCAGAAAACGCCGCAAGCCATGGCAAGAATCCAGCTGCTGGCCAGTGACGAAGCGGCCCTGTGTCTGCTGTTGCGCACGGCCAGTCTCTGGCTGGAAATGCTGCCGCCCAGCGTGATCGCTGGCAGCACCGCCGAAGCGCTGTCGAAGGTCGTGGTGGAGTTGCTGATCGACATCCTGATCGCCATCGTCCTGACCTTTGCCACGGCCGGGGGCGGTGTGGCCTATCTGGCAACGCGTTTGGCGGGGCGGGGCGCGCAGATGATCAGTGCGCTGACGCGTCTCGTCAATGCGTTGTTCGCCATCGTCAACACCTTCAGCGGTTACGTTGACCGCTACAAAAATGTGGCCGCACGGGGCGTTGCGGCGGGCCTGAAAAAAGGCCGGATGCAACTGCGCTGGAATGCTCGCAACAACACCTCGCTGAAAAAACACGAGCACCACGACGACGCCTCGCAACAGGCGAAAAACCCCAACGGCGACAGCGCCGACGCCGCCGACCGCACCGCCACCCATG
>NZ_RCNY01000002.1:0-1599 GCF_004307635.1 Pseudomonas sp. Sample_22
TGCTTGAACATCACATGCCGAACGACGGTGTAATCCTCGAGCCCATACATCGACATGTCCTTGCCATAGCCAGACAATTTCTGCCCGCCATGGGGCATTTCGCTGACCAGCATGAAGTGCGTGTTGACCCACGTGCAGCCGTACTGCAAGCGCGCCGACAGGCGATGGGCGCGGCCGACGTCGGCGGTCCACACCGAGGAGGCCAGGCCGTAGTCTGAATCGTTGGCCCAGCCCAGCACTTGGGCTTCATCGCTGAATTTGGTCACTGACACCACCGGCCCGAACACTTCGCGGCGGACGATTTCGTCGTCCTGCTGCGCATCGGCCAGCACGGTCGGTTCGAAGAAGAAACCATTGCCCTCGACCGCTTTGCCGCCAGTGATCAGGCGAATGTGCGGCTGGGCGATGGCGCGTTCGACGAAACCGGCGACGCGGTCGCGGTGTTGCGCGGTAATCAGCGGGCCGAGCTCGGTCGCCGGGTCATCCTGCAAGCCGTACTTGATGCTGCTGACCGCCGCGCCGAGCTTCTCGACGAACTTGTCGTAAATGCCCTCTTGCGCATAGATGCGGCAGGCGGCGGTGCAGTCCTGGCCGGCGTTGTAGAAGCCGAAGGTACGGATGCCTTCGACGGCGGCGTCGATGTCGGCGTCGTCGAAAATGATCACCGGGGCCTTGCCGCCCAGTTCCATGTGCATGCGTTTGACGCTGTCGGCGGTGCTGGAAATGATGTTCGAACCGGTGGCGATCGAGCCGGTCAGCGACACCATGCGCACTTTCGGGTGAGTGACCAGCGGGCTGCCGACGCTAGGACCACGGCCGAACACCAGGTTGAGCACGCCGGCCGGGAAGATGTCCGACGCCAGTTCGGCCAGGCGCAGGGCGGTCAGCGGGGTTTGTTCCGATGGCTTGAGCACCACGGTGTTGCCGGCGGCCAGGGCCGGGGCGATTTTCCAGGCGACCATCATCAGCGGGTAGTTCCACGGCGCGATGGAAGCGATGACGCCCACCGGGTCGCGGCGGATCATCGAGGTGTGGCCCGGCAGGTATTCGCCACCGGCCGAACCGCTCATGCAACGGCTGGCGCCGGCGAAGAAGCGGAACACGTCGGCAATCGCCGGGATCTCGTCGTTCAGCGCGGCGCTGTAGGGTTTGCCGCAGTTGTCCGATTCCAGTTTGGCCAGCTCTTCGCCATGGGCCTCGATGGCATCGGCGAGTTTGAGCAGCAGCAGCGAACGCTCTTTCGGCGGGGTCTGCGACCAGCTGTCGAACGCGGCATCGGCGGCACGCACGGCGGCATCGACCTGGGCTTCACTGGCTTCGTTGATTTCCACCAGCACACGGCCCAGCGCCGGGTTGAATACGGGTTGGGCGGGGCCTTCGCCGGTGATGAGTTGGCCGTTGATCAAGAGTTGGGTTTGCATGGCATTGTCCTCTTCAAAATTATTGTTTTTGTCCGTAGAAACCGGTCCCTGTGGGAGCTGGCTAGTCGGGTCGCCGCATCGCAGCGATAGCGGTGGATCAGCCAACATCTTTGTTGAACCTTCCGGCCCCATCGCTGGCAAGCCAGCTCCCACAGGAATTCGGTTCCCACATTGGGAA
>NZ_RCNY01000052.1:0-52220 GCF_004307635.1 Pseudomonas sp. Sample_22
GCGGGAATGGTGGTGGTCACAGCGGTGGTCGCAGCGGTTCCGATCACGGCGGCAGCTCCGCCAGCAGCGGTCATGGCAAGGGTCTGGCCAGCGATCATGCCGGTAAAGCCACCCGCAATCACGGGGTGAGCGGTAACCATTATGGCAGTGAGCGCAATGACGACAACGGTCATGGCACCGCGACTTCAGGCATTGCCAGTTCGAAAGACACCCGTGGCATCAGCAAAGCCCGGGCCGTCTCGACGACTACACCGGGTGATCACAACACCAAGGGACTGACCAATGCCGGTCCGTCGGGGTCGAAAAAAACCCATTGAGTCGTGGTTGAGGCAATCCGCTTGAGCCGTAAAGAAAACCCGCAGTGATGCGGGTTTTTTTCGCCTGGCGTTTCGGCGCTGTTTCTTGCGCACCTTGGGTGCGCGTCGTTCATGCGAACCCGTTCCTCATCACAAAGTGATAACGCTTAAGTGTATGGCCGATCCGAAAGCTAACGTTCGTCGGATGTCAGGTTGCTATCACTGCATTCGCCTGCTCATTCCGGCACGGCTGCTAAGCTTCGTCGTTGCAGCGTCCGAGCCTGTTCTCGGCTGACGTTGCGTGTGTACCCACGGAGTACGATTTCTATTCCTGTCGGCAACCTGCACGGAGGCAGGCGATGGTGATCAAGAGCATGGTCGAATCGAGTGCGGACGGGCTTCCCGAACCGCTTGATCGAGAAGAAATGGAGCGGGTGCTGGCGTCGTTGCTGGCCAGTCCGTTATTTGCCAAATCGCGGCGCATGGGCAGTTTGTTGCGCTTTCTGGTCGAGCATGACCTGCAATCTTCCAACACCCAGCTCACCGAGTACGCCATTGGCATCGCGGTGTTTCGTCGTGATCCGGCCGTCTATTGCACGGGTGACGATCCGGTGGTGCGGGTGCAGGTCGGCCGGTTGCGGCGCAAGCTCGCCGCGCATTACGCCACCAGCGGCCAGCAAGAGCCGGTACGGCTGAGCATTCCCCCGGGTTGTTATCGCTTGGTGTATCAGCGTTTTCGGCATAAACACATCGGCACGCGCCACCCGGTGTTGCAGATCCAGCCGTTCACCTGCATTACCCGCGACGGCGACGATTTTGCCCGAGGGCTGTGTGAGGAGTTGAGCTGCCGCTTGTTTGAGTCATTCGAACAAACCCAAACAGGCACCAACCATGTATTGCTGAAAGTGCCGCGCAACAGCGTCAAAGCTGCCGCGATGGGGCGCGGTGGACGCTACTGCTATTGCCTGGAGGGCAGCGTGCGGGTCGAGCCGGCACGGGTTCGGGCGTCGTTGCGGCTGGTGGATGTAGCGCAGGGGCGGATTCGCTGGTCGGCACAGTTCGACCGCAACCAGCCTTATGGCATCGCCACCCAGGAAGCGTTGGCCGAGTCGATCTGCCTGTCGTTGACGGGCTACTTTGCCAACGGCGCGATCGACGAGTAAAAGGGGCGACCCTGAGGCCGCCCCGTTGCAGGGGTTACACGGTTTTCCATTGACCGCCTTCGTAAAGGCGACCTGCGGTGTTATCGAACGTCAGGTCGATTTCGATCGCCTTGGAGCGTGAGGTACTGAACATGGTGCTGGTCTGCACGTTCTGTTCGAACCACACGAGGATGGTTTCGACGGGGGTCAACACCGTGTTGCCGGTGACCACCTGATCGACGGCCACATAGATCGGCGTACTGACCTGTTTGCCATCGATGCCGGTGGACAATTGGTTGATGCCTGGATGAATCGGTGCGTAGTTGTTCACGAAGGTCATGGAGATGTCCGGCCCTCCCGTTACCGCCGGGCTCAACAGGCCGTGTTCATCGAGTGTCGAAGTCTGCCCCAATCCTATGTTGACGATATTGGTCGAGACTTTGACCTGAACGTTTTCCTTGAACACGTTGGAAGCGAACAGCTGATATTGCGGAGTCCAGCTGAACTCGTTGTTGCTCAGGTATGCGTCATACGACTGCCAGACCACGTTGTAGTCTGCTGTGCCGACTTTCTTGGCAAAGCACAGCTTGTAGCCAGATTTTTTCAGCAGGGTCAGATCGCCGGCAGCGATCTCGATGGTGACGACTTTTTGCGTTGCCGCCAGGGCGGATCTCAGTACCCGGTTATAGTCTGACGTCTTCAGTTGCGTTGCACCCATGATCGATTTGACGGCTTCTTGCACATCATTGTGAAGCTGCTGGCTTTGTTGGCTGACAGCAATTGATTTGCTCATGGTTCCCTCTTCCTTGGTGGTGTGTTGGGCAATCAATGGGGCGGCGGAGAGTGATCCCGGTCGGTCCATTGAGGGCTTCACTCTAGGTTCATGGGGCAGGGGAGCGAAGTATCTTGGCGTTACAGGCGGGTAACCGCGTTGTATCAAATGCAAGCAACGACGAGGCGACCCAGAGGCCGCCCCGCCCTGGTTTCAAGCGGCCTGCGCGTCGGCCCAGACGAAATTCCAGCTGGTACGTTTGCCCTTGGCGACCTCGATCAGCTTGTTCTCATACACGGTGTGATTGACCACGCCGGTGTAAGTCAGGGTACGGGCAGCATTGGTGCCGCTGCACTCGCCCGGTGTTCCGCCAGCCTCGACCATGGCTTTTTTCATGTCGGCTTCCGACGGGGCACTGCTCTGGTTTTTTTCCACTTTTACAAAACTCATGATTTCACCTCTTCCGTGATGGGGGATCGGCGCAGGGCAAGGCCGACAGGCTGTCAACCCTGAAAACTCACCGAAGGCCATACTCTATTGGCCTGCCTCGCGGCGCAGAAGTGACAACTGCGTCGCTGAGGTAACACGCGGGAAACAGTAGAAGGCGCTGAGGTATCCGCGATGTATCACTCGCGGCAATTCATCAATGTACGAGATGCCTCGCGTTCTGCGGACGATTGGGCGCGTGCGCTCATAGCGACCATTCATTTGCTCGATACTCATCATTAAGCAATGCAAGTTCTGTTTTTCTGTCATCAGAGGAGGATAGGGTCATATCGATCTCGCCTTTGAAGGAATCAGCGCGATGAGAATGTCGACCTTGCTGGCTTTTATCGCCGTATTAAGCGGTGGCTTTGCTGTTGCCGATCCGGCCGTTGCGGCTGACCCGTCCTGCCACTTCCTGCCCATTGCCGACAGTGCTGCCAGTTTGCGACAGGCGAAGACCGTGGCGGTGCTCTATAGCGAAAACACCCTTAACACCCAGCAATACCTCGAGCGCTACCACGCGGTGGCAGTGAACGGTGCGAAGAATCCCCAGCTGGATTCGCGAATCAGCCAGGCATTCGTTGACAGCTCCGATCCGCAACGGGCGATCAATTGGTTGATGGCATCGTTGCAGAAAGAGTTCGCGTCGGTAACGGTCTACGACAGCCTGGATGCAGCGGTACAGGCCCATCCGGATGTGGTAGTGATGCTCGACACTTACAGCCGCCTGGTCTCCAAGCGCAACAGCCAGGTTGAGGCGCGATTCATGGCCAAATTCTACGATGCGAACTTGCAGTACATCGGCCAGGCTGAAGGTTCGCGTGCTCAACAAATGCCTTCGGTGTGGGTGCATGGCAAGGCCGCGCCGCAGATTGCCGCGCAGATTGGTCAGCAGACCGAGCTACAAGTGAATGCCTTGAAGCAGTTCGATGCAGCGTTGAAGGCGCTGGTGAACACAGGCGCTGCGGGGCATGTCGCGAGTAATTGATGCACGCGCAGCAGAGCCAGGCTGCAGTAGACGCAGTGTAGATAGCGTTTGCGTCAGGTAAGTTTGGAAGTGCGAAAGCTCAACCGACGACTGGTGAAATAAATGCTTGAGCGGTAGCCGGTCATGCCGCTTGTCGAATCTGAAAAGTCTTTGAATAAACTTTCTCCTGTCCATCACCTTCAGATGACTGTGGACGCCGCATTCAGTGAATCACCGAGTGAGTATCGGCGCCTTTTTGGCCTGGGGAGTTTGGTCATGTGCCTGCGTAACAAAGGCATCATGATGTTTCTTGATGCCGCATTGGGTTGTACGCGACCGTACTAACCGATCAGAGTGAGTCTATCGTGCCGAAAATTTTGACCTCCTACATCGACGAAACCGAATTGAGCGAGCACAACGCAAAGATGTTCGGATCGCCCAAGGAGCGGTTGGATTTCTACCGAAGGGAGATTCAATACGAAACCAGTATTCTGGCCAATCGAACAGACGCTTACTTGGCCGCTCAGTCATTTTTGGTGATTGCCTTTGCGTCCTGCATGGCCAATCTGAACCCCGAGTGGGGGAAACTGTTTACGTTGGTGGTACCACCGTTTCTGGCGCTGTTTGGGGTACTCAGCTCACTGAACGCCTGGCCCGGCATACGAGCGGCCTATGACATCATCGATCATTGGTATTTCAAACAGAGTGAGCTGCTTCGCAGTGAACCACTAATGGGATTGGCCTATGACGAATCGCCTTTGTTTTCCGAACGAGAGTCCACCCATAAGGGCTACCGCAAAGCCTTGCTGTTTTCGGTTCGTACGCCATGGATTTTTACGACGTTCTGGATAGTGCTGGGGGCCTGGTCGATCTTCATTCAAGTGACAAACCCAGGCGCGTGAGATGAGTGATTCTGCTCAATGTTGTGTGTGGAAAGGGTATGCAGGGAAAGTATGCCAAGGGGCAAAACGATGAGAACGCACACATTAACCGTTGACGATTTGCAGCTGAACGTTTCAATCCGAGGTCAAGGCTCGCCGCTGCTCTTGCTCAACGGCCTGGGTGGTCTGATCCGCACTTTCGATCCTCTGCGCGAACAATTGGCAGACTACAAGACCATCACGCTGGACGTGCCAGGGGTCGGCAAATCGCAAATGCCCCGCTGGCCACTGCGTCTGCCGCGCCATGCCGACTTGATCGCCGGGATGCTCAGGCAATTGGGAGTCGACCAGATCGACGTGTTCGGCGTGAGTTGGGGCGGTGCATTGGCGCAAGAATTCGCCCTGCGGTACCCGAGCATGGTGCGCCGTCTGATCCTCGCAGCTACCTCGGCCGGCCCGGCGATGCTGGTGAAGCCCGCCGATGTCCTGGATTTCTTTGGCAGGAGCAAAAGCGCCAATCTGCGCAAACAGGAACGCTCGCGCCATTCGATTCAGACGCTGCTGCGCTTCGGTGTGGTGAACGGCATGCTCACGGCCAACCCGAGAACCTATTACCATCAGCTTACAGCGCTGGTCGGTTGGACAAGCCTGCTGCGGTTATTCCGTCTGCGCCAGCGCACACTGATCCTCACTGGCGAGCGCGACACTCTGGTGCGACTGTACAACGCGCATATTCTGCGCCGCACCATACGCCGTGCCGAGCTGCACGTCTTGAAGGGCGAGGGGCATTTTTTTGTGGTAACCAGCGCCAGGCGAACCGCCGAAGCGATACGCGAGTTCCTCTGCCAGCAGCACGGCGATGAAGAATCAATGGGCCGGCGAATCGGCTTGGCCGATGCGACAAGTTGCGACTAGGAAGCAGATACTCCCTGCACATTCATGTTTATTTTTCCCAGGAGCAGACCTACGGTTTCGCAAGGGGTTCGATGACTGTTCAGGTATGTACCAGTGCGATGGTAAACGAGACCACGATCATGCAGGCAAATGCGAAATTCAGATTCATGAAGTGTTCATCCGGAATAGGAGAGATGGACGCCATTTTGGACAGGCCACCGCTGAATAAAAAATTCGGCTTCATGATTTGAAAGATCGAAACAAATGATACCTGGTGCGATGGTTTGTGTTTTTCGGGCGGTTTGGCTAATCTCGCTAAACCCGCAGATTAACGCGTAAACAGGCACAAGCATGCAGGATCACTCCGCAACCGAACTCCCACATCTGCGTCGGCAGAAAATCCTCTTGATCCTCGAGCGCGACGGCAAAGTCATGGCGTCGGGGCTGAGCCAGCATTTCGCCGTGTCCGAAGACACTATTCGCCGCGATCTGTCGGAGCTGGCCGCGGCCGGACTGGTGCAGCGAGTCCACGGCGGGGCGTTGCCGCGGCCCAAAGACACTGGCAAGGATTATTTCACCCGGATCAGCGAGACCGACGAGGTGAAAACCCGTCTTGCACAAATGGCGGCCGAACGGGTTGAAGACGGCCAGACCGTGATGTTCGACTCCGGCACCACCACATTGCAGATCGCGCGTTCGTTGGCGTTGGACATTCGCATCACGGCCGTCACTGCGTCGCCCATGACAGCGATAACGCTGTCGGAGTACAAGGGCGTCAAAGTGATTTTGGCCGGTGGCCAGCTTAATCCGGCGACGCTGTCGGCCAGCGGGCATGAAACCTTGCGTCTACTTAAAGGGATCAAAGCCGATTTGCTGTTAACCGGGGTATGCGCGATTCACCCGGAAGTGGGCATCAGCTCGCTGCATTTTGATGAAGTGCCGGTGAAACAGGCGATGCTCGACAGTGCGTCCCATGTGATTGCGGTCACCACGGCGGACAAGCTTGGCGCGGTGGAACCGTTCGTGGTTGCGCCGTGTTCGCGTTTGCACACGTTGATTACCGAGCGGCATGTGGCCTCGGGGAATATCGAGGATTACCGCGGGTTGGGGATTGAGGTGGTGCAAGCTGTGTGACTGCCGGCAGAGGTGCAGTGGGTTTGCCGGCCTCATCGCTGGCAAGCCAGCTCCCACAATGACCGCGTTCAACACAGCTTTTGTATACGCCACTGAACCTGTGGGAGCTGGCAAGCCAGCTCCCACTATGACCGCGTTCAACACAGCTTTTGTGTACGCCACTGAACCTGTGGGAGCTGGCTTGCCAGCGATGAGGCCGGCACAAACAACATCAATGCCGGCTCGAACCACTCAGCGCAATCGCTCAAGCATCTGGTAATACCACATGCCCGCCGCCAGCATCGGATTGCCCAGCAAGTCGCCCATCGGCACGCGGATGTGTTGGCAGGCGGCGAAGGTGTCGAAGTGCTCAAGCTGCCCGGTGATCGCACGGCCCATGATTTCGCCCATGATGTGGCTGGTGGCGATGCCGTGGCCGGAGTAGCCCTGGCAATACCAGACATTGTCCGAGAGCTTGCCCAATTGCGGGATGCGGTTGATCACGATACCCATCGCGCAGCTCCACTGGTAATCGATGGCCACGCCTTTGAGTGCCGGGAACGTCTGCTCGATGCACGGGCGCAGCTCGGCGGCGATGTCCCGTGAATCCTTGCCGCTGTAATTGGCGCCACCGCCGAACAGCAAACGACCATCGGCCGTCAGGCGGTAGTAGTCGAGCACGAAACGACAGTCATACACGGCCAGGTCTTCGGGGTTGATCTGTTTCGCCAGATCCCCCAGTGGCGCGGTGGTGACGATGCCGCCCATGGCCGGGAAAATCTTGCCCTTGAGCTTGCCCGGCTCAAGCTTGTGATAGACGTCGCCGGCCAGCAGCACCTGATTGGCATCGATGCGGCCGTGAGCGGTACGCACCCCGGGCGTATCGCCATGAATGATTTCCAGCACTTCGCTGTTTTCAAAGATCAGCGCGCCCAGACTCTCTGCGGCCCGCGCTTCACCGATGCACAGGTTGAGCGGGTGCAAGTGCATGTTGCGGGTGTTTTTGATTGCGCCGTGATAGAGGTCGCTTTGCAGCAGGTCGCGCACCTGGCTGCGGTCGAGCAGGCTGACCTCATCAGCCATGCCGCGTCGCACGGCCTCGTCGTAATCCTTGCGCAGACCGTCCATGTGGCTGGGCTTGTAAGCGGCATGCAGGTGGCCATGCTTGAGGTCGCAGGCGATGGCGTATTTCTCGACCCGCTGCTTGATGATCTGATGCCCGCGCCAGCGCAGATGCCAGATGAAATCGTCGACTTCATCGCCAAGGGTGTGGCGCATCTGTTTGCGCATCGCTTCATCGCCCGACAGGCTGCCGGTGACTTGACCGCCGTTGCGTCCGGTAGCGCCCCAACCGATTTTATGGCTTTCGACGATGGCGACTTTCAGGCCTTTTTCCGCGAGTTCGACGGCGGTGGCGACGCCGGTGAAACCGCCGCCGATGATCACCACATCGACCCGGTGCCGGCCTTGCAGGGTCGGGTAATCGGTGTCCTGGTTGAGGGTGGCGGTGTAGTAGGAATTGCTGCGTTGTTGAGTCATGGCTGTGTCCGGGGAAAATGTGGGGGAGTGCAGTCGTTGTAGGAGTGAGCCTGCTCGCGATGGCGGTGTGTCATTGACCAGTGATGGTGGCTGACACGACCTCATCGCGAGCAGGCTCGCTCCTACAGGGGCTTACGCCTCAGTCAAATACCAACGCCAATCCTGCTCACCCACTTCAGCCATGAACTGCCGATACTCGGCACGCTTGACCGCCAGATACACCCCGAGAAATTCCTGCCCCAATGCATCCCGCGCCCACACCGAGTTTTCCAGTGCCGTCAGCGATGTCAGCCAGTCGGTCGGCAACAATTGCGTGGCTTGTGCGTAACCGTTGCCCTCTACCGGTTCCCCCGGATCGAGGTTTTCAGTAATGCCGCGATGAATGCCGGCCAGTATCGCTGCTGCCGCCAGATACGGATTGGCGTCGGCGCCGCAGATGCGATGTTCGATGTGCCTGCTGTTGGCCGGGCCACCTGGAACTCGCAAGCTCACGGTACGGTTGTCGACGCCCCAGGTCGGCGCCAGCGGCGCGTAGCTGTTGGCCTGGAAGCGCCGGTAGGAGTTGGCGTTGGGGCAAAACAGCAGCAACGAGTCAAGCAACGAGGCGAGCATGCCGCCGATGGCCGTGCGCAGCAGCGGTGTGCCGGCCGGGTCTTCGCAGGCGAACAGGTTGCGGCCCTCGGCATCGGCGATGCTGACATGCATGTGCATGCCGGTGCCGGCCAAATGGTCAAAGGGTTTGGCCATGAAGGTCGCTTGCATGCCGTGCTGATGTGCAATGGCTTTGACCAGGCGTTTGTAGCGCACCGCCTGATCCATCGCTTGCAAGGCATCACCGTGTTCCAGCGTGATTTCCACCTGGCCTGGTGCGTATTCGGAAATCGCCGTGCGCGCCGGAATGCCATGGAGTTTGCACGCCGCGTAGAGGTCGGCCAGGAACGGCTCAATCTGTTCCAGTTCGCGCAGGCCATAGACTTGCGTGTGTCGCGGTCGACCGCCGTCGGCGTCCAGCGCCGGTTGCGGGCGCCCGAGATGATCGCGCTTGGCATCGAGCAAGTAGAACTCCAGCTCGCACGCCATCACCGGGTAGTAACCCTGGGCTTTCAGGCGCTCGATCACGTTGATCAGCAGGTGGCGCGGGTCGGCGATGCTCGCCGGCCTGCCTTCCTGCGGGTGCATGCTGACTTGCACGGCGGCGGTCGGAATCTGCCGCCACGGCAAGCGCACCAGGCTGCCTTCGAGCGGGTAGGCACGACAGTCGATATCGCCCACATCCCAAACCAGCCCGGAGTTCTCGACGTCGTCGCCCTGCAAGGTCAGGCCGAGGATGGTGCTGGGCAGCGGACGACCGCTTTCATACACCGCCAGCAGTTCTTCGCGGTGCAACAGTTTGCCGCGCGGCACACCGTTGGCATCGAGGATGAACAGCTCGATCATGTCGATATCGGGGTTGTTCGCCAGGAAAGTCTGGGCGTCTTCAAGGGCTGCGAATTTCATTGTTCGTCACTCACGTTGGCGTCCTGCGGACGCACGGATTCGGGCCTCGGCACGACTACGGATACAAAGATCCGGGGCATGCAGGCAAAGGATTAGCGAAGGAAGAGGCTCTACGCGTTTGGGACGCGATCAGGCGAGCAGGGTGCTATCCGGCGGACGTGCGGAGTGACGGAGTTTGGAACGGCTCAAGGCCATGGGCAGGTTGACAATGCGGTTCATATCGGATGTTTCCGGCATTGGGATTCGTCGATGGCGGGTGTGACCCGCCATCGGGCGTGTCTGGATACTAGGGGGGAATCTGATGCGTGTAAACGTTTCATTCATCGCATCATGTGTACGCCAAGGCCGATTATCGCAGCGCCGAGCAACACCTCGATCACCCCGCGCTTGAAGCGAAACAGGGCAATGGCCGCCACGATCGCGATCAGCAACGAGGGCCAGTCGAGGGGGTTTTCGAAGCCCTTGGGCCACAGCACGTGGTAGCCGAAAAAGCACGCCAGATTGAGGATCACGCCGACCACGGCCGCGGTAATCGCCGTCAACGGTGCGGTGAATTTCAGTTCGTTATGCGTCGACTCCACCAGCGGCCCGCCAGCGAGGATAAACAGGAACGAAGGCAGGAAGGTGAACCAGGTCACCAGCGTTGCCGCGACGGCACCGGCGACAAAGGCCTGGTCCGGGCCGAAGACTTGCAGAACGTAGCCGCCGATGAACCCGACAAATGCCACCACCATGATCAGTGGTCCGGGGGTGGTCTCACCGAGCGCCAGGCCGTCGATCATCTGCGTCGGCGTCAGCCAGCCATAGTGACCGACCGCGCCCTGGTAGACATACGGCAACACCGCGTAGGCACCACCGAATGTCAGTAGCGCCGCTTTGGTGAAGAACCAGCTCATTTGCGTGAGCGTACCGTCCCAGCCAAACAAAGCGGTCAGGGTGGCCATGGGCAGTGTCCACAGGATCACACCGGTCAGCGCCAGCCGTGCCAGCTTCAGGCTGCTGAAACGGGCATGCTCGGGGGGCGGCGTGTCATCGTCGATCACGGCCGGGCCGAACGACTTTTGCGTTGCGCCATGGCCACCGGTGCGAAATTTTTCCGGGGCCAGTCGGCCGCCGAAGTAACCGATCACTGCGGCACCCAGGACGATCAGCGGAAATGGCACGTTCAGCACAAAGATCGCCGCGAAGGAGGCGCCGGCGATGCCCCACAGCCAACCGTTTTTCAGTGCCCGCGAGCCGATCCGGTGGGCGGCTTGCAGCACAATCGCGGTCACTGCCGGCTTGATCCCGTAAAACACACCGGCCACCACCGGCACTTCACCGAAGGCGATGTAGACCCAGGACAAGCCGATCAGGATGAACAGCGAAGGCAGCACAAACAGCACACCCGCGATCACGCCGCCCCAGGTGCGGTGCATCAGCCAGCCGATGTACGTCGCCAGTTGCTGGGCTTCGGGGCCGGGCAACAACATGCAGTAATTGAGCGCGTGCAGAAAGCGTCGCTCGGAAATCCAGCGTCGGCGCTCGACCAACTCCTGGTGCATGATCGAAATCTGTCCCGCCGGCCCGCCGAAACTGATGAAGCCAAGCTTGATCCAGAAGCGCAAGGCTTCGCGCAGGCTAATCGGCTCGGGCGTGGAGTGTTCCTGTTTTGGTAAGACGCTCAAGCCTGCGCTCCTGGTGTCGATGCTACTGAATTGAGCTCAGGCTACGGATAACGATTTATCGCGTCCAATGGTTCTTGTGCGTTGATGGGGAATGGCTGATACGGCTGGCGGTCGTCAGCTTCAGCCGCCCGTCATGTTCATGAACCGAACGACTTGAACATCGTCGTTCACTTCGAAATTGTGTTGATAGGGCTTGAGTTTCATCGCTTCGATGATCGCTTTCTCCACGCGTTCGGGATGCCCCGGATGGCTACGCAAAACCGCCTTCAAATCCACCGAATGTTCATTGCCCAGGCACAGCAGCAAGCGTCCCTCCACGGTCAGTCGCACCCGATTGCAGGTACCGCAAAAATTATGGCTGTGGGGCGAAATGAACCCCAGGCGAATTTGCGGTGCTTCGGCCAGGCGCCAGTAGCGTGACGGGCCTTGGGTCGACTCGGCGGAATCAATCAGCGTGAAGCGCTCGGCAATCCGCTCGCGCACTTGTGTGCTGGAGCAGAACGCTTCGGCGCGGCTGTGTTCATCGATGATGCCCAGGGGCATCTCTTCGATAAAGGAAATGTCGAGGTTACGATCGATGGCGAAGCTCACCAGATCGTTGATCTCGTGGTCGTTGCGGCCCTTCATCACCACGCAATTGAGTTTGGTATGGCTGAACCCGGCCTGGTTGGCGGCGTCGATGCCCTTGATCACTTGCGCCAGATCACCGGTGCGGGTCAGTTCGCGAAAGCGCTGTGGGTCCAGGCAATCGAGACTGATGTTGAGGCGCTTGACCCCTGCATCGAACAACGGTTGCGCCAGTTTGGCCAATTGCGAGCCGTTGGTGGTCATGCACAGTTCACGCAGGCCGGGCAGGGCGGCGATCTTTTCACACAGCTGTACCACGCCCGGACGGATCAGCGGCTCGCCCCCGGTCAGGCGGATCTTGCGGGTGCCGAGCGCCACGAAACTTGCGGCCAGCTGATAGATTTCTTCCAGTGTCAGCACCCGTTGGCGCGGGAGAAACTGCATGTCCTCGGCCATGCAATACACGCAACGGAAATCGCAACGGTCGGTGAGCGACATCCGCAGATAGTCCACGCGCCGGGAGAACCCATCTAGCAGGACCCGTTCTGACATGACACCCTCGCTTGGCGCTTTTATAGAGACTTGCGTTTTTGACGCAAGTGTTGAGCGCAGGCTAAGAGCAACGTTGATAGGCGTCCAATCACTATTAATAACCAAGTGATCGAGCGGATCTATGATGGATTGATTTATCCGTAAGGTCGCTGACGGGCTTGCGGCTGGCAGGTGCTCACTGCGCACCAAACATGGCAGTCCAGTAAATGCCGGCATAGCTCTTCGGATCATTGGCATACGCCGCGCCCAATTCGTTGAACTGCGGGTTCATCAGGTTGGCGCAGTGGCCCGGGCTGGCGAGCCAGCCGTCGACGACCTTGCGCACGGTGTCTTGGCCTGCGGCAATGTTTTCGCCGATCTGCTGGAAGTTGTAGCCTGCCAGTTCCGCGCGGTCACCCGGTGTGCGGCCGTCGCGATCCTTGTGATCGAAGAAATTGTTGTTGGCCATTGCCCGTGAATGGGTTTCGGCAGCGGCACCCAGCGTGGCGTTCCAGGCCAGTGGTGTGGTGGCGTTGAACGATTGAGCGCCGCACTGGCGCGATTTGGTGCGTGCGGCATTAAGCTCGGCCAGCAACTTCTGGCCTTCGGCTTGCCAGTCGCCCAAGCGTGCGCTCAGCAGTGGACGCGCCACTACAATTCGCCATTCGCGGTCCTGGCGGCTCACGCCGACATCGACAAATTGCGGGTCGAGCACGATCTGGCAAAAGCTTTCCTGAATCGCTTTCATCGCCGATGCCGCATCACGCGGTCCGGACAGGCTGATCGCCTGCACGTTCTTCATGGGGTAGCCGGCAGTCACCATGGCTTGCTGCAGATTGCCAATGCTGGTGGCGGAAAGTGCCAGTCGCGGATCGGCCGCCAGTGGTGGCAATTCCGATGAAACCTGACCGGCGCAACGTTGCAACTGGCTGCGATAGAGATTGATCGATTCGATCAACTGTGACTCATCGCTGGCCACGGCGCTGGCGGCCAACAGCATTCCCAACGACAAACCGGCAAAGCGCATAGCGGATGGTAGAAAACCCATGGAAAACTCCTTGTGCTGACTGCGCCATGATGCGCGAAGTTGCCTTGTCACAGTCAACGGATTTTCCCGAAAGTTGTGGCGCAAGTGCAATCATTTCACTACTACACTCTAGCGATACTGCCTACAGAGTACCGCCCGACCATGTGCCAACACTGGATAACAACCTGCTTCGCCCTGATTCTGCTCGCTGGCCCGGCATTGGCCGCCGATCAGCAGCAAACCCAAAAAGTCGCCGAAGACAAGGCCGAGGTGCTGGAGCAAAAGGCTGCCGAGAACAGCAGCCCGGCACCGGTGCCCAAGTCCGAAGCCATTACCCAGCCTGAAGTGCAGGCCGTTGACCCGGCCGGCAAGGCGCCGCTGGACGACGCCATCACGTGTCTCGCCCGATCGATCTACTGGGAGGCCAAAGGCAAGGACGCTGCCGACATGGAAGCGGTGGCCAACGTGGTGATGAACCGTCTCGGCCATGATGGCTTTCCCGATACCGTCTGCGGCGTGGTCAAGCAAGGCTCGGAAACCAAAAGCTGCCAGTTCTCGTGGTGGTGCGACGGGCGTGCCGATTCGGTTCAGGAGGAGGTGCCTTACGCCCTTGCCAAGGAGATCGCTCGCAAAGCGCTGAACAAGCAGTTGCCGGATCGCACCAAAGGCGCGCTGTACTTTCACGATCGCACGGTTAAACCGGATTGGGCTAAGGAATACACCAATACGGCGAACATCGGCCTGTTCAAGTTTTACAAGCCGCTAAATGGGGATGCCAAATAGCGGCCTTTTTTTCAGTTATGACGGCGACGCCAGAAGAACCGCGCCAGCAGCGCATCGAGACTGAATTTACCCGGACCCGAGAGCAGCAGCGGCAGCAGTGCGGCGAGGTAGATCAGCGGCAGTTTGAAGTTGCCGTAGCCTTTGTTGGTGATCGAGTAACCCTGGGCCAGTTCGCTCAGGCTCGACCAGTCAGCGGGCCAGTGCACGGCGGCGGTTGCGACGATGGTGACGACAATCAGGCTGATGGCCGAAAACCGTGTAGCCAGGCCAACCAGCAAGGCGAGGGCGCAGATCAATTCCACCCACATCGACATTTCCCAGTTCAGCGTGGCCGGCAGGTGGTTGAACGGAAACAGGAAGCGCTCTTGAATGTCGGCGAACCAGTTTTCACCGTTGTATTTCTCCAGCCCCGACTCGAAGAACTCCCAGGCCAGGAACACTCGCAGCGTCAATGGCGCGATCCAGTGGCCGACGCGATCAAGGTTCAGGTGCAAGCCTTTGACGGCCGATGAAATCGAAGTGTTCATGGACGGTGTCTCCTACAAGTCAGTGATGTCGGGCGAGGTGTGCCCGTTTAGCGACAAGTGAATTTCATCAGGCGGGTGTATCTGCGTTGTGTCACTTGCGCGGGGGTTTAAGGCTTGTTGTGTCGGGGGCGGGGCTGTACACACTTTGATACGTGGAGGCCGCAGGTCAGGTCGCTATCGCAAGCAGGCTCGCTCACACAGGTGTTTTGCTATACATTTTCTGCCCGCCCATTGCATGGTGAAACCGCTTCATGTCTCTTGCGCTCGAACGTCTAGTCGCTGGCACGCCGATCCCTTTCGCCGGTAACCGTGTCACTGTGGTCAGCCCCGAACTGGCGGCACGCTTCCAGCCCGGAGACCACTTGCTGGTAGAACAGGTCAGCGGCGAGTTGCTGTTGATCCCGGTGGCTGATCAGCAGGCGGCCGCCGTGGCAATCGAACGCGCGCAAGCGGCGTTTGCTGCGATGTCGGCGGTGTCGGATCAGGCGATCAGCAACTTCTTCGACCTGTTCGCCCAGCGTCTGGAAACCCCGCAGTGCTGGGCCTTGATCGAAGCCGCCAACCAGGCTGACATCGAGCGAGCGAAGTCCCGTGGCCGGTCGACCACACGTTTGCTGGCCGATGAACGCATGCGTCGCGACATGATTGCCGGCCTGCGCGCCTGGCGAGACGCCTCTGCCACCCGTGGCAAAGTGATCAGCTGCGTCGAGCACGAAGGCTGGAAGGTCGAGCAAGTGGTGTCGCCGCTGGGCATCGTCGCGTTTGTCTTCGAAGGTCGACCTAACGTTTTTGCCGATGCCGCGGGTGTTTTGCGCACGGGGAACACCGCGGTGCTGCGCATCGGCAGCGATGCGCTGGGCACCGCTCAAGCCATTGTGGCCCATGCGTTGAATCCGGCATTGAGTGATGCCGGGTTGCCGAGCGGCGCGGTATCACTGGTGGAAAGCGTCAACCATGCAGCCGGTTGGGCGATGTTTGCCGACCGGCGCCTGTCGCTGGCCGTGGCCCGTGGTTCGGGACGTGCCGTCAGCCAGTTGGGCAGTATCGCGCAACAGGCCGGAACGGCTGTCAGCCTGCACGGTACCGGTGGTGCGTGGCTGATCGCTGATACCGATGCCGATACCGGTCGCTTCGCCAGCGTGGTCCGCAACTCCCTCGACCGTAAAGTCTGCAACACCCTGAATGTTTGCCTGATCCATCGCAACCGCGCCGCCGAACTGGTGCCGGTGTTTCTCGATGCCTTGCAACAGGCCGGCAAGGCACGGGGCCAGGGCTGCAAGTTGCACATCGTCGAAGGCAGCGAAGCATGCCTGCCGGCCGATTGGCTCAATGCAACCGTCGAGGTTTATCGCGCCGAAGGCTACCAGAGCGAAGCCTTGGCCGAGCCGTTGCCCGAGGATCAATTGGGCCGCGAGTGGGAGTGGGAAGAAACGCCGGAAGTCAGCCTGAAAATCGTCGACGACCTGGACAGCGCCATTGCCTTGTTCAACCGCTACAGCCCGCAGTTCACCGTGTCGCTGATCAGCGAAGATGCCGCGACGCAGGAGCGTTTCTACAACGCAGTCAACGCGCCTTTTGTCGGCAACGGCATTACCCGTTGGGTCGATGGCCAGTACGCGCTCAACAAGCCGGAGCTCGGTTTGTCGAACTGGGAGAGCGGGCGCCTGTTTGCGCGCAGTGCGATTCTCTCGGGCGATGGCGTGTTCACCATCCGCAGCCGCATGACCCAGATCGATCTGGGCGTCAAACGCTGAGTGATTCAGCTGGGCGACCGCCGCAATGGCGGTCGCCATCGCCTTGATCAGGCCGCTTCCATTGCTTTGCCAGGCACAGCGCAAGTGCCAGGATGCTCAGCCAGCGGCAGAAAACGATGGCTGCTGCCATCGAGTGCATCGATCGAGCCGGTTTCGATGTCATAGACCCAGCCGTGCAAATTCAGCAGACCTTTTTCCTGGGCCAGGCGCACGCTTGGATGAGTCTGGATGTTGGCCAATTGCGCGATCACATTCTCGCGCACCATCGCGCTTATTTTCGCCGTTTGCGTAACGTGAGGCCGTGACTCGTTGATGACTTTCGCCGACTCGGCGTGCTGCAACCAGCCGCTGACGGCGGGCAGGTGATCCATGCAGGTGCATTTGGCGACAGCGGTCATGGCGCCACAGTCCGAATGCCCGCAGATGACGATATCCGTTACGCCCAACACGGCAACAGCGTATTCGACGGTGGCCGACACACCACCCGGATGAGGGCTGTAGGAGGGCACGATGTTGCCGGCGTTACGGATTACGAACAACTCGCCGGGTTCTTGCTGGGTCAGCAATTCGGGCACTACACGGCTGTCGGAACAGGTGATGAACAAGGTACCCGGTTGTTGCGTGGTGGCCAGGTGTTTGAACAGGTCGGTGCGTTGTGGAAACACTTCTTTCTGGAATTTTACAAAGCCTTCGATGAGCGCTTTCATGGCGGCGTCCTCATGGATGAGCGGATTTGGCCCGCACGGTGGTACGGGCCGTTTTCGACTTAGAACGGACGCAGGGGCAGGAACTTGCCGTCGAGCGTAATCACTGCGCGCGAACCGCCTTCCGGGTCTTCGACTTTTTTCATGTCGAGCTTGAAGTTGATCGCACTGATGATGCCGTCGCCGAACTGCTCATGAACCAGAGCCTTCAAGGTGGTGCCGTAGATCTGGATCATTTCGTAGAAGCGGTAGATGGTCGGATCGGTCGGGACACCCGCAAGGCTGCCGCGCAGGGGGATGATCTGCAGGCGAGCCACCGCCTCGGCGTCCAGGTCGAGTTTCTCGCCGATCACCTCTGCGGCGTTTTGCGGCAGTGGATGCTGGCCGAGAAGTGCAGCGGTGACATAGGCAAGGCCCAGGCCGGTGCCGTCAGCCAGGTCTTGCCACGACAGATTTTTGCGAGCTTTGGCATCGAGAATTGCGGTGGTCAGAGCCAGGCTTGGATCGTTATAGGCGTGAGACTGTTGCATGGTGGTTCTCCTGTCGCTGGGGGAAGTGTCTGGGTGTGAGGCCATCTTCTTTCGTTCAATCCATAGCGTCCAAGACCGATATACAATGCTAGGCATAAGTATTGCCTATAGATAGAAGGTCTGAGTATGCTGCTGCGACATCTGCGTTACCTGTTGGCCGTGGCTGACCATGGCGGCTTCACCCGTGCGGCCGAAGCCCTGCATGTTTCCCAGCCAACGCTTTCACAACAGATCCGGCAACTGGAAGAGACCCTGGGTGTCAGCCTGTTCGATCGCACGTCGCGTACGGTCAAGCCGACCGACGCGGGTCAGGCGTATATCGAATGCGCTCGGCGGGTGCTGATAGAGCTGGAGGCGGGCAAGCGTGCGCTGCACGACGTGAAGGATTTGTCCCGGGGCACTTTGCGTCTGGCCATGACCCCGACTTTCATGGCCTACCTGGTGGGGCCGCTGGTGCGCGATTTCGTGGCGCGTTACCCGAACATTCACCTGGAGGTGTTCGAGCTATCGATGGACGACATCGAAACCGGGTTGGCGCAGGACTCTCTGGACATCGCGATTGCGTTTGATCAGGTGAGAAACCCTGATATCGAATCGATTCCTGCATTTACCGAAACCCTGGGATTGATGGTCGGCCAGGCGCATCCGTTGTATGAAAGCCGGGACACCGTGACCCATGACCAGGTGGCGCAGCTGCAGTTTGCCTTACTCGGCGCAGATTTTTTCACGCGCACCTGCATTGACGAGTATTTCACCCGGGCGCAGATAACGCCGAAAGTGGCGATCGAGGTCAATTCGGTCAACACGCTGTTGGAAGTCATTCGGCATACGGCAATGGCTACAATCCTTCCGGAGCCCATTGCAACCAGCGACCGCGCTCTGCGCATGATCCCGCTAGCGGGGGAGGCGCCCCAGCGTGGCGCTGCATTACTGCGTCGTAAAAACAACTATCACAGTGCGGCGGCTTTGGCTTTTGTGCAGGTGGTGTTGGCTGCTGGTATGTCTTGAGTGGCAACATTCCCCACTTTCATTGAGCCATTAAAAAGGGCCTGCTCTTATCAGGAGCAGGCCCTTTTTATTTATGAGTCAACAATGGCTCATTTCAATTAGTAGAACCGATCAATCACCCGAACTTCGTTCTTGTTCTGCATCGAATCCCAGGCCTGTTTCAGCGTTTGCAGGACATTGCCGATGAAGTCTTTGTCGGCCGCGGCTTTTTTGCCGACATAGCCCTGGCCGCGACGGTACATCTTCAGTCGGGCGAGCAGGTTCTGGTTGTTCTGGTCGAACTCTGCTTCATGGGTATGTGGCGACAGGCAATCGATATGAACCTGACCCGATTTGCTGATCCATAGGATATGGCTGTCGTGGCTGTCTTTTTTTGCCGCGAACATACGAGCCAGTTCTTCGATAGTAGGTTGATTGTTCAGATTCATGATAAAGCCCCCTTGACCATTTGGTGATCTTTCAAAGTTGATTCGCTAATACAAGTAGCCCATCGGTTAGTTGATCCCTGGCACCGAAACCAGGACGTCAGCAGCCGTCCGTCATAAGCGACGAGGTCCTGCGTCTGTTGCATGTAGTCGTGTTGAATAACTGCTACGCAATAGCGTCACAACGAAGAGAAGCGGCGATAACCTTTGGCCCCTGCCGACGTTTTCAAGGTCGGCCACAAGCTTCATGAGGATGGATCGCCAGCGCTTCTCGTCCTTGTACTGGACGTTCAGGCCAGGTCAGCTTCTTCAATCTGCCTTGTGGGCAGCGTGTATCCGGAAAAAACAGCTCGGCGGTCAGACGAGCTTGCTCAAGCGCGTTGCGTGTACTCCCGATCGGGGAGACGTCTGCATCATGCAAGGGCAAATCGTGCTCGTCAACGGTTTTGTAGTGATTATTTTCAGTCACTACATATTGTCGGACAAAGCTGGGAGGAATTAAAAAAGGCGCTGTAAAGGCGTCACTCAGGCTGGCGGCGCTGGCGCCTCGAAGCGGTAAAGGGTGCAGGGATAACCTTCTACCGTGAGGAAATGTCGAGTAAAACCGCCTGCGCTGAGATCGGGCATCACGGTGGCCCAGAACAACCGAGCAGGCAGGTTCGCTTCGATGTGGAAAATTTGCCATTGACCGGGAAATCGGCTCAAGAGGGTGGAAACGACAAACCTGGCGACACCCTGGCCACGAAAGCGTCGGCTGACAAACAAGTAGCCGATGTTGTAATCGGCGCCGGGCAAGTGGGTGTTGTCATCCACGGTCACGAACCCCGCCAGTTCGCCGTCGACCCGGATCAAAAACGGTCGGGTGGCGGGTTTTTGCCAATAGTCCGACAAGGGGCGAAGGCTGAAAAAGCCGTGTTCGCTAAGTTTAAGCGGCAACCATTCACTGAAGTCGTAGGTGTAGAACTGCATCAGGTTTTCAATGGTTTCCAGTTCGTCGCGTTGCGCGGCGTGCAGTTCTATCGAGGGCATACTGGCGAACTCCTGTCTTGATGCCAGGACAGTATGGCCGATCAACCCTTGCTCGCCGGTTTCGCGCTGCGTCTGGTGCCAGCCGCTGCTTTGCGCTTGGCAGGCTTGCGCTTGTTTTTCCATGGCGTGGCACCGCGTCCGGCGGGGCTTGCCGGACCGCTGATGGTCAGGTTCAAACCGGCACATCGACTGACCTGTTTGCTCATCCAGGCCGCCTGTTTGGCAACGAACTCTTCGAGGCTCATTTCCCCGCTCTGCACCATGTCCAGGGCTTGCTCCCAAATGGCCGTAGTGCCCGGATCGGCAATGGCGCGAGGCACCGCATCGATCAGACTGAAAGCGGCCGGCGTGGCAGAAAGAGCCTTGCCGTTCTTGATCAGGTAACCACGGTCGAGCAGACCCTGGATGATCGAGGCGCGGGTCGCTTCGGTGCCGATACCCGTGGTGTCCTTGAGTTTCTGCTTGAGCAGAGGGTCTTCCACCAGTTTGGCGACGTTTTTCATCGCCTTGATCAGGTCGCCCTCGGTGAACGGTTTGGGCGGTTGGGTCCACAGGTCCTTGAGCTGCACGCTGGCCACTGCGCAATCAATTCCTTCGCGCAGGTTGGGCAAGGTTTGAGGCGCTGGGGCTTCACGACCTTTCGCCGGGGCAAGCGCTTCGGGCAGGGCGCGTTTCCAGCCGGGATCGACGATTTGTTTGCCCACCGCGCGCAAGGCTTCACCGGCACAGTCGAAATCAGCCTGGGTGCGGTCATACTCGTGATTGGGCAGAAACTGCGCGAGATACCTGGCCCTGATCAGCGTATAGACCGCGCGGTGCTTGCCGGTCAGGCGTTCGAGGTTTTTGGCCGCAGCAGTAGGGATGATGCCGTGGTGCGCACTGACCTTGGCATCGTTCCAGGCCCGTGAGCGCCTATGGGGCTCCAGGTGATCGCGCAAGGCATCCAGCGCCGGATCGGCTTGCCTGAGGGCGGCGAGAATCGCCTGTGCTTCGACGTGCTGGCTGACGGGCAGATAGCCGCAGTCACTGCGCGGGTAGGTGATCACCTTGTGGGTTTCATAAAGTGCCTGGGCGATGTCGAGGGTTTCCTGAGCGCCGAGCCCGAGTTTCTTCGAGCAGACTTCCTGTAGCGTGCCCAAATCGAAGGGCAGTGGCGCCACTTCACGCATGCGTTCGGTGCGCAGCTTGATCACCCGGGCACTTGCCGCGCCCATCATTGCTGTGGCTGCCTGTTGGGCCAGTGCCTGATTCAGGCAGCGATCCTGATCGTCGCAAACTCCGGATGCCGCGCGCCATTGCGCGGTGAAAGCAGTGCCGTCGTGCAGCAGTTGCACGTCGATGGCCCAGTAGGCGACCGGGACGAAGTCGGCAATGCTGCGGTCGCGATCCACCACCAGGCGCAGGATAGGGGTTTGTACCCGGCCTACCGGTAACACACCCTGATACCCGGACTGGCGCCCGAGCAGCGTGAACAGTCGACTCATGTTCATGCCGATCAACCAGTCGGCACGACTGCGCCCCAGTGCGGAATGGTAGAGATTGAAGGTTTCGGCGCCTGGTTTGAGCGACGCGAGGGCTTTGCGGATCGAGGCGTCGTCCAGCGCCGACAGCCACAGGCGGCGGATCGGGCCGCGATACTTGCAGTGCTCCACCAGTTCCCGGGCGATCATCTCGCCTTCGCGGTCGGCGTCGGTAGCAATGATCAGTTCCGACGCTTCACCGAGCAGACGTTTGACCGTCTTGTACTGGCTCGCCGTGCGCGGCTTGACGGTCATCTTCCATGTGCCCGGAATGATCGGCAGGTCGGCCAGTACCCAGCGCTTGTAGCGCGCGTCATAGGCATCCGGCGGCGCGGTTTCCAGGAGATGGCCGATGCACCAGGTCACCGTGACGTCCGTGCCCAGCCAGCAGCCGTCGCCCCGGCGTCTGGCGCCGAGCACAGCCGCGATGTCTTTGGCCTGGGAAGGTTTTTCACAGAGGTACAGCCGCATAACCACCATCGTTGATCAGTGTCCGGGGAGGTGCACAGAATGGCGGGTGATGCGCGCCGGAGCAATCATTATCTGTATGGATGTACAGCCTTGGCGTTGCATTTGATTTCATCGCCTTCGCAATCCGTTCGGCTGCGAGGCCGCCAAGGTCAGCCAAGTTGCGTTATACCTGATGAATCGACTCATCACCGTCTCGAGGAACGTATACATGAAAACTTCAGGTCCCAGCCCTGTCATCACCATTGCCGAGCAGCCCGGTTGCCTGTTGGTGAAGTTTCACGGGATCCAGGTCGCGGCGTCCTCCCGCGCGCTGGTGCTGCTTGAGGCCAACTACCCACCGGTTTACTACGTGCCCCGCGAAGACATCGACGAGAAGTATTACGCCCGCACCGATCACACCAGTTACTGCCCGTACAAAGGTGATGCCAGTTATTTCAGTCTGCAAGTGCCAGGGCATGAAGGTGCTAACGCCGTGTGGAGTTATGAAAACCCCAAAGTGTCGGTGGCGCAGATCCGTGAATACATGGCGTTTTATCCCGACCAGGTGAAATTCGAGGTGGTCGAGCTTGAAGAGTGATTGTCTGTGCGGCTGACGAAGCGTTTGCGCACACGGCAGGAACAAGCATCGTCAGTCGGTATTCTTGATTGCCTGTACCAGGGTGCTTTCGTCGATCTGAGCAATCGACGTCACCCCGGTCAGCGTCATCGCCACACGCATTTCCCTGGCAAAGATATCCAGCATGTTCTCTACCCCGCGTTGACCATCGGCGGCCAGCGCGTAAGCCATCGAACGCCCCAACAACACGCCCTTGGCGCCCAGCGCCAGCATGCGCACAACGTCCAGCCCTGAGCGGATGCCCGAATCGACCAGCACCGTCAGGTCATCGCCAATCGCTTGTTTGATCGGCGGCAATGCCTGGGCAGTGGGGAGAACCCCGTCCAGCTGCCGGCCGCCGTGGTTCGACACGACAATGCCATCGGCACCGAAACTCACCGCGTCCTTGGCGTCCTGCGGGTCGAGAATGCCTTTGATGATCATCGGGCCTTTCCAGAAATCGCGAATCCATTCCAGGTCGCTCCAACTGATCGATGGATCGAAATTGTTGGCCAGCCAGCCCATGTAGTCTTCAAGTGTCACGGCTTTGCCGAGGTACCTGGAGATATTCCCCAGATCATGCGGCCGGCCCATGAGGCCGACGTTGTACGCCCAGTCGGGTCGGGTCATCGCTTGAAGCATGCGCCGCGATGACGCAAAAGGCCCGGACATGCCCGAGTGGGCGTCGCGGTAGCGGGCGCCGGGGGTGGGCATGTCGACGGTGAACACCAGGTTCTTCACCCCGGCAGCTTTCGCCCGTTCCAGGGCGTTGCGCATGAAGCCGCGGTCCTTCAGCACATACAGCTGAAACCAGATGGGTTGCTCGCTTTGCGCCACGACTTCCTCGATCGAACAGACCGAGACGGTGGACAGGCACAGGGGGATGCCTTTGTTCTGCGCCGCTCTCACGGCCTGCACCTCACCACGGCGGGCGAACATGCCGGTCAGCCCCACAGGCGCGAGGATGATCGGCATCGCAAGAGGTTGATCGAAGAGGGTGGTTTCCAGGCTCAAAGTTTCGACGTTCTTGAGGATACGCTGGCGCAGGCTGATGCCGGTCAGGTCGGCGCTGTTGGCCCGCAGGGTATGTTCCGCGTAAGCGCCGCCATCAATGTAATCGAACAAGAAACGTGGGAGTTTGCGACGTGCTGCCTCGCGATAATCGGATGCAGAGGAAATGATCATGCCGGTGCCTCGGTCAGTGTAGGAGCGAGCCTGCTCGCGATGGTCGTTAACGATAGCGCGTGCCTTCAGGTTGAACACGGCGCTCTTGAGACCTATGCGAGCGAACTCGCTCCTACAGAATCCAGTTTGTGAGTTGGCTGTCAGTTCTTGTCCAGATCGACGTTGCGCGTCTCACGCAAACAGATCATCCCCACCACCAGGCTCACCCCGGTGATCAGCACCGGATACCAGAGCCCGTAGAAAATGTCCCCGGTGTAGACCACCAGGGCAAACGACACGGTCGGCAAGAAGCCGCCGAACCAGCCGTTACCGATGTGATAGGGCAGCGACATCGAGGTATAGCGGATGCGCGTCGGGAACAGTTCGACCATCAGTGCCGCCAGCGGGCCGTAGCACATGGCGGAGATGATGATCAGAGCCACGATCAATGCGACGATCATTGGCTTGTTGATTTGCTGCATGTCGGCCTGTTGCGGGTAACCGGCGAGGGTGACCGCGCCGCGCAATGCGGCTTCGTCGAAACCGTCGATCTTCACGTCGCCCACGCTGACTTGCACGCCGCTGCCGGCTGGAGCCGCCGCGCTGGCGTAGGGCAAGCCTTGCTTGACGAGGAAGGTCTTGACCTTGTCGCAGGGGCTATCAAATTTCGCCTTGCCGACCGGGTCGAACTGGAAGGTGCAGGTGGCCGGGTCAGCCAGCACGGTGATCGGTGCCTGGCGGCTGGCCAGGTCAATCGCCGGGTTGGCGTAGTGGGCCAGGGTCTTGAAGATCGGGAAGTACAACACGGTCGCCAGCAACAGGCCGAGCATCAGCACCGGTTTGCGCCCGACCTTGTCCGACAGCCAGCCGAAGAAGATGAAAAACGGCGCGCCGATGGTCACGCTGACGATCAGCAAGCCATTGGCCACGGCCGGGTCCATTTTCAGGAACTGGGTGAGGAAGAACAGCACGTAAAACTGTGCCGCATAGAAGGTCACGGCTTGGCCGGCGTTGATGCTGAACAGGGCGATCAGCACGACCTTGAGGTTTTCCCATTTGCCGAAAGAATCGCGGATCGGCGATTTGCACAGCTTGCCTTCTTCCTTCATTTTCACGAAGGCGGGGGATTCATGCAGGCTCAGGCGAATCCAGGTCGAGATGCCCAGCAGAATGATCGAAAACAGGAACGGAATGCGCCAGCCCCAGACTTCGAACTGATCGCCGGTGAAGTAGCGGCAACCGAGTACCACCAGCAGCGACAGCAACAGGCCGAGAGTGGCGGTGGATTGAATCCAGCTGGTGTGGAAGCCGCGTTTGCCGATGGGCGCGTGTTCCGCCACATAGGTCGCGGCGCCACCGTATTCACCGCCCAGGGCCAGGCCCTGGAGCATGCGCAGCACCACGAGAATGATCGGCGCGGCAATGCCGATGCTGGCGTAGGTCGGCAGCAAGCCGACACAGAAGGTCGCCAGCCCCATGAGAACGATGGTGGCGAGGAAGGTGTATTTGCGTCCGATCATGTCCCCCAAACGGCCAAACACCAGGGCACCGAATGGCCTGACGATAAACCCGGCGGCAAAGGCCATCAGGGCAAAAATGAACGCCGTGGTGTCGTTGACTCCGGCGAAAAACTGTTTGCTGATGACCGCCGCGAGGGCGCCATAGAGGAAAAAGTCATACCACTCGAACACTGTTCCAAGTGACGAAGCGAAGATGACTTTCTGGGTTTCCTGGCTGGTGCCCTCGCTGCGCACGGCTTCCAGGGGTTGAACGTGTTCTGACATATCGGTATCCCTCACAGTGATTGTTTTTGTTGTTCCACTGATGTTGCGTATTCCTTGCAGGGGGTGATGCTCGATGTCCGTGAAACCAGTAACGTCCCTGTGGGAGTGGGCTTGCCCGCGATTGGGAAGGGGCAGTCAGCATGAATGTTGACTGTCATGCCGTCATCGCGGGTAAACCTGCTCCCACAGGGATGGTGTTTGCAGCATTGAGAATCATGTGTGCCGCTTTCTCCGCGATCATCAGCGTAGGCGAACAAGTGTTGCCGGAAGTGATGCGCGGCATGATCGACGCGTCGGCGATGCGCAGGCCGGGAATGCCTTGCACGCGCAGTTCGGCGTCGACCACCGCGTCCGCGTCGTTGCCCATCCGGCAAGTGCCCACCGGATGGAAAATCGTGGTGCCGATGCGCGCGGCGGCTTCGTGCAGTTGTTCTTCGCTTTGCAGTTTGTCTCCGGGCAGATATTCGACCGGTTTGAACGCCTTCAGGGCCGGTGCGGCAACGATGCGCCGGGTCAGGCGAATCGCATCGGCGGCGACCCGCAAGTCTTCCGGATGGCTCAGGTAGTTGGGTTGAATCAGCGGTGATTCCTGCGGGTTGGCCGAACGGATCTCCACCCGGCCACGGCTCTGCGGACGCAAGTCACAGACCGACGCGGTAAACGCCGGGAACGTATGCAATGGCTCACCGAAGCGCTCCAGCGACAGTGGTTGCACGTGGTATTCAAGATTGGCCGAGGTCTGCTCCGGACCGGAGCGGGCAAACGCACCGAGCTGGCTCGGCGCCATCGACAGCGGGCCGCTGCGGTCGTACAGGTAACGCAGGCCCATGCCCATTTTGCCCCACAGGCTGCCAGCGATTTGATTGAGGGTACGGGCGTTTTCCAGTTTGTAGATCAGCCGCAGTTGCAGATGGTCCTGCAGGTTGCCGCCGACGCCGGGCAGTTCATGGACGACGCCGATGCCCAAGCGTTGCAGCAGCGGGCGAGGGCCGATACCGGAACGTTGCAGAATGCTTGGCGAGCCCACGGAACCGGCGCAGAGGACGATTTCCCTGCGCGCCTTGAAAGTTTTCGGCTGATTTTGCCAGCGGGCGCTGACCGCTGACGCGCGGCCGTTTTCCAGCAATACGCGGTCAACTTCAACGCCGGTCAACACGGTCAGATTGGCGCGGTTGCGCACCGGTTTGAGGAATGCCTTCGCCGCGTTCCAGCGGATGCCGGCCTTCTGATTGACCTGGAAGTAACCGCAACCTTCGTTGTCGCCCTGGTTGAAGTCATCGATGCTGGCGATGCCGCTTTGCTCGGCAGCGCTGCGGAACGCATCGAGAATCGGCCATGACAAACGCTGGCGTTCGACCCGCCAGTCGCCGCTGGCACCGTGAAATTCGGAGTCGCCGGCAAAATGGTTTTCGCTTTTCTTGAACAGCGGCAACACGTCCTGCCAGCGCCACCCGGGGTTGCCTTCGGCTGCCCAGCCATCGTAGTCCCCGGCCTGGCCACGCATGTAGATCATGCCGTTGATTGACGAGCAGCCGCCCAGCACTTTGCCCCGTGGGTAACTCAGGGCGCGACCCTGCAGGCCAGGTTGAGCTTCGGTCTTGAAGCACCAGTCGGTGCGCGGGTTACCGATGCAGAACAGGTAACCCACGGGAATATGAATCCATGCATAGTTGTCGCGGCCACCGGCTTCGAGCAACAGAACCCGGTGTTGTGGGTTGGCCGATAGCCGATTGGCCAGCAAACACCCGGCGGGACCGGCCCCGACCACGATGTAATCGTATTCATCAAGGGAAGACTGCATCCCTGACCTCGTCTTGTTGTTCTTGTTGTCGGTCATCCTAGTTGTTAGCTTTCGTCAAAAGAATGTTAGTTTTTGCGCAGCTGCTGTGCGTTTTTAAACAGCGACGACCTAAGGATGGACGATGTTCGACTGGAATGACCTGCGGTTTTTTCTCGAATTGCAGCGCAGCGGGCGTTTGCTTACCGCTGCCCGCCGTTTGAACACCACGCACGCCACCGTGGCGCGGCACATCGAGGCCATCGAAAAGAGCCTCGGCACCGCGCTGTTCGTGCAGCATGCCCAGGGGTATGAACTGACCCCGTCCGGCGAAGCGCTGCTCAAGCATGCTGAAGCCATGGAGAATGTCGCGCTGTTGGCACAGGAGGAAATCACCCAGTCCACGGCACCGCTGGGCAAGATCCGCGTCGGGGTCACCGAAGGGCTGGGCATCATGTTTCTATCCAGCCGCATGAACGGTTTGTTCGAACGTTACCCGGGGCTGGAAGTGGAACTGGTCGCGGTGCCGCGGTTTGTCAGCATTCTCAATCGCGAGGCGGAAATCAGCATCCACCTCGAACGGCCATCGGCGGACATGCTGGTCACGCGCAAGCTCACGGACTATCGCCTGGCCCTCTACGCCAGTCAGGACTACCTCGATCGTTCGCCGCCGCTGGGCAATCGAGAGGATCTGGGGCGCCATGCGTGGATCGGCTACGTCGACGACTTGTTGTTCAGTCAGGAACTGATGTTCCTCAACAGCTTCTGCCGCAACCCGCAGGTGGTCTTTCACAGCACCAGCGTTATCGCCCAGCAACAGGCTGCGCGCGCGGGTCTGGGGATTGCCGTTTTACCATGCTATATGGCCAGCGCCGATCCCGGTCTGGTACCGCTGTTTCCCGATGAAAGCATTCTGCGCAGCTACTGGATCAGTACCCGGCGCGAGCTGCACAAATCGGTGCGGCTGCGGGTGATGTGGGATTACGTGGTGGAGTTGTGTGAGCGCGAGCAGGGGTTGTTGTTGGGTTAAGGAAGGATTTCAAACGCCGTACTGGCCAGCCGTTCGCCATTGACCATGATGTGCACCGCATGGCGACCGGCGTAATGCCTGCGGGTGGTCAGTTCTTTGATGTGCTGGCCGCGGCTCAGTTGCTCGGTGGCTTTGCCGGGCAACGTCAGGGCTTTGAGCTTGAACACCTTGGCCGAGGTGCTGCCGTTGGCTTTCACGTAGTCGATGGCATAGTCGATCACCAGGCGCTGGCTGTCCTCGACCCTGGATTTGACGGCAAAGGACAGGGTGATTTTCTCCCCCAGGCCAATCACTGGCGGGTTGACTCGCACATCGACGATCTCGACTTCAGGCTTGCCACCCGCGCCGATGATCGCCAGCGCTCGAGGGTTGCCCTGTTTGATCAGGCTGCGTAGCGCATGTTTGGCGATCCACGCGGTGTGTTTGTTGTCCAGCGACCAGCCTTCAATCAGCTCAAGCACCCAGTCGGGATGATCCTTGGTGATGTCGTTCAAGTGGTTGGCCACGGACTTGCGCACATACAGGCTGGTGTCGGCCTTGAGATTGTCGAGGATCTTCGCCGCCAGGCTCGGGTCGGCCTGGACTTGCTCCAGGCGAAACGACCACGGCAGTCGCGGACGGCAACCTTCACTGGCCAGCCTCCGGACATGCTCGTTGTCGTCCAGTGACCAGTCGTGCATCAGCTTCAGCGAGCGCTCGAGGTCCCTGCGCAGGAAGTGGCGAATGGCAAACTCTGAGGAGCCGAATGCAGTGAAGTACTTGAGCGCGTCCATCGATACGTCGAAGCGGTCGGCACCATAAGCCGCCACGTACTGCGGCAGGCACATGCTGACGAAGCCACTGTTGAGACGCGGGGCGAGTGCGCGCAGGACTTCGAGCGATGCTTCATAACCCAGCGGCAACACCGCGTGCAGGCATTCGCTGACGCGTGCCATGCGTTGCATGACCGACAGGTCCGCCAGGCCGGTGCTGGCCAGTTTGAGGAATCTCTGCGCATCGAACTCCGGATAGACCGCCGTCATTTCGCTGGCGATATGCTGGAGGCGCTCGACGTTGAAGATTTCCTTGAGGGCGGGGGATTGATCGGCAGCCATTACGAGTTCCTTGGTCGTTGTGATTTATCCGGTACACCGCGTTATCGTTCCGACGAGGCCAGTACTGCCACCTCAATTGTTCTTGGCTTGCTCTTCCAGCTGATCCGCCTCAAACAACCGCGCCAGTTCCGCCCGCGCTTCCTGTGCTGTCTGCTTGACCTTCACCGCATCGTCGTAAATCGAATGCTGGGTTTCGAGCACCTGTTCGTCGTGATGCTTGAAGCGCTTGATCCGTGCGTCGGCCTGGGCCTGGGTCAGGCCGAGTCCGATCAGGGTTTGCCGGCTCATTTCCAGGCTCGAATAAAAGGTTTCGCGCACCGCGTGGGCCCCCACGTCCATCAACCGATGTACATGTTGGCGGTTGCGTGCGCGGGCGATGATCTTGATGTGCGGGTAGAGCTTGCGCACCAGTTCGGCGGTCTTGATGTTGGTGTCCGGGTCATCGGTGGCGATCACGAAGAATTCGGCTTCGCCGACCTTGGCCGCACTGAGGATTTCCGGGCGCATCGGGTCGCCGTAGAACACCGGCACGCCGCCGAAGCTGCGCGACAGTTCAATGGTTTCCACCGAGGTATCGAGGGCAACGAACTTGATGTTCTGCGCCCGCAGGATACGGGCGACGATCTGCCCCATGCGACCCATGCCGGCGATCACCACCCGGGGCTCATCAGTGTCGATTTCGCGGAATTTTTCCGGCACTGCCACAGGTTGCACCTTGGGGCTGACAAGACGCCCACAGATCAGCATCAACAAGGGCGTCAACGCCATGGACAGGGTAATCGCCAATACCAACAGGTCGTACAGGCGCGGGTCGAACAAGCCATGATCGCGACCAATCTTGAACACCACGAAGGCAAATTCACCGCCGGCGGCCAGGACAATGCCGAGTCGAATCGCGCTGACCTTGTTCAAAGCGCCGGCCAGTCGACCCAGGATGAACAGCAGCGGCAACTTGACGGCGATCAACAGCACAGTCAGCCCCAGCACGACGATGGGCTCGCGCAGCAGCAGACTGAGGTTCGCGCCCATGCCGACACTCATGAAAAACAGCCCCAGCAACAGGCCCTTGAACGGCTCGATCTGCGCTTCCAATTCGTGGCGGTACTCGGAGTCCGCCAGCAGCAGGCCAGCAAGAAATGCGCCGAGGGCCATGGAAATGCCCGCCAGATCCATCAGCCATGCGGTGCCCATCACCACCAGCAACGCGGTCGCGGTGGACACTTCCGGCAAACCGCTCTTGGCCACCACGCGAAACACTGGCCGCAACAGATAGCGTCCACCGATCACCACAATGGCAATGCTCACCAGCACGCGCAAACCCTGATTCACATCGTCGACCGCGGTAACGTTTTCAGCGCTGCCAGCCAGCAGCGGCACCATGGCGATCAGCGGGATCGCGGCGATGTCCTGAAACAGCAGAATCGCAAAGGCCAGACGCCCGTGAGGGCTGGTCAGTTCCTTGCGTTCGGCAAGGCTTTGCAGGCCAAACGCAGTGGACGACAACGCCAGACCCAGGCCCAAAACGATGGCGGTGTTCAACGGTTGTCCGAAAACATACAGCGCCAGCACGCCCAACACTGTTCCTGTCAGCAACACCTGCGCCAATCCGACCCCGAACACTGACTTGCGCATCACCCACAACCGGCGTGGCGACAATTCCAGGCCAATGATGAACAGCAGCAACACCACACCGAGCTCCGAGATGTGCGCAACGCTTTCCGTATCGCTGATCAGGCCCAGCCCCGAGGGGCCAATGATCACCCCGGCAAACAAATAACCGAGTACCGCACCCAATTGCAGGCGCTTGGCCAGGGGAACGGTAAGCACGGCCGCGAGCAGAAACACGACTGCGGCTTGCAACAGACTGCCTTCATGGGGCATGGCGAAAACTCCATTAACTCGGTACGGCGGGGCGACAAGGATAAAGGCTCGACCCGGTCGCGTCAGCATAGTGTTTCAACCGAGTTGTTACATTTTGCATTAATTGGTTACATTTATAGAATAATCGAATCAATCTGATCCCCGCGCCGAGTCCATTCCATGGCCATCAATTTCGACCTCAACGATCTGCAAGCTTTTCGCGCCGTGGTGGAGCAGGGCAGCTTTCGCAAGGCGGCCGATACCGTACGCATCTCCCAACCGGCCCTGAGCCGGCGTATTGAAAAACTCGAGGACGCCCTCGGGGTGAGGTTGTTCGAACGCACCACCCGCAAGGTCAGTCTGACCCAGGCCGGTCGCGGCTTCATGCCCAGCGTCGAGCGCCTGCTGGATGATCTGGACGTGGCACTGCTAGGCATCAGCGAAGTCGCATCGACCCGGCTGGGTCATGTCACTGTCGCTTGTGTGCCCTCGGCGGCGTACTACTTCATGCCCCGCGTCGTCGCGCACTATCACCGGCAATTTCCGCGGATCAAGGTCAAAGTACTCGATTCCAGTGCCCATGAAGTGCTGAGTGCGGTGGTCAACGGTGAAGCGGATTTTGGCCTGAGCTTCATGGGTACGCTGGAGGCCGAGGTGGATTTCGAGCCGTTGGTGCAGGAGGGCTACGTCGTGGCTTGTCGGCGTGATCATCCCTTGGCGAGCCGTACCAGCGTGACCTGGGAGGAGTTCTATCAGCAGGACTACATCTCGCTGGACAAGAGCTCGGGCAACCGCTTTTTGCTGGATCAGGCGTTGACTGGTGTGGTGCCACAGCGGCCGAGCATCTGCGAAACCCGGCATGTGACGACGATGATCGGGCTGGTGGAGGCGGGGTTGGGTGTTGCCGCGGTGCCGCTGATGGCGATGCCGGGCGAAGATCACCCGATCCTGACGCGGGTGCCTCTGACCGATCCGCAAGTGATGCGCAGCGTCGGTTTGATCAAGCGCCGGGGTCGCACTCTGACCCCGGCAGCACTTGAACTGGAACGTTTGGTGGTGGCGATGAAAGTCCAGCTGCCGGCTATCAGCGGCTGACAGAATCCAGTCCGGTGGCTTTTACATCTGCTTGCGCCTGGGCCGATGCCATGTACTCAAGCAACGCCTTGGCCTGCGCGGGGTGTTGCGCGCCAACCGGAATACCCGCGGCGAAACGCGTGACCGACTGCACCGATTCCGGAATCTTCGCGACAAAACTCACCCCTGGCACCGGCAGCAGTTCGCTGACCTGCTGGAAACCCAACTGATAGTCGCCGGTGGCAACCACCGATCCCACAGGAATCTTCGGCACCATGGTCGACTTGGCTTTGAGCGAGTCTTCGATGCCCAGGCGTTTGTACAGTTGCTGCTCGATGTACACGCCACTGGCGCTGTCGGAATAGGCCACGGACTTGGCGTCCAACAAAGTTTTTTTCAGGTTGTCGACGGTGCTGATATCGGGCTTGGGTGCACCCTCGCGCACCACCAGACCGATCCGCGAATCCGCCAGTTCAACCCGGGACGACGGGTCGACCTTGCCTTGCTTGATCAGATTGTCAAGCGCGTAGCCGACCATGATCACCACGTCGGCTTGTTCACCGCGGGCCAGGCGATTAGGGATCGCTTCCGGGGCCTTGCCCATCGACGGACCGAGGGCAGTGTTGAGGGTGTTGCCGGTGGCTTCGGCGAACTTCGGGCCGAGGATCTTGTAGGCCGCGGTGAAGCCCCCGGAGGTCATCACGCGTAACTCTTCGGCCTGTGCCGCGGTGCTTAAGGCCAGGCTGACCAGCAAGCTCATGGCCGCAACGTTGAAAAGCTTTTTCATAGGGATTTCTCTAGCAAGGCAGGTTTACGAAAGGGCTGGTTGCAGGCGACCGCTGGCGCGGCGATAGAGATAAAACGTCGCGCAGAGCGCACAGAGCGCGGCGAAGCTCATCCAGTAGCCAGGCGCCGCTTTGTCGCCGGTGTACTGAATCAGGAACGTCGACATCGCCGGGGTGAAGCCGCCAAACACGGCGGTGGCCAGGCTGTAAGCCAGAGAGAAACCCGCAACCCGTACTTCGGCCGGCATGATTTCCGTCAGCGCCGGGATCATTGCGCCGTTGTACAAGCCATAAATGAACGACAGCCACAGCAGCACCAACAACATGTTGACGAAGCTTGGCGCCTGCACCAGGTACGACAGCGCCGGATAGGTCGAGGCCAGCGCCAGCAGGGCCATGGCAATCAATACGGGACGACGGCCGACGCGGTCGGAGAGTGCGCCGCCAACCGGTAGCCAGAAGAAATTCGACACGCCCACCAATAAGGTGACCAAGAGCGCATCAGATGTGCTCAGGTGCAGCACGGTTTTGCCAAAAGTCGGCGCGTACACGGTGATCAGGTAAAACGCTGTGGTGGTCAGGGCGACCATCATCATCCCGGCAAAGACAAGCACCCAGTTTTGCGCGAGCGTGCGGAACACCTCTGCCATGCTCGGACGTGATTTGCGGGTGGCGAACTCTTCGGTTTCTTCCAGGTTACGGCGCAGGAAGAAAATGAACGGGACGATCATGCAGCCGACGAAGAACGGAATCCGCCAGCCCCAGTCGGCAATCTCCGATGGCGCCAGCCATTGGTTCAGGCCATAGCCCAAGGCTGCGGCAACAATGATCGCCACTTGCTGACTGGCCGACTGCCAACTGGTGAAAAAGCCTTTGTTACCCGGTGTAGCGATCTCCGCGAGATACACCGAGACGCCGCCCATTTCCGCGCCGGCGGAGAACCCTTGCAGCAACCGGCCAATCAACACGAGCGCCGGGGCGAACAGGCCGATGGTTTCGTATCCGGGGACCAGCACAATCAGAATTGTGCCGCTGGCCATGATCGAAAGGGTGACGATCAGCCCTTTGCGCCGGCCAACATCATCGATGTATGCACCCAGCACCACTGCGCCCAGAGGTCGCATCAGGAAACCGGCGCCGAACACGGCAAAGGTCATCATCAGCGAGGCGAACTCGCTGCTGGCCGGGAAGAACACGGCCGCGATCTGTGTGGCATAGAAGCCGAACAGGAAGAAGTCGAACTGTTCGAGGAAGTTACCCGAGGTGACCCGGAAAATGGCGCTGGCGCGAGAGCGTCCGCGCGGGATTGAGGCTGTCATCGATAAATACTCCACCGCTTTTATGACGTGCGCTGCCTGGACGCGGCGCACGGTTCTTATTGAGGCGAATGGTGGAGCAGGGCGATCGATATGTTAATTGCATAGTTGGCATGTATTGATGCGTGAGGCGGATCAATAAAAGCATCTGAATTCAGTGTGTTGTTCAGAAAAACTCATCGGAACAAAGGAGGCCATGGTTGCCAATCGCGGACAAATCTGGGAAAACGGCGCCCAACAGGCCTAAGGGCGAAAGAGCATACGAGTGAATTCAATGAACGACGAACTTCAGGTAATCGATATTCAGGCCGGTGACGGTAAAGCGGCCGTCAAAGGCGCGTTGATCACCACCCAATACCGTGGCTGGCTGGAAGACGGCTCTGAGTTCGATTCTTCCTACAGCCGTGGCAAACCGTTCCAGTGCGTGATTGGCACTGGTCGTGTCATCAAGGGGTGGGATCAGGGAATCATGGGCATGCAGGTTGGCGGCAAGCGCAAGTTGCTGGTCCCGGCGCACCTGGCTTATGGCGAACGCACGATGGGCAAGATTCCGCCGCATTCGAACCTGATCTTCGAGATCGAGTTGCTGGAAGTGCTGACGCGGGAGGATTGAGTGGCGGGGGAGATCTACAGCAGCTGGCCTGTATCCCAAAGGTGCACCAGATCCCCCGGTGCCTGGTCTTCCGGCACTTTGAGCACCATGTGGTCTTCCTGTTCGCCCTGCCGGTAGCTCACCTCGACCTGGTAGAAACGCTGGTCGCTACGCCCGGATTCCGATGTGTCGAGGGGCAGGCAGCCTTCCAGTACCGAGCAGATACGAGTGCGCTGGCTGATGTCGCATTGCGCAAACTCGATCTCCCGAGGTCGGCTCAGGGCGTGAATCGGCGCAAAGCCGCCTTGGCGGGAAAGGCGGACCCGGGCGTCGTCGCCTAATTCAGGCAGGGTTTTCATTTGACCTCCGTGATGTCGATACCCGTTTGAGACCAGCCCTTGCGCACAGCGTCGACCTCCTGTGCACCGAAGCGCTGGCCGGCATGGTCGATGGTCAGTCGAGCGAAAGCATCGAAACTGGCGTCCGGACTCAGGCGTTTGTCGCACAGCGCGTCGTACCAGATTACTCCGGCTTTCTTCCAGGCGAACCCGCCGAGTGCCCTGGCCGCGAGATAAAACGCGCGATTGGGAATGCCCGAATTGATGTGCACGCCGCCATTGTCCTCTTGAGTGATGACAAATTTGCGCATGTGATCCGGTTGCGGGTCCTTGCCCAGCAATGGGTCGTCATAGGCTGTGCCTGGATGGGACATCGAGCGCAAGCCCCGGCCGTTGATTTTTGCCGTGAGCAAATCCGCGCCGATCAGCCAATCTGCCTGCTCGACGGTATGTCCGAGAACGTATTGCTTGGTAAGGATGCCAAAAACGTCCGACAGTGACTCGTTCAAGGCCCCGGACTGATTGGCATAGATCAGCCCGGCCGTGCTTTCAGTCACGCCATGGGCCAATTCATGGGCGACCACGTCCAGCGAGCGGGTGAAGCGCTGGAAAATTTCCCCATCGCCGTCACCGAAGACCATTTGAGCACCATTCCAGAAAGCGTTTTCGTAGCCCAGGCCGTAATGCACGCTGCCGACCAGTGCGAATCCTTGGTTGTCGATCGAATCGCGACCGAGCACCTTCCAGAAAAAATCATAGCTGGCACCCAATGCATCGTAAGCTTCATCGACGGCTGCATCACCCGTGGCCGGCTGGCCTTCCAGGCGCACTGGCATTCCCGGCAGGAGCATTTTGTTTTGCGCGTCGTGCAGGCTGCGCTGGACCACGCCCGGTTTCCCGAGTTGCGGCAGAATTGCCCGCTCCGGCGGCCGCACAGGGGGACCGGGATTGTGCAGCAGGCTTTGCACATGATGCAGGGTGATCATTGCCGCCGTGCGTTGCGGCTCTGAACCGTGGGCGATGATACGGTTGAGAATGTAGGGCGGGATAAAACTGCGCGGTGTTTGTGAGTCGGTCATCAGTGCATCCCTGGCGTGATAGATGTCGATACTGATGAGATCCAGACACCGCGTGTTCGGTTCCGTGTCGGTTTTTGACGAGTGTGAAGTGCTTGGCAATCAGTACAAATGATCAGCACGCTCACCCTGTAGATTGAGAACGTGATGTCTGATGACGCTCGAAAAGTATCTCGAACAGACATCACGTTTATTTCATTAGATATTGATATTTATGGATATATTATTGAATGGTGTAACCGCTATCGACCACCCAGTCCTGACCGATGACGTTACGGGCACCGTTGCCGAGCTGGAATAGAATCACGTCGGCAACAGCGCCTGGCTCGAGGAAACGGCCGTCTAGCAAGCGTTGATTGACCGTGCTGGCGACAGCGCTCAATTGCTCATCCTTCAAGCCCAGCGTTGACCAGATCGGTGTCGCAGTCGGGCCGGGGGACACCGTGTTGATGCGAATGCCGTGAGGCGCCAATTCGACCGCCAGCGTGCGGGCATGGTGAATCAGCGCGGCTTTTGAGGCGATGTAGGCGGCGAGGCCGGGAAAGGTCACTTGTGCCAGGAAAGTACCAATGAATACCACCGAGGAGGATGCGGCCAGTTGACTGCGCAAGCACGCCAGGGTGTTCAATGCCCCGGCACCGTTCACCGCCCATTGCCGGTCGAACGCTGCCAGATCCAGGCCATCGGCCAGCTCCGCAATGCCGGCGTTCGGCACCAGATAGCTCACCGGCCCCAGGGTTGCCGCCTGCTTTGCCAGCCGCGCCAGGTCGGCGGGTTGGGTCACGTCACCCGCCACCCATGACAGCTGCGTCGGGAAACGTTCAGCCCATTCACCGAGGCCGCCAATCTGACGCGACATTGCCAGCACACGGGCACCCTGAGCCAACAGACGTTCGGTGACAGCCAGGCCGATTCCGGAACTGGCACCGGTGACGACAGCCAGATGATCCTTAAAAGCAGTGTTCATAAAGGCGTTCCTTTTTGGTCAATGAGCTTTCGCAGTTCACGTTCCAAAAAGCAGGCCAATGTGCTGGGCCTTGATTCTCGGGGCTTTGAGGGATGTTGTAGTTATTGTGACTTGATCGGCTTGGTGTCTTTTGGACTGCGTGATGGTCGATATGACTGCATAAATCCATGTAGGAGCAAACGTGCTGGCGATAGCGGCGTGCCAGTCATTGGGGATGTTGAATTTGAGGTCGCCATCGCGAGCAGGCTCGCTCCCACAGGTATCTGTCGGGCAGGCAAAAAAAATCGCCGCCTCCGAGTACCGAAGGCGGCGATTTTTCATGGCGGGTAGAGGTCAGGTCAAACCTTGACGATCCAGCCCGCTGGCGCTTCGATGTCGCCGGTTTGCACGCCAGTCAGCTCTTTGTAGAGCTTCTGGGTGATCGGGCCGACTTCGGTTTCGCTGTGGAACACGTGCAAGTGGTCGTTGTAGCTGATGCCGCCGATTGGCGTAATTACCGCAGCGGTGCCGCAGGCGCCGGCTTCCTTGAAGTCCGACAGTTTGTCGATCAGCACGTCGCCTTCAACCACTTCCAGGCCCAGACGGGTCTTGGCCAGCTCGATCAGCGACAGGCGAGTGATGCCCGGCAGTACTGACGGCGAGTTCGGGGTCACGAACTTGTTGTCATGGGTGATACCGAAGAAGTTGGCCGAACCGACTTCTTCGATCTTGGTGTGGGTCATCGGGTCCAGGTAAATGGCGTCGGCGAAGTTGGCTTTCTTGGCCTTGGAGCCCGGCATCAGGCTGGCGGCGTAGTTGCCACCGACTTTGGCTGCGCCGGTGCCTTGTGGTGCGGCACGGTCGTAGCTGGAAATCTGGAAGTTGTGCGGGGTCAGGCCACCCTTGAAGTAGGCGCCGACGGGAATGCAGAAGATCGAGAAGATGAACTCGGGGGCGGTGCGCACGCCGATGTTGTCACCCACGCCGATCACGAACGGACGCAGGTACAGCGCACCGCCGGTGCCGTAAGGCGGGATGAAGCGCTCGTTGGCGCGAACCACTGCCTTGCAGGCTTCGATGAACTGTTCGGTTTCTACCTGAGGCATCAGCAGACGCGCACAGCTGCGCTGCATGCGCAGGGCGTTCTGGTCCGGGCGGAACAGGTTGATCGAGCCGTCCTTGCAACGATAGGCCTTCATGCCTTCGAAGCATTGCTGGCCATAGTGAAGGGCCGTGGAGCCTTCGCTGATGTGCAGCACGTTGTCTTCGGTCAGGGTGCCTTTGTCCCACTCGCCATTGCGAAAATACGACAGATAGCGCTTGTCGGTCTTGATGTAGTCAAAACCCAGCTTGTCCCAATTGATGCTTTCGTTACCCATGACACCCTCTATCACTGAACAACCGTCGAAACGGTTCAAGGCTTCTGACGTTTTTTGGATGGGCACAACAATACTTCATTCCGGGCCTGTTTCGCAGCCCGGTCTATCGGCTATTTGCCGCCGACTAGACAATGCTCGAAATCCTGTGGCGAGGGAGCTCGCTCCCGCTCGGCTGCGAAGCAGTCGTAAATCCAGGCAACGCGGTTCGCCATTAAGTCAGCCAGGGGCCGCTTCGCAGCCCGGCGGGAGCAAGCTCGCTCGCCACAGTTGATGGTGTTTACAGATGCAACGCATGCCCCAGAGCACGCAATGCCGCTTCCTGCACCGCCTCGCCAAGCGTCGGATGCGCATGGATGGTGCCGCCGATGTCTTCCAGCCGCGCGCCCATCTCAAGGCTTTGCGCGAATGCCGTGGACAACTCCGACACACCCACGCCTACCGCCTGCCAGCCGACGATCACATGGTTGTCACGACGGGCGACCACGCGCACGAAGCCGCTTTTCGATTCCAGCGTCATCGCCCGGCCATTGGCGGCGAACGGGAAGCTGGAAACAATGCAGTCCAAACCTGCAGCCTTGGCTTCGTCCGGAGTCTTGCCGACCACCACCAGTTCCGGGTCGGTGAAGCACACGGCGGCGATGGCGGTAGGGTTGAACTCGCGGGGCTTGCCACTGATCAACTCGGCAACCATTTCGCCCTGGGCCATGGCCCGGTGCGCAAGCATGGGTTCGCCACTCAGGTCGCCGATGGCATACACATTGCGCATGCTGGTCTGGCAGCGGTTGTCGATTTTGATCGACGACCCGTTCATGTCCAGGTTCAGCGCTTCGAGGTTCCAGCCTTGGGTGTTGGGTTTGCGGCCAACCGCGACCAGAACCTGATCGGTTTCCAGGTTGAGGGTATCGCCGTTCGGCTGCGAAACTTGCAAGGTATTATTAGAAGAATCAAAGCCTTGTACGCTGTGATTCAAGTAAAGCTTCACACCGAGTTTTTTCAGTTCGTCGTGTACGGGCTGAGTCAATTCAGCGTCGTAGGCTGGCAGAATCCGATCCTGCGCCTCGACCACGCTGACATCGGCGCCGAGCTTGCGGTAGGCAATACCCAGTTCCAGACCGATGTAACCGCCACCTACCACGATCAAGCGCTTGGGTACGGATGTCGGCGCCAGGGCCTCGGTGGACGAGATGATCGGCCCGCCAATCGGCAACATCGGCAGGTTCACGCTTTTCGAACCTGTCGCCAGCACCAGGTGCTCGCATTGAATGCGCGTGTCGCCGACGTCGACGGTTTTACCGTCGACCACGTTGGCCCAGCCTTGCACGACCTGAACCTTGTTCTTTTTCAACAGCGCGGCGACGCCGGTGGTCAGGCGATCGACGATGCCATCCTTCCACTCGACGCTCTTGCCGATGTCCAGCGTCGGCGCCGCAACGCTGATGCCCAGGGCTGAGTGCTGATTATGCTGCTGCGTCTGGTGAAACTGCTCAGCGACATGAATCAATGCCTTGGACGGAATGCAGCCGATGTTCAGGCAGGTGCCGCCCAACGATTGGCCTTCCACCAGGATCGTTGGAATGCCCAACTGACCGGCGCGGATCGCCGTCACGTAACCGCCAGGGCCGCCGCCGATGATCAGCAGCGTGGTGTTCAAAGTCTGCATTGCTTACTCCACAAACAGGGTGGCGGGTTGTTCGAGCAAGCCACGGATGGCCTGGATGAAGAGCGCCGCGTCCATGCCGTCGACCACGCGATGATCGAAGGAGCTGGAAAGGTTCATCATCTTGCGGATCACGATCTGGCCTTTGATTACCATTGGCCGTTCGACGATTTTGTTCACGCCGACGATCGCCACTTCCGGCAGGTTCAGCACCGGTGTGCTGACGATGCCGCCCAATGCGCCGAGGCTGGTCAGCGTGATAGACGAACCGGACAGTTCATCGCGGCCGGCCTTGCCGTTGCGGGCGGCCGTGGCCAGGCGCGAAATTTCTGTCGCGCTGTCCCACAGGCTGCGGGCTTCGGCGTGACGAACCACAGGCACCATCAAACCGCTATCGGCCTGGGTGGCGATACCGACGTGCACCGCGCCGAGCCGGGTGATGACTTGGGCTTCGTCGTCGTAACGGGCGTTGATCTGCGGGAAATCGCGCAGGGCGACGACCAGGGCGCGGACCAGAAACGGCAGCAAAGTCAGCTTGCCGCGGGTCGCACCGTGCTTCTCGTTAAGGTGAGCGCGCAATTCTTCGACGGCGGTGACATCGATTTCCTCGACATAACTGAAGTGTGCCGCGCGCTGGGTGGCGTCCTGCATGCGTTGGGCGATCTTGCGGCGCATGCCGATCACCGGGATCTGTTCTTCATCGTTACGCTGGGCGTAAGCGGCGGCGACCGGTGCCGAGGCGTTGGCTTGACCCTGAGCCAGATAGGCCTCGAGGTCTTCATGCAGCACGCGACCGGCCGGACCGCTGCCACGCACCAGACGCAACTGGATGCCCAGGTCCAGCGCATGCTTACGCACGGCCGGTGAGGCCAGCGGACGCTCATTGGCTTCGCGAGCAATCATCGGCCCCTGGCAAACGGCTGCTTTCGGTGCTGCGGCAGCGACCGGTTTGTTTTCCACCACGGTTTCAGCTTTCGCTGCTGCAACCGGCGCTTGCTTGACCGGTGCCGGTTGCGCCGACTCCTTGACGTTGCCCGCGCCTTCGACTTCGATGCTGATCAGCACGCTGCCGACCGCCATGACTTCGCCCGGCTGACCGCCGAGGGCGATGACCTTGCCATGCACTGGCGACGGGATATCCACCATCGCCTTGTCGGTCATGACATCCGCCAGCACCTGATCCTCGACGACCATGTCGCCGACCTTGACGTGCCACTGTGACAATTCAACTTCTGCAATGCCTTCGCCAATGTCCGGCATTTTAATGACGTGCGTGCCCATTCAGACCTCCATGACCCGTTTCAAAGCCGCGCCCACTCGGGACGGGCCAGGGAAATACGCCCACTCTTGCGCGTGCGGGTAGGGGGTGTCCCAGCCGGTGACGCGTTCAATTGGCGCTTCCAGGTGGTGGAAGCAGTGTTCCTGCACCAGCGACACCAGTTCGGCACCGAAACCGCAGGTGCGGGTGGCTTCGTGGACCACCACGCAGCGTCCGGTTTTCTTCACCGACTTGACGATGGTTTCCAGGTCCAGCGGCCACAGGCTGCGCAGGTCGATGACTTCGGCGTCGATGCCGGTTTCTTCGGCGGCGACTTGCGACACGTACACGGTGGTGCCGTAGGTGAGGATGGTCACATCCTTGCCCGGACGGGTGATGGCGGCGACGTCCAGTGGCACGGTGTAATAACCGTCCGGCACTTGCGCGGCCGGGTGTTTCGACCACGGGGTTACCGGGCGGTCGTGGTGGCCGTCGAACGGGCCGTTGTACAAGCGTTTTGGCTCGAGGAAGATCACCGGGTCATCGTTTTCGATGGAGGCGATCAACAGGCCCTTGGCGTCGTACGGGTTGGACGGCATGACGGTGCGCAGGCCGCACACCTGAGTGAACATCGCCTCGATGCTCTGGCTGTGGGTCTGGCCGCCATAGATTCCGCCGCCGCAGGGCATGCGCAGGGTCATTGGCGCGGTGAATTCGCCGGCCGAACGATAACGCAGGCGTGCGGCTTCGGAGATGATCTGGTCGGATGCCGGGTAGACGTAGTCGGCGAACTGGATCTCGGCCACCGGACGCAGGCCATAGGCGCCCATGCCCACGGCAACGCCGACGATGCCGCTTTCGGAGATCGGAGCGTCGAAAACCCGCGAGGTGCCGTACTTGTTCTGCAGGCCTTCGGTGCAGCGGAACACGCCGCCGAAGTAGCCGACGTCCTGGCCGAACACCACGACGTTGTCGTCACGTTCAAGCATCACATCCATCGCCGAGCGCAGGGCCTGGATCATGGTCATGGTGGTCGTGGTCATGGCGGTTTCCAGCTCGATATTGTTGTTGTGATCGTTCATGTCAGATCCCCAACTCCTGACGCTGGCGCTTCAAATGCTCCGGCATCTCTTTGTAGACGTCTTCGAACATGGTCGCGGCGCTTGGAATCTGGCCACCGGCGAGGGTGCCGTACTGTTCGGCTTCCTTTTGTGCGGCAATCACTTCGGCTTCCAGTTCGGCACTGACGGCGGCGTGTTCCTCTTCGGACCACTGGCCGATCTTGATCAGGTGCTGCTTGAGACGCGCAATCGGATCGCCGAGCGGGAAATGGCTCCAGTCATCGGCAGGGCGGTACTTGGAAGGATCATCGGACGTCGAGTGTGGACCGGCACGGTAGGTGACCCACTCGATCATGGTCGGGCCGAGGTTGCGTCGGGCGCGTTCGGCAGCCCAGGCGGAAGCGGCGTAGACCGCGTAGAAATCGTTGCCATCGACGCGCAGCGAGGCGATGCCGCAACCGACGCCACGGCCGGCGAACGTGGTCGCTTCACCCCCGGCAATCGCCTGGAACGTAGAGATTGCCCACTGGTTGTTGACCACGTTGAGGATCACCGGCGCGCGGTAAACGTGGGCGAAGGTCAGGGCGGTGTGGAAATCCGACTCAGCAGTGGCGCCGTCGCCGATCCACGCCGAAGCGATTTTGGTGTCGCCCTTGATCGCCGAGGCCATGCCCCAGCCTACCGCCTGGACAAACTGGGTCGCCAAGTTGCCGGAGATGGTGAAGAAACCGGATTCTTTGACCGAGTACATGATCGGCAGCTGACGTCCCTTGAGCGGATCGCGCTCGTTGGACAGCAGTTGGCAGATCAGGTCGACCAGTGGCACTTCGCGGGCCATCAGGATGCTTTGCTGGCGGTAGGTCGGGAAGCACATGTCGTCGATGTTCAAGGCCAGGGCCTGGGCGCTGCCGATGGCTTCTTCGCCGAGGCTCTGCATGTAGAACGACATCTTCTTCTGACGCTGGGCGACAACCATGCGGTTGTCGTAAATCCGCGTCTTGAGCATGGCGCGCATGCCTTTGCGCAGGATCTCCGTGGGAACGCCTTCGGCCCAAGGCCCCAAGGCATTGCCCTGATCGTCGAGCACGCGAATCAGGCCGCGGGCCAAATCGGCCGTGTCGGCGGGCTCAACGTCGATTGGGGGTTTGCGCACCGTGCCGGCATCGGTCAGATGCAGGTAGGAGAAGTCGGTTTTGCAGCCTGGGCGGCCCGAGGGTTCAGGGACGTGCAGGCGCAGCGGTTCGTACGCTTGGGTCATGGCTTCTACGCTCGATCTTGTGAATTTCTTGTAGTGAGCTGACAGATTTCGTTCGGTAGAAGAAATCTTGTCCTACAACAATCATAGGCCCGGCCAAGAAGAATATTTCTCTCTGTTTCGTTGCGCTCAAGATCATTTGCAGATAAAAAATCTGCATAAACCTAAAAAACAGGTGGTTTTGTCTCATGCGCAAACTTGACCGTACCGATATCGGCATTCTCAACAGCCTTCAAGAGAACGCGCGGATCACCAATGCCGACCTTGCACGCTCGGTCAACCTGTCACCGACACCGTGCTTCAACCGGGTCAAGGCGATGGAAGAGCTGGGTTTGATTCGCGAGCAAGTGACGTTGCTGGATGCTGATCTGCTGGGGCTGCACGTGAACGTGTTCATTCACGTCAGCCTAGAGAAGCAGGTGGAGGAGGCCTTGCAGCATTTCGAAGAGGCGATCTCCGACCGCCCGGAGGTGATGGAGTGCTACTTGATGGCCGGCGACCCGGATTACTTGATCCGGGTGCTGGTGCCGAGCATTCAATCGCTGGAGCGTTTCATGATGGACTTTCTGACCAAAGTGCCGGGGGTGGCGAATATCCGCTCGAGTTTTGCGCTCAAGCAAGTGCGCTACAAGACCGCGCTGCCCCTGCCGGCCAACGGCCTGACGCTCGGCGCGTAAAACCAGGGCAAATCCGTAGGCGCGAAGCTTGCTCGCGATAGCGATCTCAAGGGCGCAATCGCGAGCAAGCTTTGCGCCTACAGATCAGAGTTGATTGATCGGGATTTTAAGGTACGTCACGCCATTGTCTTCCGCCGGCGGCAAATTTCCCGCCCGCACATTGACCTGGATTGCCGGTAGCAGCAGCGTCGGCATGCCCAGCGTGGCATCGCGCCGGGTGCGCATCGCAACGAATGCCGCCTCATCGATGCCGTCACGCACATGGATGTTGCTTTTGCGTTGTTCGCCGACGGTGGTCATGCAATGCGGTTCGCGGCCCTCGGGCGGGTAGTCGTGACAGACATACAGGCGCACGCTGGCGGGGAAGGCCAGCAGTTTATGGATCGAAGCGAACATCTGGTTGGCGTTGCCGCCGGGAAAGTCGCAGCGCGCGGTGCCCACGTCGGGCATGAACAGCGTATCGCCAACCAGAATTACATCGTTGCCGATCAGGTATGCCATGTCCGCCGGGGTATGCCCAGGCACATGCAGGGCCTTGGCCTTGAGGTTGCCGATGGAAAACGACTCATCCGCAGCGAACAGGTGATCGAACTGCGAGCCGTCGATGCAGAATTGCGGTTCAAGGTTGAACAGTGCCTTGAACACGTTCTGCACCTTGCAGATCGACTGGCCGATGGCGATCCGGCCACCCAGTTCCCGGCGCAGATAGGGCGCGGCGGACAAATGATCGGCGTGGGCGTGGGTTTCCAGTAGCCATTGCACCTGCAGCCGGTGTTCGCGCACGAACGCGATGATCCGGTCGGCCTGCACGGTGGAGGTTCGTCCGGCAGCGGGGTTGTAGTCGAGCACCGGGTCGACGATTGCGCATTGTCCGCCGTCCGCTTCGTAGATCACGTAACTGTAGGTAGAGGAGGCATCGTCGAAAAAAGCTTCAATCAGGGCAGGCATGAGGATTGTTTCTTGGTGAACAAGTCATGAGGTTAGTTTCATTTTCCCTGCGCTGACCAGCCCCTGCGTCATTTCTGTTATCGAAAAATCCGGCTGGGCTCTATCCTGTCACGCTATCGATACCGGGCGTTCCCGGCCTTTGTCATGGATTACGAGCGTTCTATGTTGCTGGCGAGTTTTTTCGGTGTAGTCATGGGTTTGGTGTTGGGTTTGACCGGCGCCGGCGGGGGCATTCTGGCCGTGCCGGCGCTGGTGCTGGGCCTGGGTTGGAGCATGACTACGGCGGCGCCCGTCGCGTTGTTTGCGGTGGGCAGTGCGGCGGCGGTCGGCGCCATCGACGGCCTGCGTCATGGCCTGGTGCGCTACCGCGCGGCGTTGTTGATTGCGGCACTCGGTGCGGTGTTTTCGCCGGTGGGCATCTACTTTGCCCATCAGTTGCCGGAAAAAATCCTGATGGTCCTGTTCAGCCTGCTGATGGTCATGGTGGCCGCACGAATGCTGCGCCGTGAGCGCAAGGATCAAGGGCCAAGCGATCACGGTCACGCCAACTGGGGCCAGAAAAACTGCATGCTCGACCAACAGACCGGGCGCTTTTCCTGGACCGCCAAATGCACCGCGACCCTCGCCGCGCTAGGGGCGGTGACCGGCGTTGTCTCGGGATTGCTGGGCGTCGGCGGCGGGTTCCTGATCGTGCCGGCCTTCAAGCAACTGACCGACGTGCAGATGCGCGGGATCGTTGCCACGTCGCTGATGGTGATCAGCCTGATCTCGGCCATCGGCGTGATCGGTGCTTTCCACGCCGGGGTGCGCATCGATGGCGTGGGCATCGTGTTCATCATCTCGAGCATTGTCGGCATGCTCATCGGCCGCAAACTTAGTGCGCGGGTGCCGGCGCGGGCGTTGCAGGTGGGGTTTGCCAGTATCTGCCTGGTGGTCGCCGCCTACATGCTGTTCAGCGCCAACGCCTAGCCAGTACCGGTTCCTGCGAACGCCAGTTGCGTCGGCAGGCCTAAGCCCTAAGTGGCAAGCCTCGCCGACAGGCGGTCTTACGCCGTTGTAGTCACGCGCCGCTGGCCAATCCAAAGCACCTGAAAACCAGCCCCAAGGCAGCGTATGGCGCCGCCTGTCAGGTTTCGATAATCGCCTCCGACACTTCGTCCCCCGTTTCGGAGCGCCCCATGCACAACAATAAGAAATTCACCCAGCGTTTTCTGCCAGCGTTCATTGCCAGCCTGTACGCGCTCGGCCTGACCCCAGTGGCCGAGGCAGAGATCATGCTGTACGACAAAGACCAGACCACATTTTCCACCGACGGTTACATCAACGCCTTTTACGTCAACAGCGATGTGGACCGCGCTGGCGATCAGTACGATCGTCGGCAGTCGCGGGTGAAGATGGGCTTTCTGCCCAACTACCTGGGGTTCAACATGGGCAAGCAAGTTGACGACCTCAAGCTCGGTGCCCGGGCATCGTTTTGGGTCACCATCAACGACAGTGAAACCAACGGCACCGATACCGCCATCGATGTGCGGCAGTTCTATGGAACAGTGGCCAACCCGCAGTGGGGTGAAGTGCTGATCGGCAAGGACTTCGGTCTGTTCGCCCGTTCCAACATCCTGCTCGACGAAATGCTCGCCGGTTACGGTCAGGTCAGCGATACGTTGGGGCTGGTGGATGGCGGCGGGGTCTCGTTCGGCAACATCGGTACCGGTTACCCGTACCCGTTCCCGACCTCGCAGATCACCTATCGCACCCCGGTGATGGACGGTCTGCGCGTGGCGGTCGGCATCATGGACCCGGTGGACACCAACGACAGCAGCCCGACGGGCAAGGCCTATCAGGAAAACCCGCGTACCGAGAGTGAAATCACCTATCAGTTCGACGTGGCGGGGGCAAAGATCTACAGCTGGGTCAACGGCAGCTACCAGACTTCGGACAACACCGATTCGACCGTCGAGACAGTCACCTCCAAAGGGCTCGGTTATGGCGTGCAGGCGAAGATGGGCGGCCTGTCTCTGACCGGGTCCGGTTTCCAGGCCAAGGGTATCAACCCGTTCTTTACCAACAATGCGGGTGAGCCGACCCTGCGCAACGTCGACAGCGACGGCTACTTGATGCAGGGCTCCTACAAACTGGGCAAGAACCGCCTGGCCTTGTCCTACGGCAAGACCAATGACGACGGCAACGGCGTGGTGGGCAGCGGAGCGGACTACGAGACTCGCGGCATCGCGTTGTTCCATGACGTGAACGACAACCTCAAGCTGGTGGCCGAATACAACCAGTTCGAAATCAACGGTCACGACACCGATGAACAGAACGAAGACACCGATACTTTTGCGGTGGGTGCGGTGCTGACCTGGTAACCCCGGCTGGTGGCCCTGGCCGTGCGCATCGCGGCCAGGGCCGCCAACCGTCTCATCCCATCGAAGCGGTTACCCGCTACCCAAGTAGCATTCGTCGCACCCCACAGACTTCGTACACTCGTGCCTCATACACGCGCCTGCCGGAGGCGATGATGCAGCAGAGCGAAGGGGTCGTCAGTGCAATGTCCCAGGCCACCGATGCCTTTCAGGTGGCGCAGGAGCTGGCGCGGCAGTTGTTGCATCCGCACCTGGGGTTCGTGCTGTTTTTCTGTTCAGCCGAGTACGACTTGCAGGCGTTGGGCAAGGCCTTGCAGCAAAGCTTCGGTGGCATTCGGCTGGCGGGTTGCACCAGCGCCGGAGAAATCACGCCGCTGGGCTACGGACGCAATTGCGTGACGGCGGTGGGCTTCGATCATCGGCATTTTTCAATCGCGGTGGAGCTGATCGATCAAATGGAGCACTTCAGCCTGATCGACGCCCAGCAAATGGTCGAGCGCCTGGTCAGTGGCTGTCGCAGCAATACTCTGGCGCCGATCAAGGGCAACAGTTTTGCCCTGACCCTGCTTGATGGCCTGTCCAGCCGTGAAGAAATGGTCCTGGCGGCGCTGAGCGCGGCCTTGGGCGACATTCCGCATTTTGGTGGTTCGGCCGGCGACGATAACTACCTGACGCATACCCATGTGTACTTCGATGGCGAGTTTTACAGTGGCGCCGCCGTGGTGGTATTGGTCAATACCTGGCTGGATTTCGAAGTATTCACCACCCACCACGTAATGCCGCGCGCCGAGAAGTTGGTGGTCACGGGGGCCGACAATGCCTTGCGCCGGGTGTTCGAACTGAATGCCGAACCGGCCGCCGCCGAGTATGCCCGGCATATCGGCGTGCCGGTGGCGCAACTCGATCACCGGGTCTTCGCCGCACACCCGCTGGCCGTGCGCATCAATGATCAGTACTACGTGCGGGCCATCCAGCAGGTGCATCCGGACCTGAGCCTGAGTTTCTACTGCGCCGTGGAAAACGGCATCGTTCTGACCGCCATGACCCCAGGCCCGATGCTGCCGAACCTGCAAAATCTGTTCGAGGGCTTGCAGGCGCGCCTGGGGGAGTTGCTGTTGACCATCGGGTGCGACTGTTTCCTGCGACGCCTGGAGCTCGAAGACGATGGCAGCCTTGAACAGATCGGCAGTTTTTTGCGTGAGCAACGGGTGATGGGTTTCAACACCTATGGAGAACAGTTCAATGGCATGCACATCAACCAGACCTTCACCGGCGTTGCCATTGCCCGCGGCCGTGCCCCAGGACATCGCTGAACTGCAGGCCGAACTCGCCAGGCTGCGTCTTGAAAACCACAAACTGCAACGCATCAATGGTGCGCTGATCGAGCGGGTCGAATCCGGGGTGACTCGCGGCAATGATCCGTACGCGGCCTTCCAGCATTCGGTCGTGCTGGCCGAGCAAGTGCGCGAGCGCACCGATGCGCTGAACCAGGCCATGGCCGAACTCAAGGCCGGCAATCATCTGCTCAGCGAAGCCCGCCTGCGTGCGGAAACGGCGCACCAACACCTGATCGATGCCATCGAAAGCATTTCGGACGCATTTGTGCTGTTCGACGCCGAGCAGCGCATTGTGCTGTTCAACAGTCGTTTCAAGGCGTTCTGGAGCAAGAGCCGAGTACGAATCAACGCTGGCATGCGCCTGAGCGAGGTCAAGCGCCTGATGATGAGCAACGGCCTGTTCACCGAAGAGCCTCGCGGGCATGCCGATGAAAACCTGCTGTATCGCCTGCAGAACGGGCGCTGGCTGCAAGTCAGCGAGCGGCCGACCCAGGAAGGCGGGCGGGTGATTCTGTTCATCGACATCACCGACGTCAAACTCAGCGAAACCATGCGCCGCGAACAGGCGGTCGCGCAGAAGTCGCATCTATTGCAGCGCGCGGTCGACAACCTCTCGCAAGGGGTGGCGATGGTCAGCGCCGAGGGCATTCTGGAGTTATGGAACCGGCGTTTCCTGGAATTGAGCGGGCTGGCACCGGTAGCTGCCCACCGGCCGTTTGCCGAGGTGATTGGCGACAGCGAGTTGACCCTGCTGACCCCGTTCAGCCGCGATGGCAACGGTCGCCCGATACGCGAATGCGAACAGCGTTTATACGACGGCCGGGTCCTGGAAATCCGCACCCATCCATTGCCGACAGGCGGCTTCGTCAACACCTTTACCGACATCACCGAACGCTATCAGCACGCCGAGGCCCTGAGTGAAAGCGAGCGCTGGATCCGCCTGATCACCGATCACGTGCCGGCATTGATCGCCTACCTCAATGCCGACCTGGTCTACGAGTTCACCAACAAGGTCTACGAAGAATGGTATTGCTGGCCGCGGGGCGTAATGCTCGGCCAGAGCTTGCGCGAAGTGCACAGTGAACAGCATTACCAGCGCCTGGAATCCTACGTGGCCAGGGCATTGGCGGGGGAGAGCGTGACCTTCGAGTTTGCTGAAACCAACGTCAACAACCAGGAGCGCTACATGCTGCGTTCCTATGTGCCTAACCGTTTGGCCAATGGAGAGGTGGTAGGGATCTTCGTGCTGATTCGCGATATCACAGAGCGCCGCCGCACGGCCGAGGCGCTGCATCAGGCGTATCAGAACCTTGAGTTGCGGGTGCGCGAGCGCACGGCGGAATTGACCACTCTCAACGATCAATTGTTGCGCGAAATCGGTGAGCGGCGCCTGGTCGAGTCACGCTTGCGCGAGGCCAAGCAGGAAGCCGAACAGGCCAACCTGTCGAAAACCAAGTTCCTCGCTGCGGTCAGTCACGACCTGCTGCAACCATTGAACGCCGCACGCCTGTTCACCAGCGCCTTGCTGGAACGGCGCGAGCCGATGGCCAGCGAGATTCTGGTGCGCAACGTGAGCAATTCCCTGGAAGACGTGGAGAATCTGCTCGGCACCCTGGTGGATATTTCCAAACTCGATGCGGGGGTGATCAAGGCTGACATTGCGCCGTTCGCCCTCAGTGAATTGTTGGACAACCTGGCCGCCGAGTACACCCAGGTGGCACTCAGTGAAGGCCTGCAACTGCGCTACATCGGCTGTTCGGCGTTGGTGCGCAGCGACATTCAGTTGCTGGCGCGCATTCTGCGTAACCTGCTGAGCAATGCGATTCGCTACACCAGCAAAGGTCGTGTGGTGCTCGGTTGTCGCCGTCATCGGCAGCGCCTGACGATCGAGGTCTGGGACAGCGGCATGGGCATTGCCGAGCATCGTCTGGAGGAGATTTTCCAGGAGTTCAAGCGCGGTGATGTGCAGCGCCCGGACCAGGATCGCGGTCTGGGCCTGGGTCTGGCGATTGTCGAGAAAATTGCCGGTATCCTCAGCCATCGCATTCAGGTGCGTTCATGGCCTGGCCAGGGCTCGATGTTCTCGGTCGAAGTGCCAATCAGCGCCACCGCGCCTGCAGCACCGCCGACGTTGCAGATGAGCGAGCCGATGCTTGAGCGCCTGCGTGGGGCTCGGATATGGGTGCTGGACAACGATGCGACCATTTGCGCCGGCATGCGCACGTTGCTGGAAGGGTGGGGATGTCGAGTGGTAACGGCGTTGTCGGAACAGGACCTCGCGCGGCAAACGGACAACTACCACGCCGAGGCCGACCTGCTGATTGCTGATTATCACCTGGACAACGAACTGAACGGCGTCGACGCCGTGGCGCGCATCAATGCCGGTCGTAAGTCAGCGGTCCCGGCGATGATGATCACCGCCAACTACAGCAATGAACTCAAGCAGCAGATCCGCGAACTGGGTCACACGCTGATGCACAAACCGGTGCGGCCGATGAAGCTGAAGACGGCGATGAGTCATTTGCTCGCAAGGCCATGAGCCTGTCGGTGTTTGTGAGGGCCTCATCGCTGGCAAGCCAGCTCCCACAGTGGATGTGTGCTGTTCACAAAACCCTGTGGGAGTCATTTGCTCGCAAGGCCATGAGCCTGTCGGTGTTTGTGAGGGCCTCATCGCTGGCAAGCCAGCTCCCACAGTGGATGTGTGCTGTTCACAAAACCCTGTGGGAG
>NZ_RCNY01000052.1:52230-97087 GCF_004307635.1 Pseudomonas sp. Sample_22
GCTGGCAAGCCAGCTCCCACAGTGGATGTGTGCTGTTCACAAAACCCTGTGGGAGCTGGCTTGCCAGCGATGGAAGCGTCGCGATCTTCTGTTTCAACGCCGCAGATAAGAGCCGAAATCAATATCCCCGGCACTCAGGATCGCCTGCACTCGATTGTGCACGTTGAGCTTGCGCAGGATTGCCGAGACATGGGCCTTGACCGTGGTTTCGGCAATTTCCAGGGTGTAGGCGATCTGCTTGTTCGACTCGCCCTTGGTCATCCGTTCCAGCACTTGCAGTTGCTTGCGGGTCAGGGCTTGCAGCAGTTCGGGCGGGAACGCCGGGGTGTCGTTCATCCGCCGGTGGGTGCTGCTTTTGGCAGTGCGGATGATGTCTGGAGGCAAGTAGACATTGCCATTGAGAATTTGCTGGATGGCGTCGGTCATCTGGGCACGCGGTGACGACTTGGTGATGAAACCCACCGCCCCATAAGTGATGGCTTGCAGGACAATCTGCTTGTCCTGCTCGGCGGAAACGATCACCACTGGAATGGTCGGTGCTTCGTTACGCAGGTTGATCAGGCCATTGAGCCCATGCATGCCGGGCATGTTCAAATCGAGCAGAATCAGGTCCAGGTCGTCATGTTCCTGGGTCAGGGCCAAGGCGCTGTCCAGGTCAGCGGTTTCCATCACTTCGCTGCCGGCAAAACCGTCGCTGATGACGTTGTGAATGGCTTCGCGAAACAGCGGGTGATCGTCGGCAATCAGGATTTTGTACATGGCCTTTCACCTCATTATTTTGATTATGGTGTGGCAATAACACGCAGGCGTAAAGCTCAGGGAAAGGGCTCCGGGCGGGCAGGCGACACTGGCAGACTGGCCGCTTGCCAGGCGTCCAGGCCATCGCGATACCAATACAACGTCTTATAGCCCATGGCGCCCGCACGCTTGACCGCGTTCCAGCTCAACCAGCAGTCAGAGCGGCAATAGAAGACCAGCGGTTGCGTCGGGTCGCCGGCGGTCAGCTTTTTCAGGTGGGCGGCGAAATAATCCTGCCATTGCGGCGTCAGTTCACCGTCGCCGGTATTGGCCAGCCAATGGCTGCCGGGCAGGTTTTCGTGGGGCGTGTCTTCGATGAACCGGCCTTGCAGCCATTGCCGCCGGTAGACGTCGATCAGCAGCGGGCGCGGCTGTTGTTCAAGCAACAATTGCAGGGCAGGGGTGTCGACGATGGTTGCGCCTGGTAACTGGGTCGGCGTCGGGCTTCGATACAGGTCGATGCGATAGCCGTCGGCAGAGAACAGTCGGGTATCGGCCTGCGCGACACCCAGTACGAGGCTCAGCGACAGGGCGGCGAGGCAAGGGCGCAGCAGACAGCGTCGGACACGCGGCATGGGATTGAGTCCTTATAGTTATGGCCTCATTACATGCCAGTCGGGGGACGTTGGGAATGCGACGATAGACAGGGAAACCAGTACTAAAGTAGTAATTTCCCCTGTTGAAGCTCAATTGTGGGAGCGATGTGCTGTCACCCGGCCTTGCGCAAGGCTGCATGCTGTGGGTTGAAGGTCAGTACGGCGAACAACGCAAACAGCAGCGTCAGACCCATGCACACCGCCAGCGCCAGTGGATTGAACCGTTCATACAGGGCGAACCGTACCAGCTCCACGGCATGGCTGAACGGATTCACCGCACACAGCCAATACAGCCATTCGCTGGCCTCGCGCATTTTCCACAGCGGGTACAGCGCCGACGACAGGAAAAACATCGGGAAAATCACGAAATTCATCACCCCGGCAAAGTTCTCCAACTGGCGGATCGCGTTCGACAGCAACAGGCCCAGTGCGCTGAGCATCAACGCCACCAGCAGCAGCGCCGGTAACGCCAGCAACAGGCCCATGGCCGGTGGCCGCACGCCATAGGCCCAGGCAATCGCCAGGAACGCATACACCTGCAACAGCGAAATCAGTGAAGTGGCCAGCAGCTTGCTGCACAGCAGAAAGGTACGCGGCAAAGGGCTGGTCAACAGCACGCGCATACTGCCCATTTCACGGTCGTAGACCATCGACAATGAGCCCTGCATGCCGTTGAACAGCAGGATCATGCAGGCCAGGCCGGGAATGATGTAGACCTCGTACGGAATGTAAGTGTCGTAGGGTTCGATGATCGCGATCCCCAATGCAGCACGAAAGCCTGCCGCGAACACCAGCAACCACAGCAATGGCCGCACCAGGGCGCTGAGAAATCGCGTGCGTTGCAGCACAAAGCGTAGCCATTCGCGCCAAACGATACCGCTGAAACATTGCCAGTAAGCGTTCATTGGGCCACCCCAGATGTCGTAAGGCGAGTGAAGGCCGAGCCGAGGTCACCGCCGTGCTCCAGGCTCAGGGCATTGGCCTGTCCGCTGGCCACCAGTCTGCCTTGATGCAGGATCAGCAAGTCGTCGCTGGGTTGCACTTCGTCGAGCAGGTGGGTGGTCCAGAGCACACTGATGCGCTCCTCGCGACACAGACTGCGCAGGTGCTGGTTGAGCGCCAGGCGACTTGCCGGGTCGAGCCCGACACTGGCTTCGTCCAGCAACAACAGACGCGGCTGGTGGAGCAGGGCGCGGGCAATTTCCACCCGGCGACGATGACCACCGTTGAGTTCGCGTACGCGTTCTCGGCGGCGCTCGGTCAGGGCTTGGCGGGTCAGTTCGGCGTCGACCCGAAGGTCGGTCTGACGCCGGGACAGGCCATGCAATGCCGCGTGATAACGCAGGTTCTGCTCGACGCTGAGGTCCAGGTCCAGGGTGCTTTGCTGGAACACCACGCCCAATTGCCTGAGCGCCGGGCGTGCCGCGCTGCGCAATGAACAGCCACCGACGCGGATTTCGCCGTGCTGCAGATCATAGAGCCGGGTCAGCAGGGCAATCAGGGTCGACTTGCCGGCGCCGTTGGGCCCCAGCAGCGCGGCGAAACGCCCGGGCCCCAGGCCGAAACTCACTTTGCCCAAGGCCTCCCGGGCGCCATAGGCAAAGCTCAGGTCAATGACTTCAAGGGCGTTCATGGCGTCACCACCACGCCCCAGGGATAGCGCCCGACCTTCACCGATTTGCTGACCTTGAGACTGTCGACATCGATCACCGAGACATCGCCGCTGACGCCATTGGTGGCCAGTAACTGTTTCTGATCCGGTGTGAACGCCATCTGCCAGACTCGCCGACCCACCAGCAGGTAATCGAGGATCTCGAAAGTCTTGGCATCGATCACCGCCACATGATTGGCCGGGCCGAGTGCGACGAAGCCGTACTTGCCGTCGGCGCTGAGTTTGACGCCGACCGGCTGGACCTTGTCCGGGTGCACACCCTTGATCTGGAAGTTCAGGGTCTTGAGCACGTTGCGGCTGGCCACATCCAGAATGGTCACGGTGCCGCCGATTTCCGCCGAAGCCCACAACTGAGCGCCGTCCGGGGAAAACTCAACGAAACGCGGTCGTTGATCCACCAGGGTGCTGTCGGCCAGCGTCTGGGTGCTGGTGTCGATCCAGTGCAGCATGTTGGTGGTTTCGCTGGTGTTCACCGCCCACTTGCCGTCAGGGCTGACGGCCATGCCTTCGGGTTCGACACCGACGTTGATCTGGCCGAGCACCTTGGAGGTCTCGGTGTCGATCACGGTGACCAGTGCATCGTCTTCGTTGGAGACATACAGCCAGCGGTTGTTGGGGTGCAAGGCAAATTGTTCGGGATCCTTGCCCGAGGGCAATTCCTTGATGATCTTGCGCGTCGCCACATCCATCACCTGAACGCGGTCCGAGTCACTGGCGCAGATGTACAACAGCTTATTGTCATGGGACAGCAGCAGGCCGCGAGGGCGCTGGCCGACCGGCAGGGTCTCGGTGACTTGCAGGGTCTGCATGTCGATCAGGCTCAGGTTGTTGTCCTTTTCGTTGGAGACCCAGGCCGTACTGGCAGCGGCATGGCCGGCGGCGAAGAGCAGGGCGCATGAAAGCAGGGTGCGGCGCATGGCAGATTCCTTGTTGTTGTGGTTATCGGATCACGGAAAGCGGCAAGTAACCTCAGGCTTGTCGTAGCCCAGGCTGTCCATTTCGTTGAACGGGTGCAGAAAGCCGTCCTGGGGAGAAGTGCTGACCAGCGCCCGGGGCTGGACAATCGGAATCGGCTGGCGCAACTGGCCGTTCCAGGGCCGGTAACTGAGCTTGCGACCCTTGAAACCGTCGAGGGGCAATTGGTCGCTGATTTGCAGCGTACGGATCGCCATCGGCTCGGTCTGGCGCAACTTGCTCACGGCGCTGGCGATACTGCGCACGGCCATCCAGGCGGCAAAATCGCGGTCATTCATCCAGCGCCCGCTCAGGGCTTCGAAGCGTTTTTGCAATTGGGCGGCGCCGTAGGTTTCCACGGTCTTGTGCCAGCCCACCGGGGTCAGGCCCTGGGTGCCGGCGACCGGGCGCGGGTACCAGGTCTGGTAGGGCACGTATTCGCCGAAGTCGCCACGCTCATCAGCCACCAGTACTACGTCGTATTCGGCAGTCTGGGTGAACAGCGGCATATCGGCCTGGGCGCTGCGGCGCTGGTCGTTATCGAAGCTCCAGGGTTTTTCCGCCACCCATTGCAGGCCGAAGCGCTTGGCTGCGCGGCGCAGGGCGGCGGCATAGGCTTGATCGTCCGGCGTCGGGCCGACAATCAGCAGCGCCCGTTGCCATTTACGCAGCACCAGAAACTGCACCAGTGCATCGGCGAGCATCGCCCGGCTCGGCAAGGTGTGCAGCACGTTGGGCAGGCAATCGGTGGTGCGCAGACTGTCATCGGCACTGCCGGCGTTGAACAGCAGACTGTCGGGCAGTGCCGCACTCAACTGGCGCAGGCTGGCCGCGGGGGCATTGACCACGAAGAGGCGCAGGCCTTGTTCATGCTGCGTCTTGGCCGCATCGAGCAAAGCTTCGGGGCTGTCGACGCTGGCGCTGACCAGGCTGTAGCCGTGGTTGAGAAAGCGCCCGGTGCTGTTGCTGTCGATGATCGCCAGTTCGGCGCCGCGCAGCCCGGCATCGGTGGGTTCGGGGATGACGTTCGACAGCAACGGACCCGGATCGGGGCGGTAACCCAGGTAGCCGATTCGCACCTTCAGGGGCGCATCGGCGGCCTGGCTTCGGGTGGCCAGGCCGGCGGCGCAAACAATCGCCAGCAGGTAGATCAGGGCGTAAGGGGCAAGCTGGCGCATAAGGTTCTCCATGACCGTTAGCGCCAGCATAGGAAGCCTGTGGTGCCGTGAAAATATGCAGAAAGTACCGGTGGCGTCCATCCAGCGCCTTACTACCAAGGAAGTAGGCGGCGACCACCAAAGCAGCATGGGGTGAGTGCGGCGCCGTTTCTAAGATGGCTGCCATAGCCTCAGCCAAGAGGTTCTGCGTGCAATCCAGAGGGCATAACAATGACAACAAAACGCAACGCCTTGCTCATCACCGGACTGTTGGCCGGTCTTATCGGCGCGGGCTCCGCCTGGGCCCACGGCAATGTGGTGCCACAGGCCGTCGCCACCCAGGGCCTGACCCCGATCAAGGATGCGGGGGTGCAACTCGATGCTGATGGCTGGGCCGCGGTGAACCCGTATCGCGCCGCGCCGGAACACGACAAGGCGGTGGAGATCGGTGCGTCTGCCTACAACCAGAACTGCGCGGCCTGTCACGGCCTGGAAGCCAAGTCCGGTGGCATCGCCCCGGACTTGCGCATGCTGGATGTCGGCGAGGCGGGCGATGAATGGTTCGTCGAGCGTGTGCGCCATGGCGCGGTACGTGACGGTCGAGTGTACATGCCGAAAATGGCGGATTACCTGAGTCAGGAAGCCCTGTGGGCAGTACGCACTTATCTGGATACCGTGCGCGTCGAGGAGTGACCCATGCGTCTGCTGGCGGTGTTGGTCTGCGCGCTGTCGCTGTGTTTGCAAGTGGTGCACGCGCAGGTACGCAACTACGACGAAATGATCGCCGCCGGTGAGTTGAAGGTGGCGGTCTACAAGGACTTTGCCCCCTACAGTTTTGAGCGTAACGGGCAGCCTCGCGGCGTCGATGTCGAGCTCGCCGAAGCGTTGGCCAAGGCGCTCGGCGTGCGCCTGACGCTGATCTGGGCGCCGGCCGGGGAAAAGCTCGACGACGACCTGCGCGATTACATCTGGCGTGCCAGTGCCTTGCACAACCAGCAACTGGCCGACCTGATGATGCGCGTTCCCTACGACCATGACTACGCGCAGAAGCGCAACGAGCTCGGTGAGCTGGTCAACGGCCAAGTGGTGATGTTCGGTCCGTACCAGACCGAACAATGGCAGGTGGCCTATGACCGCCGACGGCTGGACAAGGTGGCCAGCGTCGCGGTGTTCGAGCAGCACCCGATCGGCGTTGAAGTCGACAGCGTGCCGTCGTTCTACCTGACCTCGGTATTCAACGGCATGCTCGCCGGCAAGACCCATCACTATCCGGGTGTGCCCCAGGCATTTGCCGCGATGAAGGTCGGTGAGGTCGACGCGGTGATGGCCATGCGCGGCGAAATCGACTGGCAGGTGCATGAAGCAGCCGACCCACAAGTAGCACTGGCCGAGAACGCGTACCCGAACATGGGCAAACAGCTGTGGGAAATCGGCATGGCGGTGCATGAAAGCAACCGGCAATTGGCTTATGCCGTGGAAGAGGCCCTGGAAGGCCTGATCCGTGACGGCACGCTGAAGACCCTCTACGGTCATTACGGCCTGCGGTACGACGTGCCCGAGATGTATCAATAGGAGCAGGCGATGAAATGGCGAGGGAGTTGTCTGTTGGCCTGCTGGCTGAGCCTGGCCCCGCAGGCGCACGCTATCGATCCCGGTAAGGACCCGGTGCCTTCAGTGATGTGGGCGTTCTATCACCAGCAATTGCTCGGCAATGCGCCGTTCGTTTTTGATGAACGGGTCAAGTTGCTCGCACCGCCGTTTGCCGAAGACGCCCGGCAGGTGCCGCTGGAAATCGACGCTCGGGCGTTCAAGGGCGATGTGGTGAGAATCCTCGCCTGGGCAGAGTTGAACCCGCTGCCGAAAATCGTCGACTTCCAGCCGCTGGGTTCGGTTTTACCCTGGCTGTCATTGCGCATTCGCATTGAGCAGGCAACGCCCTTGCGCGCAGCGGTGTTGACCCGCGACGGCGTGTGGCATGTCGGTTCAGCCTTGATCGACGCGGCGGGTGGCGGCTGCACCGCGCCAAGTGTGGTGCGCACTCAACCGGGCTGGGAGGAGCACATCGGCGAAGTGCTCGGCGGGCGCTATCCCCGGGACGGGGTCAGCCGCTTGCGTATGCAGATAGCCCACCCGATGGACAACGGCATGGTCAGCGGCATTCCGGAATTTTTCATCAACCATGCCGAGCTGCGCGACCACAACGAGCAAGTGCTGGCCCGGCTGGAGCTGTTTCCTGCCGTCAGTGAAAATCCCAGCCTGGCGTTCGATATCGAGGGGGCAGGGCAAACGCGGCTGTTGCTGCGGGACAACAGCGGCAATGAGTTCGATGCGTCGATCCCCTGACCCCAAGGAGCGTAGCATGCGCTGGATCCTGATGATGGTGTTAAGCGTCAGCCTGCCGGTCATGGCCGACCTGGAATACGTGCTCAAGCCCCGGCAGATCGCCGAGGACACCTGGCTGCTGGAGGGCAGTACCGACAATTTCGCCAAGACCAACGGCGGCAACATCGTCAATACCGCGTTTATCGTCACTGAACGCGGTGTGGTGGTGATCGACACCGGGCCGTCCCGGCGTTACGGCGAAGCGATGCGCAAGGCCATTGCCGCCACCACCGACAAGCCGGTGATCGAGGTGTTGCTGACCCATCACCACCCGGACCATGTGCTGGGCAATCAGGCCTTCAGTGACGTGCCGATCGGCGCCTTGGCCGGCACCACCGAGCTGTTGCACCGGCAAGGCGATGCCATGGCCGAGAACATGTACCGGATGGTCGGCGACTGGATGCGCGGTACCGAAGTGGTGTTGCCGACGCTGACGCTGACCCCTGGTGTGAAAAGTTTTGGGAATCATGATCTGCGCTTGCTGAGCCTGGGTGGGCATACGGGCGCGGATCTGGCTATTCTCGACCAGCGAACCGGTGTGCTGTTTGCCGGGGACCTGGTGTTTTATCAGCGGGCATTGACCACGCCCAACAGTCCCGGGCTGTCGGTATGGCTGGCGGACATCGCCGCCCTCCAGAGCTTGCCCTGGACACACGTCGTGCCGGGCCATGGACCGGTGGCGAGCGATCGACAACCCTTCGAGCAAATGCGCGATTACCTGAACTGGCTCGATCAGCTCATGCGCGACGGTGCCGCCAATGGCCACGACATGGCGGAGATGATCCGCAGCCCCATCCCTGAACGCTTCGCCGGGATCAACCTGAGCCGTTATGAACTGATCCGCAGCGTCAGCCATCTGTACCCGCGCTACGAGCGCGCACAAATGCCCCGTGTCGATTCCGCCGCGAATAACAGGCAATGATCGTTCCCACGCAGAGCGTGGGAACGATCAGTCAGCACTCATCTCCTCCGAACCTGTACCAAGGAACTAGAAATCTCCACATTGCGGCCAATTGTGGCCAGGGTGGCGGCGCCCAAGAATCTGCACCAGACCGGGAAAATTTCCCGGGCATAACAAAAATCCGCAGAGGAAGCCGTCATGACCCAACCCGCACGTCGCCAGCCCTTCGTCTTGAGCCTGCTGCTCAGTGCCATGCTGTTGTCCGGCCAGGCCTTGGCCGGGGTTTCCGACCAGGACATTCTCCAGGACCCAAAGAACCCGGAGCAGGTCGTGACCAACGGCCTGGGCGTTCAGGGGCAGCGCTACAGCCCGCTGGATATTCTCAACGTCGACAACGTCAAGGAGCTGCGGCCGGCCTGGGCGTTCTCCTTCGGCGGAGAAAAACAGCGTGGCCAGCAAGCGCAGCCGATGGTCAAGGACGGCGTGATGTACCTGACCGGCTCCTACTCGCGGGTGTTCGCCGTGGATGCACGCACCGGCAAAAAACTCTGGCAATACGATGCACGCCTGCCCGATGACATCCGCCCTTGCTGTGACGTGATCAACCGGGGCGTTGCGCTGTACGGCGATCTGGTGATTTTCGGCACCCTCGATGCCAAACTCGTGGCGTTGAACAAGGACACCGGCAAGGTGGTCTGGAGCAAGAAAGTCGCCGACCACAAGGAAGGGTATTCGATCAGTGCCGCGCCGCTGGTGATCAATGGCAAGCTGATTACCGGCGTGGCCGGCGGCGAGTTCGGCGTTGTGGGCAAGATCGAAGCCTACGATCCGAAAAATGGTCAGTTGTTGTGGTCGCGGCCAACGGTCGAAGGCCACATGGGCTACGTCTACAAGGACGGCAAAGCGGTGGAGAACGGCATCTCTGGCGGCGAGGCGGGCAAAACCTGGCCTGGCGACCTCTGGAAAACCGGCGGTGCCGCCCCCTGGCTCGGCGGTTATTACGACCCGGAAACCAACTTGCTGCTGTTCGGCACCGGTAACCCGGCGCCGTGGAACTCGCACCTGCGCCCTGGCGACAACCTCTACTCTTCATCGCGCCTGGCGCTCAACCCGGACGACGGCACCATCAAGTGGCACTTCCAGAGCACGCCCCACGACGGTTGGGACTACGACGGCGTGAACGAGCTGGTGTCGTTCAACTACAGCGAAGGCGGCAAGGAGATCAAGGCAGCGGCCACGGCCGACCGAAACGGTTTCTTCTACGTGCTCGACCGCACCAACGGCAAATTCATCCGTGGCTTCCCGTTCGTGGACAAGATCACCTGGGCCACCGGCCTGGATAAGGACGGCCGGCCGATCTACAACGAAGCCAGCCGTCCCGGCGCCCCGGGTTCCGAAGCCAAGGGCAGCTCGGTGTTCGTTGCGCCGGCGTTCCTCGGTGCGAAAAACTGGATGCCGATGGCTTACAACAGAGACACCGGGTTGTTCTATGTGCCTTCCAACGAATGGGGCATGGACATCTGGAACGAAGGCATCGCCTACAAAAAAGGCGCGGCGTTCCTCGGCGCGGGTTTCACCATCAAGCCGTTGAACGAGGACTACATCGGCGTGCTGCGCGCCATCGACCCAAAAACCGGCAAGGAAGTCTGGCGTCACAAGAACTACGCGCCTCTGTGGGGCGGCGTGCTGACCACCAAGGGCAACCTGGTGTTCACCGGCACGCCCGAAGGCTTCCTGCAGGCGTTCAACGCCAAGACCGGCGAGAAAGTCTGGGAGTTCCAGACCGGTTCCGGCGTGCTCGGCTCGCCCGTGACCTGGGAAATGGACGGCGAACAATACGTCTCGGTGCTGTCCGGCTGGGGCGGCGCGGTGCCGTTGTGGGGCGGCGAAGTGGCCAAGCGCGTGAAGGACTTCAACCAGGGCGGCATGCTCTGGACGTTCAAGTTGCCCAAAGACCTGGTCGCCAAGCACTGATCGCTGCAATTGATCGTTCCCACGCTCTGCGTGGGAAAGCAGCCCGGGACGCTCTGCGTCCCAAAAGCCGAACGCGGAGCGTCCGTTGAGGCATTCCCACGCGGAGCGTGGGAACGATCACCTACTACCAAATAACGAGAGTCCCTCCTGCCAACGATGCATTCGTCTGGCACGCGGGGCTCTCTAGTATCGGCTCATCGTCTGTCAGTACGACAGGCATCGACCCAGACAGAGGCCCACCATGATCTACGCACAACCCGGAACCCCAGGCGCCGTCATTACCTTCAAGCCGCGCTACGGCAATTTCATCGGCGGCGAGTTCGTCGCGCCGATCAATGGCGAATACTTCACCAACACCTCGCCGGTCAACGGTGAAGTGATCGCCGAGTTCCCGCGTTCCAGCGCCGCCGACATCGAAAAAGCCCTCGACGCCGCCCATGCTGCTGCTGATGCCTGGGGCAAGACCTCGGCCCAGGACCGTTCCCTGGTATTGCTGAAAATCGCCGACCGCATCGAACAGAACCTCGAGGTCCTGGCCGTCACCGAAACCTGGGACAACGGCAAGGCCGTGCGCGAAACTTTGAACGCCGACGTGCCGCTGGCGGCCGACCACTTCCGCTACTTCGCCGGCTGCATTCGCGCCCAGGAAGGCGGGGCGGCGGAAATCAACGAACTGACCACGGCCTATCACTTCCACGAACCGCTGGGCGTGGTCGGGCAGATCATTCCGTGGAACTTTCCGCTGCTGATGGCCGCCTGGAAACTTGCCCCGGCACTGGCCGCCGGCAACTGCATCGTGCTCAAGCCTGCCGAACAGACGCCGCTGTCGATCATGGTCTTCGCTGAGCTGATCGCTGACCTGCTGCCAGCGGGCGTGCTGAACATCGTCCAGGGTTTCGGGCGCGAAGCGGGCGAAGCGCTGGCCACCAGCAAGCGCATCGCCAAGATCGCCTTCACCGGCTCGACCCCGGTGGGTGCGCACATCATGCATTGCGCCGCCGAGAACATCATCCCGTCCACCGTCGAACTGGGCGGCAAGTCGCCGAACATCTTCTTCGAAGACATCATGAACGCCGAGCCGGCGTTCATCGAAAAAGCTGCCGAAGGCCTGGTGTTGGCATTCTTCAACCAGGGCGAGGTTTGCACCTGCCCGTCCCGGGCGCTGGTGCAGGAATCGATCTACGAGCCGTTCATGGCCGAAGTGATGAAGAAGATCGTCAAGATCAAGCGCGGCAACCCGCTGGACACCGAGACCATGGTCGGCGCCCAGGCGTCCGAGCAGCAATACGACAAGATTCTCTCGTACCTGACCATTGCCCAGGAGGAGGGCGCTGAATTGCTCACCGGCGGTGCGGCCGAGCGTCTGGAGGGCGACCTGTCCAGCGGTTACTACATCCAGCCGACCCTGCTCAAGGGCCACAACAAGATGCGCGTGTTCCAGGAAGAAATCTTCGGCCCGGTGGTGGGCGTGACGACCTTCAAGGATGAAGCCGAGGCCCTGGCGATTGCCAACGACAGTGAGTTCGGCCTCGGCGCCGGCCTGTGGACCCGCGACATCAACCGCGCCTATCGCATGGGCCGCGCCATCAAGGCCGGTCGTGTCTGGACCAACTGCTACCACCTGTACCCGGCGCACGCCGCGTTCGGCGGCTACAAGAAATCCGGCGTCGGCCGTGAAACCCACAAGATGATGCTCGATCACTATCAGCAGACCAAAAACCTGCTGGTGAGCTACGACATCAATCCGCTGGGGTTTTTCTGATCCCACACGAAACCGTGTAACGGTCATCGCGGGCAAGCCTTGCTCCTACAGGATCGGACACTACCTGTAGGAGCAAGGCTTGCCCGCGATTTGGCCGTCTCTGACACCCCGCGCACCCCCTACCAAATCACCCCGCCAACTCCTTCGAAAGTAGCATTCGGGCACTCAACGCCCCATGCATTAATGGCTCTACCGGAATCACCCGGCACAAGAAGAGGAATGACCCATGTGGACTAAACCCGCGTTTACCGATCTGCGCATTGGCTTCGAAGTGACGATGTATTTCGCCAACCGTTGATTGACCACCCGGCCAGCCGCTGTGTTGGCCGGGCCTGCCTTCCGGAGCATCCGCCATGCATATCCGCGTTCTTGGTTCCGCCGCTGGCGGAGGTTTCCCGCAGTGGAACTGCAACTGCCGCCAGTGCGCCGGTGTGCGCGATGGCAGCTTGCGGGCGCAGCGTCGTACGCAGTCGTCGATTGCCTTGAGTGACGACGGTGTGGAGTGGGTACTGTGCAATGCGTCACCGGACATCCGCGCGCAACTCGAGAGTTTTGCCCCGATGCAACCGGCGCGGCGCCTGCGTGACAGCGCCATCGCCGGCATCGTCCTGCTGGACAGCCAGATCGACCATTGCACCGGTTTGCTCAGCCTGCGCGAAGGCTGCCCGCATGACGTCTGGTGCACCGAGCGCGTGCATCGGGACCTGAGCAGCGGTTTCCCGTTGTTCACCATGCTTGAGCACTGGAACGGCGGTTTGCACTGGCAACCGCTGAGCCTCGATCGCCAGCCGTTCCATATTCCGGCCTGCGGGCATTTGCGATTTCACGCGATACCGCTGGTGAGCAATGCGCCGCCGTACTCGCCCAATCGTGGCAACCCGCAACCGGGCGATACCATTGGCCTGTTCATCGAAGATGTGCGCAGCGGCGCCTCGTTGTTCTATGCGCCGGGCCTTGGCCAGATTGACGATGAAGTCCTGGGCTGGATGCAACGTGCCGATTGCCTGCTGCTGGACGGCACCCTGTGGCGCGACGACGAGATGCTTATCTGCGAAGTTGGCCAGAGCCTGGGCAGCGACATGGGGCACCTCCCGCAAAGCGGCCCCGGCGGGATGCTGGAGTTGCTGGAGGGTTTGAACCGCCAGCGCAAGGTGCTGATCCACATCAACAACACCAATCCCATTCTCGATGAAGACTCGGCCGAGCGGGCTTTGCTGGAGCGGCGGGGGATTGAAGTGGCTTATGACGGCATGAGTATTGAGCTGTAGCGAAGGACGCCTTCGCGGGCAAGCCCGCTCCCACAGGGTTCGGCAGTGTCCACAAAACCTGTGGGAGCGGGCTTGCCCGCGAAGAGGCCGGAACAGACACCGAAGATTCCCGGAGACCCGCAATGACCGACACACCCATGTCCCCCAGCGAGTTCGAAGCCGCCCTGCGTGCCAAGGGCGCCTACTACCACATCCACCATCCATTCCATCAAGCCATGTACGCCGGCCGCGCCAGCCGCGAGCAGATCCAGGGTTGGGTCGCCAATCGTTTCTATTATCAGGTCAACATCCCGCTCAAAGACGCCGCGATTCTCGCCAATTGCCCGGACCGCGACGTGCGTCGGGAATGGCTGCAACGGATTCTCGACCACGATGGCGTTCCCGGCAGCGAGGGCGGTATCGAAGCCTGGTTGCGCCTTGGCGAAGCGGTAGGTTTGGATCGCGAGCAAATCCTGTCCCAGGAATTGGTGCTGCCTGGCGTGCGTTTTGCGGTGGACGCCTACGTCAATTTCGCCCGTCGCGCCTGTTGGCAGGAAGCAGCCAGCAGTTCATTGACCGAGTTGTTCGCGCCACAGATCCATCAATCGCGGCTCGACGCCTGGCCGACCCATTACCCGTGGATCGACACCGCCGGCTATGACTATTTCCGCACGCGCTTGAGCCAGGCCAGACGCGATGTCGAACACGGGTTGCGCATCACGTTGACGCACTACGTGACCGCCGAGGGGCAGCAGCGGATGCTGCAGATCCTGCAATTCAAGCTCGACGTGCTGTGGAGCATGCTCGATGCCATGAGCATGGCCTACGAGCTCGAACGCCCGCCGTATCATACGGTCACCGACGATAAGGTCTGGCACCGGGGGATCGCGTTGTGAACCTGATCAACCGTCAGCAGTCACCCGCCCTGCGTCGCGGTTTTCGCCTGCAATGGGAGCCCCGACAGGACTGCCACGTGCTGCTTTATCCCGAAGGCATGATCAAACTCAACGCCAGTGCCGGGCAGATTCTCAACCTGGTGGATGGTCAACGTAGCGTGGCGGCGATCATCGAACAACTGAGTGCGAACTTCCCCGGCGTATTCGGAATCGACGAAGACGTGCTGGCGTTTCTGGAGGTGGCCCATGCGCAGTTCTGGATCGAATGAGGCGCTTCCCGGACCGCCCTTGTGGCTGCTCGCCGAACTGACCTATCGCTGCCCGCTGCAATGTCCTTATTGCTCCAACCCACTGGATTTTGCCCGGCACGGCGAGGAGCTGAGCACGCAAGAATGGATTCGTGTGTTCCGCGAAGCGCGGGACATGGGCGCCGCGCAATTGGGCTTTTCCGGCGGTGAACCCTTGGTGCGCCAGGACCTCGCTGAACTGATCAAGGCCGCCCGGGACATGGGCTACTACACTAACCTGATCACCTCCGGTATCGGCCTGACCGAGCAGAAAATTCGCGACTTCAAGATCGCCGGGCTGGATCACATCCAGATCAGCTTCCAGGCGGCCGACGAAGCGGTGAACAACATGCTCGCCGGCTCGCACAAGGCCTTTGCCCAGAAGCTCGCCATGGCCCGAGCGGTGAAAGCCCAGGGCTATCCGATGGTGCTGAACTTCGTCACCCATCGGCACAACATCGACCGGATCGCGCAGATCATCGAGCTGTGCCTGGAGCTGGAGGCGGACTTTGTCGAATTGGCCACCTGCCAGTTCTACGGCTGGGCGGAACTCAACCGCGTCGGCCTGCTGCCCACCCGCGAGCAATTGCAGCGCGCCGAGCGCATCACTAACCAATACCGTGAACGCCTTGAAGCCCAGGGCCACCCGTGCAAGCTGATTTTCGTCACCCCGGACTATTACGAAGAACGTCCCAAAACCTGCATGAACGGCTGGGCCAACCTGTTTCTTGACATCACCCCGGATGGCACGGCCTTGCCCTGTCACAGCGCCCGACAATTGCCGGTATCGTTTCCCAACGTGCGCGAACACAGCATCGCGCACATCTGGAACGACTCCTTCGGTTTCAATCGTTTTCGCGGCGATGACTGGATGAAAGAGCCGTGCCGCTCCTGCGATGAAAAACACAAGGACCTGGGCGGCTGCCGTTGCCAAGCCTTCATGCTGACCGGCGATGCGAGCAATGCCGACCCGGTGTGCAGCAAGTCGCCGCATCACGGGGTGATTCTCAAGGCCCGCGAAGAAGCCGAAACGTCGGGGGTGGGGATCGAGCACCTGACGTTGCGCAATGCGAAAGCTTCGCAACTGATCTACCGCGGCTAGCCTGGCGAGCGTCATGCAGTTCACTTTAGGACGAACACCCGTGGCGAGGGAGCTTGTCGGATCGCCGCACCGTCCCACTGGACTGCGCAGCAGTCCCTTTTAGGGCCGCTTCGCGCCCCAGCGGGAGCAAGCTCCCTCGCCACAAGGGTGCGAACGTTCTTTTAGGTGAACAGCATGACCCTACAGGGGTGCGGCGGTGAGTCCGGATGGGCTACCCATTGGTCTGATTGCATTCGCAGCTGGATGGTTTAGTGTGGTTTGTACTTTCCAAAACAATAAAAACAGGCTTTCAAATGAGCCAGAGTCTCAACCAGCTGCGTAAATTCGTTTCGCCTGAAATCATCTTCGGTGCCGGCAGTCGGCATAGTGTCGGTAACTACGCCAAGACCTTTGGTGCGCGCAAGGTGCTGGTGGTCAGCGATCCCGGTGTAATTGCCGCCGGCTGGGTTGCCGATGTCGAAGCCAGCCTGCAAGCGCTGGGCATCGAATACTGCCTTTACAGTGACGTCTCACCCAACCCACGGGTCGAAGAAGTCATGCTCGGCGCCGAAATGTACCGGGAAAACCACTGCGACGTGATCGTTGCCGTCGGAGGTGGCAGCCCGATGGACTGCGGTAAAGGCATCGGCATTGTGGTTGCCCATGGCCGCAGCATTCTCGAGTTCGAGGGCGTCGACACCATTCGCGTGCCCAGCCCGCCGCTGATCCTGATTCCGACCACCGCCGGCACTTCGGCGGACGTCTCGCAATTCGTGATCATTTCCAACCAGCAGGAGCGCATGAAGTTTTCCATCGTCAGCAAAGCCGTGGTGCCAGACGTTTCGCTGATCGACCCGGAAACCACCCTGAGCATGGACCCGTTCCTGTCGGCCTGTACTGGTATCGACGCGTTGGTGCATGCCATCGAAGCCTTCGTGTCCACCGGCCATGGGCCGCTGACCGATCCGCATGCGCTGGAGGCCATGCGCCTGATCAATGGCAACCTGGTGCAGATGATCGCCAACCCGGGCGACATCGCATTGCGCGAGAAAATCATGCTGGGCAGCATGCAGGCCGGGCTGGCGTTCTCCAACGCCATCCTCGGTGCGGTGCATGCGATGTCCCACAGCCTCGGCGGCTTTCTCGATCTGCCCCATGGCCTGTGCAACGCGGTGCTGGTCGAGCATGTAGTGGCGTTCAATTACAACTCGGCGCCGGACCGTTTCAAGGTGATCGCCGAAACCCTGGGCATCGATTGCCGCGGCTTGAATCACCGGCAGATCTGTGGGCGTCTGGTCGAACACCTGATCGCCCTCAAACATGCCATCGGTTTTCACGAAACCCTCGGTTTGCATGGGGTCAGGACTTCGGACATTCCGTTCCTGTCACAGCATGCGATGGACGATCCCTGCATCCTGACCAACCCTCGCGAGTCCAGCCAGCGTGATGTCGAGGTTGTCTATGGCGAAGCCCTCTGACGAGCAGCAACGGGCGCTGGCCGGATTGCTCGGGCTTGGCAGCCATTCAGCGCGCAAGAGCCATTACCCGGAACTCGCCGCGCGTCTGGACGAGCTGGAGGCGGAGCGTAATCGCTACAAATGGCTGTTTGAAAACGCCGTCCACGGGATCTTCCAGGCCAGCCTGCAAGATGGCATGCGCGCCGCCAACCCGGCCTTGGCGCGCATGCTCGGCTACCAGAACCCACAGGAAGTGCTGTTTTCCCTGAGCGATCTGGCCAGTACCCTGTTCGTTGACGGCGTGCAGGAGCTGGAGAACATCGGCGAAATTCTCCGGCACCAAAGCAGTCTGCACGGCTATGAAACCCGGTTGCGGCGCAAGGATGGCAGTCATCTCGATGTCTTGATGAACTTGCTGCTCAAGCCTGGGCAGGAGGGGCTGGTGGAGGGCTTTGTCGCTGACATCACCGAGCGCAAGTTGGCCCAGCAACATTTACAGCAACTCAATGACGAATTGGAACGACGGGTCACTGCGCGAACCGATGAGTTGCTCGAAGCCAACCGAAACCTTCAGCAGCAAATCACCCAGCGCAAGCAAATCGCCAAGGCCTTGCGCGACGCCCGCGATGCCGCCGAGGCCGCCAATCACAGCAAGGACAAGTACCTCGCGGCCGCCAGCCACGACCTGTTGCAACCGCTGAATGCTGCGCGGTTGCTGATTTCGACCTTGCGCGAGCGCACATTGCCGGAAGCCGAGCAGGTGCTGGTGGAGCGCACTCACCAGGCCCTGGAAGGGGCCGAGGACCTGCTGACCGATCTGCTCGACATTTCCCGGCTCGATCAGGCGGCGGTGAAACCAGACGTCGCCGCGTATCGCCTCGATGAACTGTTCGGGCCGCTGGTGTCGGAGTTCCAGTCGGTCGCGCAGGCGGCAGGCTTGAACCTGCGAGTGCACCACGTTGATTGCGCCATCAGCACCGATTTGCGCCTGATGACGCGGATCCTGCGAAACTTCCTCAGCAACGCCTGCCGCTACACCGATGAAGGCAGCATTTTGCTGGGCGCTCGGCGCCGCGGCGAAAGGTTGCGCGTGGAGGTTTGGGATACCGGACGCGGCATCGCTGCCGATCGGCTCGATTCGATTTTCCTCGAGTTCAATCAGCTGGACGTCGGCCGTGCTGCCGACCGCAAGGGCGTGGGCCTGGGGCTGGCGATCGTTGAGCGTATCGCCAAGATCCTTGGCTACAAAGTCGATGTGCATTCGGTGCCGGGCCGCGGTTCGATGTTCAGCATCGAGGTGCCTCTGTCCGATGAAGTTCCGTTACCGGTGAGTCAGGCAGTGCCGCTGCCTGGCACTGGCAACCCGTTGCCGGGACGCCGTCTGCTGGTGCTGGACAATGAAGTGAGTATTCTCCAAAGCATGAGCGCACTGCTCGGGCAGTGGGGCTGTGATGTGGTGATCGCCACCGATGAAGCGTCGGCGCTGGCGGCGTTGCAGGGGCGGGCGCCGGAATTGATTCTGGCGGACTATCACCTTGATCACGGGGTGGTCGGCTGTGACGTGGTGCGGCATTTGCGCGAGCATTTCCAGCACAACATTGCGGCGGTCATCATCACGGCAGACCGCACCGACCATTGTCGGCGGGCATTGCAGCGACTCAACGCACCGTTGCTGAACAAACCGGTGAAGCCCGGCAAGTTGCGGGCGGTATTGAGTCAGCTACTGGGCTAGTGCTACTGGAGCGCTCGATATTGCAGGCTGAAAGCCAATTGCGCGGTTTGACCTTGCTCCAGCAAGCGTAACCCCGGCCTACCGGGCAGATGATGCGCGTTGACGGGATGGCTGACCGGTTCGATACAGAAAAAGTCCAGGCCGACGGGGCAGTACAGCAGGTAATAACTGCTGTCGGTGGCTTGGCATTCCAGCTCATAACCGAGGTCCGGTTGCTGGATCAGGCAGCGCCCATCCCATTCGCAGAAGCCATTGTCGACCAGGGTTTCGGGCAACGCGTTGAGTTGCTGGAAGTCCCATTGTGCGGGTACTGAGCCCAAGTGGGTCGGCAATTTCGTCGAATCGCAGAACCACACCTGGCGAGCCGGCGCCAGCAACCGGGTGTTGGCAGTGCGCGGCAGATACGGATGCAGCCCAAGACCATGCCAGACGGCTTGTTCGGCCTGATGCGTCACGCTCAGTTCAATGCTCAGCTTGCCATCGTCCAGATGGAAGCGCTGACGGGCGCAGTAGGCAAAAGGGCAGGCGCTGTCGAGTTGCAGGACCACTTCATTGGCGGTTGACGAAACCACCTGCCACGGTTGCTGCCAGGCACTGCCATGAATCGGCAGCGGATCGGTGAGGCTGTTGGGTGTCAGGACGAGCCAGCCATCGGGGCAGTCGAAACCGCCTTCGGCAATTCGGTTCGACCAGGGCACCAGAGGAAAACAGCCCAGTTTGCCGGGCAAGCCGGTATTGAGGGCGTGAGCGTCGGCGTGGCGCAACAACGGTTGACCCGTGCTGCGCACGGTCCAATTGACAATGCTGCCGCCCAGTTCAGGGGCGAGGGTGAGGCGGGTGAACGGGTCTTCGAGTTCGAGCAGGGTTGGCGACATGGTAACCAGCTGTAGAAATGTTGGACGGGACAACAATGAAATCCTCTGTAGAAGCACGGCTTGCCGGCGATGGCATGCGTGAGATCGCTATCACCGGCAAGCCGTGCTCCTGCAGGACAAGGATTACAACACCAGATGCGGCAACCACAGCGACAGCGCAGGAATGTAAGTCACGGCCATCAGCACCAGGAACAGCACGCCGTAGAACGGCAGCAGTGCCTTGACGGTCGATTCGATACTGACTTTACCCACGGCCGACCCCACGAAGAGTACCGCACCCACCGGCGGTGTTATCAATCCGATCCCCAGGTTCACCAGCATGATCATGCCGAACTGTACCGGGTCCACGCCAATGCCCAGGATCACTGGCATCAGGATCGGCGTCAGGATCAGGATCAGCGGCGCCATGTCCATCACGGTGCCCAGCAACAGCAACATGACGTTGATGCACATCAGGATCACGTAACGGTTGTCCGACAGGGTCAGGAACATCGTGGTGATTTTCGCCGGGATCTGCATCAGCGTCATGATGTAGCCGAAGCTGGCGGCAAAGCCAATCAGGATCATCACGATCGAAATCGTGCGCACCGTGCGGTGCATCAGTTTCGGCAGTTCGCTCCACTTGTAGTCACGGTAGATGAACATGGTCACGAAGAATGACCACAGCACGGCGATGGCCGCCGACTCGGTCGCGGTGAAAATCCCCGAGAGAATGCCGCCAAGGATGATCACCATCGCCATCAGGCCCCACAGCGCTTCGCCGCAGATCTTCAGCGCTTCGCGCATCGGAATGACTTCGCCCTTGGGGTAGTCGCGCTTCTTGGCGAAGATCAGGCACAGCACCATCAGGCACGCGCTCATCAGCAGGCCCGGCACCACACCGGCCATGAACAACGAGGCAATCGACACCGTGCCGCCAGCCGCCAGCGAGTAGAGCACCGAGTTGTGGCTAGGTGGGGTCAGCAGGGCTTGTACCGAACCGCTGACGGTGACCGCCGTGGCAAATTCACGGGGATAGCCGCGACGCTCCATCTCTGGAATCAGTACCGAACCGACCGAAGCGGTGTCCGCCACCGAAGAACCGGAGATCGCGCCGAAGAAGGTCGAGGCCATGATGTTGACCAGCGACAAGCCGCCGCGCACGAAACCCACCAGCACACCGGCGAACGCCACCAGGCGGCGGGACATGCCGCCCTCGGCCATGATCGCGCCGGCCAGTACAAAAAACGGAATCGCCAGCAGGGAGAATTTGTTCACGCCCCCGGCCACTTGAATCATCAGTGCCTGGAACGGAATGTCGATCCAGAATGCGCCGATCAGCGCAGAGAGCCCCAGCGCATAGGCTACAGGCATGCCGATCAGGATTAGCGCGATGAAACTGCCCAGCAGAATAAAAGCGTCCATTCAGGCAGCCCCTTCGTTTTCTTCAACGAGGTCGAAACGCACGACCCGACGGTTGCTCTGGTCGCCGAGCAAGAGTTTTTCCAGGACAAAGATCAGCGTCAACACGCCGCCCACCGGAATCGGCATGTAGGTGATGCCCACACGCAGCGTCGGCAGGGCACTCATGAACTGGTTCCACGTCGACAGACACAGCTTGGTGCCCCAGATCGCCATGAACAGGCTGATGGTGGCCATCAACAGTTGAGAAAACACCCCCACAGCCTTGCGCGTATTCGGTTGCATACGGTCAGTGAGCATCGCCACCGCCATGTGCGAACCGGAACGGTAGCTGGCGGCGGCGCCGATGAAAGTGAACACCATCATCAGCAGAATCGCCGTAGGCTCAGGCCAGCTGGAGCCGGTGCCAAGCACATATCGGGCAAATACGCCCCAAGGGATGATCAGCGCAATGGCCAGAACGGAGAGCCCGGCGACCCAGATACAGGTCATGTAGAGCTTGTCATTGAAACGTAGCAGCAGATTCTTCATCGGGTTCCACCGTAACCGGGCGCGCACAGACCTACAGCTGCGTCTGTGGCGCCGGGCCTTTCTTGAATGCAGGGAGGGTTACTGAACGGCTTCGATGCGCTTGATCAGGTCGGCGTAAGGCGCGCCGTATTTTTCGCGAACCGAGGCGGTAGCTTCATAGAAAGGTTTTTTGTCGACGGTGATGAACTCAACCCCGGCAGCCTTGAGCTTTTCTTCGCTGCTGGCGGATTTTGCATCCCACAGGGTGCGTTCCTGGGCCTGCGCGGCTTTGGCGGTCTTCTTCACCAGGGCCTGTTGTTCCGGCGTGAGTTTGTTCCAGGTGATTTTCGACATCACGATCGGCTCAGGCAGGATCAGGTGGCCGGTCAGGCTGTAGAACTTGGCGTTCTGGTAGTGGTTGTGTTCGAGCAGCGTCGGCGGGTTATTTTCCGCGCCGTCGATCACCCCGGTCTGCAAGGCGCTGAAGATTTCGCCAGTGTCCATCGCAATACCGTTGCCGCCCATGGCGTTGATGGTTTCGATGAACATCGGGTTGCCTTGAACGCGGATCTTCATGCCCTTGAGGTCTTCCAGGCTGCGTACCGGTTTCTTGGTGTAGATGTTGCGGGTGCCGCCATCCATCCAGGCCAGGGCCACCAGGTTGAATTCGGAGTTGGTGATTTTGTCGAGGATCTCGTCGCCGACTTCACCGTCGATGACCTTGCGCATGTGCGCCTGGTCGCGGAACACGAACGGCATGTTGAACACGTTCACATCCGGCACCACCGGCCCGACGATGCCGAGGCTGACCCGGGCCATCTGGATGGCGCCGACCTGGGCTTGTTCGACCACTTCTTTTTCCGAGCCGAGCACGCCGCCGGCGAACATCTTGAAGGTCAGTTTGCCGTCGCTGTCGGCCACCAGGGTTTTACCCAGTTGCTCTTCAGCCACGACGGTCGGATAACCGGCGGGATGAATGTCGGCGAATTTGATTTCCAGTGCGTGGACGGCGCTGCTGAGGGTGAAGGCGAGTGGGAGTGCAGCGGCGAGCAAGGTGCGTTTGAAGTTCATGGGGGTGTCTCCAGTTTTGTTGTTTTTTTTATTCAAGGCACAGCGGTGCAGCAGAAGCGTCAGCTTATGAATCCGGTTGGCGACGAGTTGAATGGAGGTTCGGGCAAGCCTCTGACGCCAGCGTCGAGAGCAAACACGCCGCCGGCCAGGGACTGGTCGTCATGGTCGTCACCCGGGCGAATCGAGGTCACGAACAAGGTGTCCAGACGACTGCCACCGAAGGCGCACATGGTGGGTTTTTTCACCGGTACGCTGAGTGAGCGGTCAAGACGGCCGTCAGGGGTAAAACGATGGATCAAGCCGGCGTCGTTGGCGCAAATCCAGTAGCAGCCGTCGGCATCCACCGCCGCGCCGTCGGGGCGTCCGTCGAAGTGGTTCATATCGACGAACACTCGGCGGTTGGACGGTGTGCCACTGACGGTGTCGTAGTCGAAGGCCCAGATCAATTGCACGTTGGGGTGCGAATCCGACAGGTACAGGGTCTTGCCGTCCGGGCTGAAACCCAGGCCATTGGGCACGATGAAGCCGTTCAGTTGTGCCTCGAGCGGCCCACGCTGCCCGGCGCTGTAGCGATAGAGCGCACCGTCGGCCGCATTGGCGCCCATGTTCAGCACCATGCTGCCGGCCCAGAAACGTCCCTGGCGGTCGCAGCGGCCATCGTTGAGGCGCATGTCGGGGCGGGCGTGATCGACGACAGCCAGTAACTCGCTGTCGAGGCTGCCGTCGTTGTGCGTGTGCAAATGGAAGAAGCCGCTCTCCATGCCGGCGACCCAGCCACCGTCGCGATGACGGGCGATGCAGGCAAGCATTTCCGGGGTTTTCCAGGCATGGACGTGCCCGGTATCGGCGCTCCAGCGTTGCAGGCCACCGGCAGGAATATCGACCCAGTACAGGGCATTTTCCTCGGGGACCCACACCGGGCTTTCACCGACGGCGTTACGGGCATCGACAATCAATTCGGCTTGCATGGCAACTCATTCCCTTGGGTTTTTGTTGTGGGATCAAGTGGTAAGCGTTCTGGCTTCAGTCACCGAACGGGCCGGCTGCGCAAAAAGCACCGCCCTGATAGACCCGCGCCGGATCATCAGCGGCCGGCATTGGCTGCGCTTCGATTTTTTCGCGGAACACTTCGGAGCTGTCCTGTGGGACGTAGCCCAGGTGGGCGGCGTAGCGGTTGTCCCACCAGATGTCTTTGTTGTCGGACATTCCGTACACCACGGTGTGTCCGACGTTGGGGGTGTACAGCGCGCGTTCGAGCAATTGGGTCAGATCGTCGAAGCTCAGCCAGGTGCTCATCATCCGGCGGTTATGCGGCTCCGGGAACGACGAGCCGATGCGCACGCTGACGGTCTCGATGCCATAGCGATCGAAGTAAAACGTGGCCATGTCTTCGCCGTAGGACTTGGACAAGCCGTAGTAGCTGTCCGGGCGACGAGGCGAGTGGGCATCGATGACTTCGTCTTGCTTGTAGAACCCGATAACGTGGTTGGAGCTGGCAAAGATCACGCGTTTGACGCCATGCCGGCGTGCCGCTTCGTAGATGTGGAACACGCCGCAGATGTTGGCGCCGAGGATCTGCTCGAACGAGTGCTCGGTGGACACGCCACCGAAGTGCAGGATGGCGTCCACGCCTTCGACCAGTTGATGCACGGCTTGCTTGTCGGCGAGGTCGCAGGGCACCACTTCTTCGCGGTCATCGATGGCCGGGGCGATCTCGGCGATATCCGACAGGCGAATGACGTTGGCATACGGGCGCAGGCTTTCGCGCAAGACTTTGCCCAGGCCACCGGCGGCGCCGGTCAGCAGCAGGCGATTGAAGGGCGTTTGGGCGGTTGCAGTGGTCGTCATGGGAATCCCTGAACAAGCGGTTATTGTTATTGGTTCGTTGTAGGTTGTCGTACGACTACGCAGGAGTATCGTTAGGCTTTCTGTATCTTGTCAACGCGACTTTGGTGGAAATTGACGGAGGGTTAAATCGGCATTCATTGATCCTGTGGCGAGGGAGCTTGCTCCCGCTCGGCCGCAGAGCAGTCTTGAACGCAGACACAGCGGGACTATTGGAAGTTTGCAGGGGGCCGCTGCGCGACCCAGCGCGAGCAAGCTCCCTCGCCACAGTCCCTCGCCACAGTGCTTCTGTGCCTGCAATCAATCTCCCTTACAACAACGAAATCGGATAGCTGATGAACAAGCGGTTCTCATCGAATTCGTTGGTGCTGAAACTCTTGCGGATGCTCGCGTTGCGCCATTTGACGTTGAGGTTCTTCAACGGCCCGCTCTGCACTGTGTAGGCCAGTTCCGATTCGCGACCCCATTCCTTGCCGTCAGTGATGGTGCCGGTGTGCACGTTGTCGCCGCTGATGTAGCGGTTCATCAGGGTCAGGCCCGGAACGCCCAAGGCGACGAAGTTGTAGTCGTGACGTACCTGCCAGGATTTTTCCTTGGCGTTGTCGTAGCTGGAGTTGTAGCTGTCGTTGGCCAGGGTGCCGCCGCTGGTGCCGTTGACGCGCATCCACGCATCGTCACCGCTGAGTTTCTGCAAGCCGACATAAAAGGTATGGCCACCGTACTTGGCCGAGAGCAGGGCGAATGCAGTCTTGTTGTCGAGATCACCCGCCAGCGCGCTGCCGTCTTCCTTGCCGATGAAGTAGCCAAGGTTGGCACCCAGGGTCCAGGCACCGATGGGTTGACTGTGGCTCAGGTTGAAATACTGCTGTTGGTAAAGGTCGCTGAGTTCGGCGTACCACACGCCGACCTGGGTGCGCTTTTCGTTGAACGCATATTCACCACCGCCGAAGTTGAAGCGGTCGGAACTGAAGGCCGCCGATCTGCCGTTCATGAACATGTCTTCCATGCTCGCATCGTTGCGCGGACTGTTCTGGCGGAACTGGCCACCGTAAAGGGTCAGGCCGCTGATTTCGGTGGAAGTCACCTGGCCGCCCTGGAAGGTTTGCGGCAGCGAACGACCGTCGTCGGAGCGCAGGATCGGCAGCACCGGCATCCACTCGCCGACTTTCAACTCGGTTTTCGACACTTTGCCTTTGAGCGCTACACCCAGGCGCCCGAAGTTATCGGCGGGGCGGCCGTCACTGTGTATCGGCAATAGTTGCGTGCCACCGGTGCCTTTACCGCCGTCGAGCTTTTGCGAGTACATCCCCAGCACGTCTACACCGAAGCCGATCGGGCCTTGGGTGAAACCGGACTTGGCGTCGAGGATGAAGTTCTGCGTCCATTCTTCGGCCTTGCCCTGGGGGTAGGCAGGGTTGGTGTAGTTACGATTGAAGTAGGCATTGCGCAGGTTCAGCGTGGCTTTGGCGTCATCGGTAAAGCCTTCGGCCTGGCTGGTCATGGGCAGGGCGAGGGCCAGGCTGCTGCAACCGATCAGGCTGAGGGTGTGGCGACGGGCGAAGGTGGGGTGTGAACTACGGATGGACGAATTGCGCGCGTGTTTGCTCACTGTGACGTTCCCTTTCTTTTTTGTTTTTATTGTTTGTCATACGTCGTCGTACAACATTGGCGGCGATTATTTACGGGACGTTTCAGAGTTGTCAATCGGAAGTTATACGATGACTCGCGCAGCTGATAGGAGGTTGATTCTCGTTTTGCCCTGTCGCCCCAAGCCAGAGCGGGTGATAGTCTTGTTTAACGCTGTTGTCAGGGAGCCCTTATGGGCAATCACAAGATCGAGATTCGTCGCAGTAACGTCGAGAAAATCCTGCTGGGGGCCGAAAAGGTCTTCGCCGAGAAAGGTTTCGGCAGCACCGCCATGGCCGATATCGCCGCCGAAGTAGACCTTCCGCGCTCCAACCTGCATTACTACTTCAGCACCAAGACCGAGTTGTACAGCGCGGTTTTGTTCGACCTGCTGGAAGTCTGGAAGCAGGACGCGCTGTGCTTCGAGATGTTCGACGACCCGCGCGTAGTACTCAGCAGCTACATCCGGGCAAAAATGAACCATTCGCGCAGCCGTCCGTATGGCTCGAAAGTCTGGGCCAACGAAATCATCCACGGTGCGCCGACCTTGGGCGTAGCGCTGGATGCGAGCCTGTATGACTGGGCCAAGATGAAAGAAGCGAAGATCCGCCAGTGGGTGGACGACAAACGCATCCTGCCGGTGGAGCCTTCAAGCCTGCTCTACATGATCTGGGCCTCGACCCAGCACTACGCCGACTTTGACCACCAGGTGAACATCCTCAATGACCATCAACCGCTGTCGGACATGCAGTTCGAGCGGGCGATACAGACGGTGACCAGTGTGATTTTGCGGGGGATCGGGTTGGAGCCGTAGGTCGGAATCCAGCGGCTCCTGCAGCCAAGGGGTCAGCTTCTGACCTGTTTGGTGGAATTAATTAATTCCCGCATGTTGTCTCGTTTAATTATATTGCTTTTCCTTTGTAATGCGTTTTTGAAATTGGCTCGTGCGCTTGCTGTAGTACTTTGGTCAAGATTTTTTTTTATTTCTGAAAGTTCCTTGCTCTGCTTTGGAGTGCCGGTGGCAATGAAGTCTGGGTTTTTCTTCTTGAGGGCGTCATATTTTTCTCCAATGTCTTTGAGTTTTGCGATGTGTCTAGTACTTCTGCTAGGTTGAGCACTTAATCTTGGTCCGCGAGTAGTCGCTGGAAGCTCTAGTATTGGGACGCGATGGGCGGGCGTTCGACCAAGTCCGGGCTGCTGCAAACTGGTGGGGGACTGATCAGTTAGTGAGTTCAGTATTGGGTTGCTATTTGTTGAAATAGGCGAACTGACTGCGCTGGATGTTTGTGATTGGGCTTTGATTATAGAACTATGTTTAGTGATTACTGAACCACGCTCAGGCCTAATGATCACCGATGCGCGAGAACGGTTGAATAGGGTAGTAAGAACGTGGAGTTTACCATTTCCAGTAGGATCAAAAAAATTTATCGGATCATTTTCGCAATAAGCATAAGAGTTAATTCCCCCGTCATCAAAAGGACTCAGCTCATCCGGGCTATTGAATCGCATCAACACAGGATTATAAAATCGATTGCCATGGCCTAATGGATAATGGCCCGTAATGTCGTCAGGATACTCACCATTAAACCCGAATAAACGACTTAAGCCGCTGACATTCGGGTGATGGCCGTAGGCGGTATAGGAAAATTTCCGAGAATTAACTGGCGAAAGGGATTGCAGCAACGAGTGCGCCTGATCGGTCACCAAAAGCGTTTTTTCGGTAACCCCTGCTTCACTTTGTTGCTGCGCCAACAGTTGAGCTCCATGGCGCAGGATTGTTCGTTGCGTCTGCTGTCCCAGCTCGGTAGTCAGGTGGTTCACTTGATAAAAACGCTGTGTGCTGTTACCCGCCAGTAGCCCGACGCCCGTGAGGCGGTCGAGTGGGTCGTATTGATAGCGGCAAAGAATGTTCAATGATGAGTCCGACATATCGAGATCCACGCTGGCGAATTGACTGTGCGTTAGCATCGAAGATATGTCGAGTGGCGTCTACTAGCAGAACTGATAGGTAAGGAGTCTGGAAGTTGGTGTTGTAGCGCTGGCCTCATCGCGGGCAAGCCCGCTACCACAGTGGTTTATGGCGTACTCAAATGCTGTGTACACCAGCGATCCCTGTGGGAGCGACTGTCTTCCCCTGCCATTCGTCACCGCCATTCAGTGCCGTCCCGCAACATGATACGGATTGCGCGGATCATGGTTCCAGTCCAGAAACGGCTTGCCGCTGTCCACGGGCACCATCTCGATACAATCCTGCACCGGGCAGGTGATCTGGCATAGATTGCAACCCACACATTCTTCATCGATCACTTCATAACGATGGGTCCCGTCGGGATTTTTCAGGCTGGCCACGGCCTGGTGCGAGGTGTCTTCGCAGGCGATGTGGCAACGACCGCAACCGATACAGGCCTGCTGGTCGATTTTCGCAATCACTTGATAGTTGATGTCCAGGTATTTCCAGTCCGTGGTGTTGGCCACCGCGCGCCCGGAAAACTGCGCGATGCTGGTGTAGCCCTGGCTGTCCATCCAGCGCGACAGCCCGTCCTTCATCTCCTCGACAATCCGGAAACCGTGGAGCATCGCCGCGGTGCAGACCTGCACCGAACCACAGCCCAACGCGATGAATTCCGCGGCGTCGCGCCAGTTGCCGATGCCGCCGATGCCACTGATCGGCAGGCCATGGGTCTGCGGGTCGCGGGCAATTTCGGCGACCATGTTCAGGGCAATCGGCTTGACCGCCGACCCGCAATAACCGCCGTGAGTGCTTTGGCTGCCGACCATGGGGTTGGCGACCATGCGCTCCAGGTTAACGCTGGTGATGGAGTTGATGGTGTTGATCAGCGACACCGCATCCGCACCGCCACGGTGAGCCGCGCGGGCGGCGACGCGGATGTCGGTGATGTTCGGCGTGAGCTTGACGATCACCGGCAGCGAGCAATACGTCTTGCACCAACGGGTGACCTGTTCGACGTATTCCGGCACCTGGCCGACCGCCGCACCCATGCCGCGTTCCGGCATGCCGTGGGGGCAACCGAAGTTCAACTCGATACCGTCGGCGCCCGTGGCCTCTACCAGCGGCAGAATGTGTTTCCAGGACTCTTCGACGCAAGGCACCATCAACGACACGATCAACGCGCGGTCCGGCCAATCCTTTTTCACTTGGGTGATTTCCCGCAGGTTGATCTCCAGCGAGCGGTCGGTGATCAGTTCTATGTTGTTGAAACCCAGCACTTCACGGTTCGGCCCGAAATGCGCCGAATAGCGTGACGATACGTTCACCGCCGCCGGGTCTTCACCCAGGGTTTTCCAGACCACACCGCCCCAGCCCGCCTCGAAGGCGCGGACCACGTTGTAAGCCTTGTCGGTCGGCGGCGCGGAGGCCAGCCAGAACGGATTGGGCGACTTGATGCCAGCGAAGACAATCGACAGATCGGCCATTTACGCAGCCTCCACGTTGAGCATCAGTTGAGTGTTGATTGCTTCGGCGGCGCGCTTGCCGTGTTGCACCGCTTGTACGGTCAGGTCCTGGTCGAGGCTGGTGCAATCGCCACCGGCATACACCCCGGGAATGCTGGTGCGCAGATTTTCATCGACTTCGATGCGCTCGCCCTGACGCTTGAGTTCACGGGCCAATGGGTCGGCGAGGGCGCTGCCGTCAAAGGCCTGGCCGATGGCTTTGAAGATGGCGTCGGCGGCTAGTTCGAACGTTTCGCCGGTGGTTTGCAGGCGTCCTTCGACCAGATGGGTGCGGGCGAATCGCATGCCGCGCACCCGGCCAGCGTCATCGAGCAGCACTTCTTGCGGTTGGGCCCAGGTCAACAAGCGCACTTGATTGGCCTTGGCGATGTCTTGCTCATGCAGGGTGGCGCCCATGTCCTCGACGCCACGGCGGTACACCAGGTTGACATCGTGAGCACCGAGGCGGGCCATTTGCACGGCCATGTCAATGGCGGTGTTGCCTGCGCCGAGGACGATGCAATGCTCGGCAAGCGGTAGCTGGGTGAGGTCATCGGCCTGGCGCAGTTCGCGGATGTAATCGGTCGCGGCCAGAAGCCCCGGTGCGTCTTCGTGGGCCAGCCCCAGTTGCTTGCTCGCTGCCAGACCGAGGCCGAGAAACACCGCGTCGAATTGTTGATGCAGCTCGCTCAGGCTCAGGTTGTCACCGAGTTTTTGTCCGTGACGGATTTCGATGCCGCCGATCTGCAGCAGAAAATCCAGTTCCTTTTGCGCGTAGTCGTCCACCAGTTTGTACTTGGCGATCCCGTATTCGTTAAGTCCGCCAGCCTTGTCCCGGGCCTCGAAAATGACCACGTCATGCCCGTGCATGGCACTGCGGTGCGCACAGGACAGCCCGGCCGGACCGGCGCCGACCACGGCGATGCGTTTGCCGGTTGCGGCGGCGCGGGGGAACGGGTGCTCACTGAAGTGCGCGTTGTCCACGGCATAGCGCTGCAACAGGCCAATCAGTACCGGCGCACATTCGTGGGCGTTGTTGCGCACGCAGGCTTGCTGGCAAAGGATTTCCGTCGGGCAAACCCGGGCGCAGCTGCCGCCGAGAATGTTGGCCGAGAGGATTTTCTGCGCCGCACCTTGCACGTTTTCCTGCTGGATATTGCGGATGAACGAAGGAATATCGATTTCGCTCGGGCAGGCGTTCACGCACGGCGCGTCGTAGCAATACAGGCAGCGCGAGGCCTCCAGATGCGCCTGGCGATCATTGAGCGGGGGCGCCAGATCGGTGAAATGGCCGGCGAGGGCGGCGGCGCTCTCGGCGGGGTGCGGGAGATGGTCGAGGGTCTTGATCACGGTTTTTGGCCTCACGGTGAATTGAGGTGCTGCCTCTGAACGGGCACTGTTCTTTGTTTCACCCTGTGGCGAGGGAGCTTGCTCCCGCTGGGTGGCGAAGCCGCCCCAAATGCGGCCTGCTGCGCAGTCCAGCGGGAGCAAGCTTCCTCGCCACAGGGAATCGGGTCAGCGTTTCACGGGCGTGGGCTGATTCAACTCCGCCCGCTTGCTCAGCAAATCAAACACCGCCGGATACGCCGGCCGTTCGATATAGCGCCCGGCACCCCGTTCTGCGCGCAGGTCGCCATCGGCCCAGACCACGCGTCCCTGGCTGATGGTATGGCTCGGCACGCCGCGCACGGTCTTGCCTTCGAAGATGTTGAAGTCGACCTGCTGGTGATGGGTCTTGGCGGAAATGGTCCGCGTGCCCAGCGGGTCCCACAGCACCAGATCGGCATCGGCGCCGACCCGGATCGCGCCTTTGCGCGGATAGAGGTTGAAGATCTTCGCGGTGTTGGTGGACGTCAGCGCGACGAATTGCCGCATCGAAAAGCGCCCGGTATTCACACCTTCATCCCACAGCACCGCCATGCGGTCTTCGATACCGGCCGTGCCGTTGGGAATTTTGCTGAAATCATCCTTGCCCGCGGCTTTTTGCTCGGCGCAGAAACAACAGTGGTCGGTGGCGGTCGTGTGCAGGTTGCCCGCTTGCAAGCCATGCCAGAGCGCCTCTTGATGACCCCGAGGGCGGAACGGCGGACTCATCACGTAGCCAGCGGCGGTCTGCCAGTCCGGGTGCTGATAGACGCTGTCGTCCAGCAACAAGTGCCCGGCCAGCACTTCGCCGTAGACCGGTTGGCCCTTGGCCCGGGCGTAGGTGATTTCATCGAGGGCTTCCTTGGTCGAGACATGCACCAGATATAGCGGCGTGCCGAGGGTTTCGGCAATGCGGATCGCCCGGCTCGCGGCTTCGCCTTCAACTTGCGAAGGGCGCGACAGCGGATGCGCTTCCGGCCCGGTCATGCCCTGGGCCATCAGTTTGCGTTGCAGGTGATAGACCAACTCACCGTTTTCGGCATGCACGGTGGGCACCGCACCCAATTCCAGGCAGCGCTCGAAACTCGCCACCAGGGTGTCATCGGCGGCCATGATCGCGTTCTTGTAAGCCATGAAATGCTTGAAGCTATTGACCCCATGGTGGATCACCAACTCAGCCATCTCTTCACGGACCTGCTCGCTCCACCAGGTAATGGCCACATGAAAGCCGTAGTCGGAGGCTGACTTCTCGGCCCAGCCACGCCACTGATGGAACGCCTCCATCAAGGACTGCTGCGGATTGGGAATCACAAAGTCGATGATCGACGTGGTACCGCCGGCCAGTCCCGCCGCCGTACCACTGAAGAAGTCTTCGCTGGCCACGGTGCCCATGAAGGGCAGTTGCATGTGCGTGTGCGGGTCGATGCCGCCGGGCATCAGATACTGGCCGCTGCCATCGAGCATTTCTGCACCTGCAGGAATATCCAGGTTTTCGCCGATGGCCTTGATTACGCCGTCTGCGCAATACACGTCGGCGCGATAACTTTCATCATGGGTAATAATGGTAGCGCCACGGATCAACAGAGACATTCCGAGTTCCTCGCAGGCAATGACCGGCTGATACCGGTTCTAAGTGTTTTATATGAAACGAGTGCTGAAAGGGCTATTCCTGTCAGCGCTGTCAGGATTAAACGCTAGCTGCAGTTTATGGAATCGGCAAGAATATTTTTTATAAGCTTATTCCATAGATAAATATTTGATAAATAACGTTTAAAATTGAGATTCACCAAAATGGTGAGGCCGCTCACCATTTTGACGCACTTGACAGGATCTAAATATGGTCAAGATTTCTTATGTGAAATCAGCTGTTTGAGATTGGTCTATGGTGTATGCGCGACTTTGAAAAAAAATTCACGCACCAGATTGAGTCCTGACTGATTGGACAACTTGCCTGGCATTCGGCCTGAGTGGCACGGCACATACTTCATTCAGTCAATAAAACCGATAAACATCAGTTGGTTGCAAAGTGTTATGGAACTGCCCGATGCGCAAGCGGGGCACTCGGCACGTTTATTGATTCCGCCAGTCCCTGATGAGCAACAATAATCAAAAGAACAGTGGAGCGGCCATGCAACAGATCAGATCGCAAGTGACCGAGCGGGACGGCTTGTTCGAGCTCGAAGCCGGCAGCGATGTCCTCGACAGTCCCCGTTACAACCACGATATCGCGCCGACCAAGGTGCGTGAACGAACCTGGAACAAATGGCACATCACCGCACTGTGGGTCGGCATGGCGATTTGCGTGCCGACCTATACCCTGGGCGGCGTGTTGACCGCGTACTTCGGCCTGAGCGTCGGCGAAGCGCTGTTGGCGATTCTGTTTGCCAACATCATTGTCCTGATTCCACTGACGTTGAATGCCTTCCCCGGTACCAAGTACGGCATCCCGTTTCCGGTGTTGCTGCGGTCGTCCTTTGGCATCCTCGGTTCCAACATTCCGTGCCTGATCCGGGCGCTGGTGGCGTGTGGCTGGTTCGGCATTCAAACGATGTTTGGCGGCCTGGCGATTCATCTGTTCCTCGGTTCGGTGTTCGAGGGCTGGAAATCCCTGGGCGGCACCGGTGAAGTGATTGGTTTCATGGTGTTCTGGGCGCTGAACCTGTGGGTGGTGATTCGCGGCGCCGAGTCGATCAAATGGCTGGAAACCCTTTCTGCACCGTTGTTGGTAGCGGTGGGAGTGGGTCTGTTGGTGTGGGCGATGCCCAATGTCTCAATGACCGAATTGCTGGCGATCCCGGCCAAGCGTCCCGAAGGCGCTGGCGTGGCGAGTTACTTCGCGGCCGGGCTGACGGCGATGGTTGGCTTCTGGGCCACCTTGTCGCTGAACATTCCGGACTTCAGTCGCTACGCAAAAAGCCAGAAGGATCAGATCGTCGGGCAGATCATCGGTCTGCCGCTGACCATGTTTCTGTTCGCGTCCCTGGGCGTGGTGATGACCGCGGCTTCGGTGAAACTGGTGGGGGTGACCGTGTCCGATCCAGTGACCCTGATCGGCCACATCCAGAGCCCGATGTGGGTGGCGCTGGCGATGGCGCTGATCATCATCGCCACACTGTCGACCAATACCGCCGCCAACATCGTGTCGCCGACCAATGACTTCCAGAATATCGCGCCCAAGGTGATCAACCGCACCAACGCCGTGTTGCTGACCGGGTTTGTCGGTCTGGCATTGATGGCCCATGAACTGCTGAAAAAGCTCGGGCTGATCGTCTCGGACATCAGTCTGGAAACCGTTTACTCCAATTGGCTGCTCGGGTATTCCAGCCTGCTTGGGCCGATCGCAGGGATCATGGTGGTGGACTATTTCCTGATCAAGAAACAGCAACTGGATCTCGCCGGGCTGTACCGCGATGACGTCTATCCGGCATGGAACTGGAGCGGCTTCATCGCGTTTGGTGTGCCCGTAGTGCTGACGTTGTTGTCGCTGGGCAGCGACGCGTTCAGCTGGTTCTACAGTTATGGCTGGTTTACCGGCTCGGCGCTGGGCGGGTTGATTTATTACGGGTTGAGTGTGATGCGCCCCAGCCCGTCTGTTGCGAAGACTGCGGTGTGAAGGAGGGCCTCATCGCTGGCAAGCCAGCTCCCACAAGTTTCTCAGGTGTTCACAAAACCCTGTGGGAGTTGCGGTGCGACGATTCGACTTGCCAGCGATGGCGGCCTAAAGCACAGCGCAGAATTGAACTGAACAAATTGATAAGAACAGCCTGAGGAGATCCCCATGAACGCGGCCGTTGACGTTCTGCAGTCCACCCATCAGCACATCGATCGCGATCGTCTATGGCAGTCGCTCATGGAGTTGGCCAAACTCGGCGCCACGGTCAAGGGCGGCGTTTGTCGCCTGGCCCTGACCGATCTGGATCGACAGGCCCGGGACATCTTTGTCAGATGGTGCGAGGAGGCAGGCTGCACTGTCAGCATCGACGCCGTCGGCAACATTTTCGCCCGCCGTGCAGGACGTAACCCGAACCTGCCACCGGTGATGACCGGCAGTCACATCGATACCCAACCCACCGGCGGCAAGTTCGACGGCTGTTTCGGCGTACTGGCCGGCGTTGAAGTACTGCGCACACTGAACGATTTGCAGATAGAGACCGAGGCGCCGCTGGAGGTGGTGGTCTGGACCAACGAAGAGGGCTCGCGCTTCGCGCCATGCATGATGGGTTCCGGGGTGTTCGCGGAAAAATTCACCCTCGAAGAAACCCTGGCCAAGGTCGACGCCGAGGGCGTGACGGTGGGTGAGGCGCTCAACGCCATTGGTTATGCGGGGGAGCGCAAGGTCAGCGGGCACAAGGTCGGGGCTTACTTCGAAGCACACATCGAGCAAGGCCCGATCCTCGAAGACGAACGCAAAACCATCGGCGTAGTGATGGGCGCCCTCGGGCAAAAATGGTTTGACCTGAAACTGCGCGGTGTCGAAGCTCACGCCGGGCCGACGCCGATGCACCTGCGCAAGGACGCCCTGGTCGGCGCCGCGGTGATTGTCGGTGCGGTCAATCGTGCCGCACTCGGCCATCAACCTCACGCCTGCGGCACCGTTGGCTGCCTGCAAGCCTATCCCGGTTCGCGCAATGTCATTCCCGGTGAAGTGCGCATGACTCTGGATTTCCGCCACCTGGAACCGGCACGCCTGGACTCGATGATCGCCGAAGTCCGCGAAGTCATCGAGACCACCTGTGAAGAACATGGCCTGACGTATGAACTGACACCCACCGCCGACTTCCCGCCGTTGTATTTCGACAAAGGTTGCGTCGAAGCCGTGCGCGGTGCCGCTCAAGGCCTGGGCCTGTCGCACATGGACATCGTCAGTGGCGCAGGCCACGACGCAATCTTCCTTGCCGAACTCGGCCCGGCCGGCATGATCTTCGTGCCTTGCGAAGGCGGCATCAGCCATAACGAAATCGAAAACGCCGCACCCGATGACCTGGCCGCCGGCTGCGCGGTGCTGTTGCGGGCGATGCTGGCGGCTTCGGCAGCGGTGGCGAAGGCTGAGCGGTAAACCCTGTAGGAGCGAGCCGCCCGGATCCGGCTCGCTCCTACAGGGGGACAGGTGCGGCGGGGGGTTATTCGTCGACGTTCATCAACTGCCTCACCCCATCCCACGCCTCGGCGCGCATCCGCTGTACATCCAGCCCCGGAATCACGCCGTCATCGACCACCACGCGACCGCCTACCAGGCTGTAGCGCACCGCGATCGGTTCACCCGCCACCACGGGCGCCACGGCAATGTCGTGGAAGCCGAAGAACCGCGGATGGTCCAGGCCATAAACCACCAGGTCCGCCGCTTGGCCCACTTCAAGCGTGCCGACCGCGCCCAGCCCGAGCACCTGCGCACCACCTGCCGTACCCCAGTGAATGACATCTTCGGCCGTGGTGGCTGATGCGCCTTGTTCCGCCCGGTGAATCAACCACGCGGTGTTGGCTTCACCGACCATGCTCCCTGACTCGTTGGAGGCCACGCCATCGACGCCAAGTGAGATCGGTACGCCCGCCTCGAACATCTGCGGGATTGGCGCAACGCCGCTGCCCAAACGCGCATTGCTCACCGGGCAGTGGGAAACGCCGGTGCCGGTTTGCGCGAGCATGCGGATTTCAGCGGGTTGCAGGTGCACCGCATGGGCGAACCAGACGTCCGGGCCGAGCCATTCGTGCTCGGCGACGAACTCCACCGGCAGGCAGTTGTACTTTTCGCGGCAGAAATTCACGTAGTTCTGCGTCTCGGACAGGTGCGTGTGCAAGCGCAAACCGAGGCCACGGGCCGTGTGCGCCAGTTCCCGCAGCAGGGTGGGCGGCAGAGAGAAAGTCGGAGTCGTCGGCGCCACCACCACCCGGCGCATCGCATCCGGAGTGTCCTGGTGATACCGCGACTTCAGGCGTTCGATATCGCCGACCATCTGCTCCAGGGTTTCCGGTTGCAGCGCGGTTTTCGAGAATCCGGGATGGGCGCTGGCGGACTCCAGCGCACCGCCCCGGCACAGCACAAAACGCAGACCGAATTCATCGGCCATGTCAAACAACAGGTCGCCGGTCTCGGTGGTGCCGTGGGCGTGATAGAGGTAGTGGTGATCGGCGCAGGTCGTTACCCCCGAGAGCAGCAACTCGGCCATTCCCAGTCGTGCGGCGATGCGCGCCAGTTGTGGCGTGAATCGGTTGAGGCGTGGATAGGGCACGCTGGCCAGCCAGCCTTGCAGGTCTTGATTCAAACCTTCCGGCACGGCTTTGAGCAGGTTCTGGAACAGGTGATGGTGGGTGTTGATCCAGCCCGGATAGACCACCGAGTGACGCGCATCGATGACCCGTTCACCGGGTTGCGCTTCGAGGTTGGCAGCCATTTCGGCGATGCGCCCGTTGACGATTCGAATGTCCACGGCACCGGCCCGGGCACGCGGGCCGCGCAGGCCGGTCATCACCGCCTGCGGGTTTTTGATCAGGATGTTTTGCAGTTGAGTCATGAGTGGCTCCAGTCAGAGGCTGTGGGAAGCGGATTTGCTGGTGGCGGCATCAGGCACGCTGACACCGTTGAGAGCGGCGTTGAGCAACACCGACACCAGGCAGGCGATCACCACGCTGCTGTGCAGGAACGGCTGCGACCACTCGGGAAGTTGCTTGAACAAGGCCGGTGCCAACACCGGCACCAGGGCGGCGGCGATGGTGAAACCGACGATCAGCACGTTGTAGCGATTGCGCTCGTAGTCGACCTTGGCCAGGGTCTGGATGCCTGCCGCCGCGACCACACCGAACATGGCAATCCCGGCTCCGCCAAGCGCCGCGGTCGGCATCGACGCAATGATCGCGCCGGCCTTGGGCACCAGCGCCACCGAGCACATCAACAAGCCGCTGACGGCCACCACCCAACGACTGCGCACGCCGGTGAGGATCACCAGACCGACGTTTTCCATGAAGGCAATGAACGGAAACGCAGCGAACATCCCGGCGATGGTGCTGGCCAGGCCGTTGGCGCGCAGGCCGTTGATCACCTGTTTGTCTTCCACCGGTTTGTCGACGATGTCGCCGATGGCCACGAACAGGCCCATGGACTCGACCATCTGCACGATCATCACCACCACCATGGTGGCAATGGGGATCAGGCTGAAGGTCGGCAGGCCGAAATAGAACGGGTAGGGCACGGTCAGCCAGGGGGATTCCTGCACGCTGTGAAAGCTGCCCATGCCCAGCCCATAGGCGAGCCCGGCACCCACCAGCATGCCCACCAGCACCGCCATGTTGCGCAGCATCGGGCTGCCATAGCGGTTGACCAGCAGGATGGTGAGCAACACCACCGCTGCCACCGCAAGGTAGGCCGGTGCGCCGAAATCAGCGGCATGACGCCCGCCGCCGACCCACTCATAGGCAATCGGAAACAGCTGCAAGCCGATCACCGTGACAATGCATCCGGTGACTACCGGCGGAAAGAACCGCCGCAAGCGTCCCACGAACGGCGCGGCGAGCATGGTGAAAATCCCCGCGCCGATCACCGCCCCGCAAACCCCGGCGAAACCGACCTCCGGGTTGCTGCCGATGGCGATGACGGGGCCGACGCTGCTGAAGGCCACGCCCTGGAGGATCGGCAGGCGCACGCCGAATTTCCAGAAACCGACGGTTTGCAGGAGGGTGGCGATGCCGGAACAGAACAGCGTGGTGCTGATCAACACCACCGTGTCGGCCTGTGACATCTTCAAGGCGCTGGCGACAATCAACGGCACGGCGATGGCGCCGATGTACGAGACGGCCATGTGTTGCAGGCCGAGGGTGAGCATTTGTCGTACCGATAACACCTGGTCGACGGGATGGAGGGTGACGGGTTTTGCAGGGGTAGTGGCTGACGACATGGGGAAACACCTCTTGCTGTTTTTATGCTGTAGAGAGGGGTATTCGTTCTGATGCCAATTGCGGGAACGCCATCGATCACTGTGGGAGCTGGCTTGCCAGCGATAGCGGTCTGATAGTCGAAAAGAAAGTGACTGTCCTGCCCTCATCGCTGGCAAGCCAGCGCCCACAGGTTTTGAGGCGTTCTTTCGGACTGACATCAGTCATTCGTGTGCCCCGGAACCGCCATCCACCGGCTCCGATGCCTTTGTTCAGCCTGCCAGGCAGGCGGCAAAGCCCTGGTTCAACGCTGCGCGGTCCAGGTCGCGGCCGATGAACACGATCTTGCTGGAGCGCGGTTCGCTGCCCCACAGGGTTGATGCGCGGAACTCGACGAGGCTGTGCACGCCCTGCAGCACATAACGCTGATCCTGATCGGCGACCGCCAGCACACCCTTCATGCGGTACAGGTTGTCGGCCTGCTCGGTGCGCAACTGCGTGATCCAGCGGTGAAAGTCGCCGAGGTTGACCGCAGCGTCCACGGCAATGCCTACCGACGACACGCTTGGGTCGTGGTCATGATCCAGATCGTCATGATCGTGATGCTGCTCATCGGCGTGATGATCGTGCTCGGCGCCGATTTCCATGAGTTTTTGCGTGGACTCGAAGGCGCCGATGCCGAGGATCCTGGTCAAGTCGATTTCGGCGTAGCTGCAAGTCACCAGATCCGCCGTGGCGTTGAGGCCGCGGATCTTGTCGCTCAGGGACGCCACTTCGGCGGCGCTGACCAGGTCGACCTTGTTGATGACAATACGGTCGGCGCAGACAATCTGGTCCACCGCCTGATTGTCCACGCCATCGAGTTGCAGGTCTTCCAGGTGCTGGGCGATGTGCTTGGCGTCGACCATGGTGACGATGGCGTCGAGTTCGACTTCATCGGCAATCGGGTCATTGATGAAAAAGCTCTGGGCCACCGGATACGGGTCAGCCAGGCCACTGGTTTCGATCAGGATGTGATCGAGCCGCACCGGGCGCGCCACCAGTTCGCGGACGATGCGCACCAAATCCTCGCGGACTTCGGCGGTGCAGCACACGCAGCCGTTGACCATCTCGTAGATTTCTTCGGTTTCGGAGCTGAGCACCAAATCACCGTCGATGCCGACTTCGCCGAATTCGTTTTCGATCACGGCGATTTTTCGGCCATGGTTCTCTTTAAGGATGTAGTTGAGCAGGGTGGTTTTGCCGGCGCCGAGGAACCCGGTGAGGATGGTCACCGGGATTTTGGTGTTCGGGGTCGGGGCGTTGAAGGGCGTGTTCATGTGATGCTCCTTGCCTGTGTTATTTGTCGGAATGCGATCCACTGTGGGAGCTGGCTTGCCAGCGATTGCGGTATTTCATTCAGCAGAGATGGCAACTGATCTACCGCTATCGCGAGCAAGCTCGCTCCCACAGGGTTTTGTGTGTTCGCCCCAGCGCATCGCAGTGCCCGCATCGAGGCCAAACAGATCGAGGACCCGGCCGAGGCTGTGATCGACCATTTGCGCAAGGTCTTGCGGGCGGGCGTAGAAGGCCGGGACGGGCGGGGCGATGATGCCGCCCATTTCGGTCACGGCGGTCATGTTGCGCAGATGGGCGAGGGTCAGCGGAGTCTCCCGGGCCATCAACACCAGCGTGCGGCGCTCCTTGAGTGTGACGTCGGCCGCGCGACCGATCAGGCCCGATGAAGTGCCGGTGGCGATTTCCGCCAGGGTGCGCATGGAACACGGCGCAACGACCATGCCCAGGCAGCGGAACGAACCGCTGGCGATCCCGGCGGCCACATCGTCAGCGCGGTGGTAGTGGCTGGCCAGCGCAGTGACGTCGGCCAGTTTGTAGTCGGTTTCGTGGGCCATGGTCAGCAGCGCCGCGCGGCTGATGATCAAGTGGCTTTCGATGTCCAGTTCGGCGAGCAATTGCAGCAGGCGCACGCCATAGATGAAACCCGATGCACCGCTGATGCCCACCACCATGCGCTGGCGATTCATGACGCAAAGCTCCTGAGCAGATTGCGCGCGCGCTCCAGCACATCCTGGTCGAGCTGCGCCTTGATCCCGTCGAATCCTGAACCGCGCGTAGCGTCCAGGCCCATGCGCGAGGTGGTGCCGTTGACCGAGGAGGAAGGGTCCAGCGGGCTGCCGGGCAAACCGTCGATGACGAACAGGTCCTGGTGCGGCTGGAAGTGGGTGGCCAGCGCCCACAGCACCTGGCTGTCGTCGCTGATGTCGATATCGCTGTCCACCGCGATCACGGTTTTCAGATACGGGTCCCAGCCGAGCAACGCCAGCATGATCTGCCGCGCCTCGCCGTCACGGCTCTGGTCCAGCGCCACGTAGCAGTGAAAATGCGTGCCGGAATTCGGGTAATGCACGGCCGTCACGGCGGGGAAACGGGCCTTGAGCTTTTCACTCATCTCCGCTTCCCTTGGCAGTCGCGCCAGGGTCAGGTGCTCGGCATAACGACCGCCGACCACATCCACCAACCAGGCGTCCTTGCGCCGCATCAGGGTGTCGACTCGCAGCACATTGTTGGTCGAGCGATCCGAGGAATAGCCGCTGAATTCACCGAACGGACCTTCTTCGGCATAGGCCGCCGGGTCAATGGCGCCTTCCAGGACGAATTCCGCGTACGCCGGCACGCCGATGCCATAGCGCGGGGTTTTCACCAGCTCCAGCGGCGCACCGAACAAGCCCCCGGCCACTGCGCGCTCATCGCTGCCGAAGGGCAAGCGTGCGGCAGCGGCGAGCATGAACAACGGGTGCGCACCGACCACCATGGCCACGCGCAATTCTTCGCCACGCTCGCGGGCGGTTTGCAGCATGCGCCACAAGTGGCCGCGCGAATGCAGGCTGGTGGCCAGGGTCTGCCGGGCATGGCGCATCGAGCGGTGATAGCTCATGTTGGCGATGCCGGTGAGCGGGTCTTCGGCGATGATGATCGCGTTGGTGATGTATGGCCCGCGGTCACTGGCGAAATGCTTGAGCATCGGCAGCAATGCCAGGTCCACGGCTTCGCCTTCGAAGATTTCATCCAACACTGGGCCGCTTTCCACGTAGCGCGGGGCGATGGGGTTATTGGCGCGTTGCTGGAAAGTTTCGTGCAGTTGCGCCGGGGCAACGCCGAACATCCGGGCGATTCGGCTGCGGGAAGCGAACAGGTTGGTGACCACGGGGGCGCCGAAGTTGCCGACTTTTTCGCAAATCAGCAGGGGATCGCGACCTTGTGAGGTCAAGGCATCGACCAGGGCGGTGACGTCCTGATCGGCAGAAAGGCAATGTTGGACGGCCAGCACATCGTCCGGGTACTGCCGGCGATAGGCATCTAGAAAGTCGTGAAAATCCTGGGTATCGCCGAGCGTCGAGAGGGTCATGGTTTCACCTCCATGTAGGCGCGAGCCTTGCTCGCGATGGTTTTAAAGACAACGCGGGATTCCAGACAGCACGGCGTCATCGTTGACCTCCATCGCGAGCAGGCTCGCTCCTACAGGTTTTGCGGGTTAGAGGTACGTCGTGGTCAGACGAATGTCCGCCTCGATCAGGTCCTTGGGCGGCGGCGTCGGTTCGATGCCGCACAGCCGGGCGATGTTGTTGCCCAGGTAATCCTCAAGGTGGTCCTCGTCGATGCCCAGGCCTTGCGGTGCGGGTGAGCACAACACTTCCAGTTCGCGCAGCCACATGCCCGGTTCGTTCGGCGGCGAATCGGTGCCGAACACGATCTTGTTGCGAGGCAGGTCCTTGGCGAACTCGACGATCCGCGACTGAAAACACCAGCCGGATTCGCAGTAGACATTTGGCGTGTCCATGGCCATCCAGAACGCCTCGAATGAGTAGTTGCCGCCGGTCTGGATGCCGAAGTGGCCGATGATGAAGTTGACCATCGGGAACTCACGGATGATCGGGTAGAACATCGTCGGAATGGTGTACGGCCCGTCACCGGTGTGGATCAGCACCACGATGTTGTACTTGGCGCAGACTTTCATGGCCGGACGCAGCCAGTCCAGCGCCCGGTCCGGCCGATAGCCGTGCATGTTGGCGTGCAGCTTGAGCATCTTGAAGCCGTATTCCTTGATATGGAATTCCAGCTCCGCCGCGCCGTTTTCCGGTCCCCAGCGCGGGTTGAAGTTGAAGTTGCCGATGAAGCGGTCCGGGTACTTCACGCACAACTCAGCGACGTACGACATGTAATCGCGCACGCCCTCGCGGCCCCGACGGTTACCGTCGCGATAACCGGTGTTGCCTGGTGGCGGCTGGATGAAGCCCATGTCGATACGGCGCGGTTTGCCATTGATCATGTAAGGGCCGTCCATCAGCTTGAGCATGCGCTCGCCGGTGAACGGTTCGCCGGTGTGGCGCCAGGCCTCGTCGACCAGGTTGGTGGGGTGCAGATGGGTATCGATAATCATCGGTTCAGCTCCTGGCCAGTTGCGTGGTGACGGGACGCTTGAGTTGCGCCTGTGCTTCGCTGACCGAGCGTGGCGGCGGGGTCGGTTCGAGGCCGATCATCCGGGCAGTGTTGTTGCCCAGGTATTCTTCCAGGGTGTCCTCGTCGAGGTTCAGGCCCTGCGGCGGCTCGTGGCACAACACTTCGAGCAGGCGCAGCCACATGCCCGGTTCGTTCGGCGGGGTGTCGGTGCCGAACAGGATCTTGTGGGTCGGCAGGACCTTGGCGAATTCGACGATCCGTGATTGCAGGCACCAGCCCGATTCGCAGTAGACGTTGGGCAGCTCCATCGCCCATTGCATCGGTTCGAACACGTAGACGCCACCGGTCTGCACGCCAAAGTGCGCCATGATGAAATCAACGTTGGGGAACTCCTTGATCATCGGCACCCATTCCGAGGGGATGCTGTAAGGCCCGTCGCCGGTGTGCAGCTTGACCGGGATGCCCAGCTCGGCGCATTTCTCGAAGGCCGGGCGCACCCAGTCCAGCGCACGGTCCGGGCGGTAGGCATGCATGTTGGCCTGCATCTGGACCATCTTGAAACCGTGTTCCTTGACGTAGCGTTCGATCGCCTCGACGCCGTTTTCCACGCCGCAGCGCGGGTTGTAGACGAAGCAGCCGATGAAGCGGTCCGGGTAGGTCTGGACCATTTTCAGTGTGTAGGCCATGTACGCGTCGATGGACTCGCGGCCGCTGAGGTCGCCGTCGGTCCAGGTGTAGATGGTGTTGCCCTGCGGTGGCTGGATGAAGGCTTTGTCGATGCGGCGAGGCTTGCCGTTGACCATGTACGGGCCATCCATCATCTCCAGCAGACGCTCGCCCGTGAACGGGTCACCGTCATGCCTCCAGGCGAGGTCCACCAGATCGGTGGGATAGCAGCTGATATCGATGATCATTGAAGTCGATCTCCTGATAGCGGGGAAGGGAACCTTGCGGTTCACAGCAGCCACGTCCCGGGCAATCGGCCATTTCTATGCGCAAAGACTCACGCATTCCCTCGCCTGGTCGCATCCGGCTCGGGACGCTGGCTGCTTGGGGGGAAGTATTGGAAGGGGGTGTCGTGTTCGTACAATATTAATTGGGCGGGGGTTTGATATGCGTTCGATATGGCTTTGTATCGACCCGGCGGGCCTCATCGCTGGCAAGCCAGCTCCCACAGGTTTTCTGGTGCGACAGAGATTGGATTTGCCAGCTGCCACAGGTTTTTTGGTGTGACAGAGATTGGATTGCCAGCTCCCACAGTTTTGAGGTGTGACAGAGATTGGATTGCCAGCTGCCACAGGTTTTGAGGTGTGACAGAGATTGGATTTGCCAGCTGCCACAGATTTTGTGGTGTGACAGAGATTGGATTTGCCAGCTCCCACAGATTTTGTGGTGTGACAGAGATTGGATTGCCAGCTGCCACAGGTTTTGAGGTGTGACAGAGATTGGATTTGCCAGCTGCCACAGATTTTGTGGTGTGACAGAGATTGGATT
>NZ_RCNY01000052.1:97097-104248 GCF_004307635.1 Pseudomonas sp. Sample_22
CAGAGATTGGATTTGCCAGCTGCCACAGATTTTGTGGTGTGACAGAGATTGGATTGCCAGCTCCCACAGATTTTGTGGTGTGACAGAGATTGGATTTGCCAGCTCCCACAGGTTTTGAGGTGTGACAGAGATTGGATTGCCAGCTCGGTCACTGTGGGAGCTGGCTTGCCAGCGATGGCGTCAGTGTTGTGTAAGCAAGGCCAGCTGCCTGACCGCCTCAACCACCGGCGCCACCCGCTCGGCCTGTCCACGCGGCCAGACCGCATACAGGTTGTAATGCGCCGCAATCTGCGCGTCGTTCAGCGCCACCAGCCGTCCGCTGCGCAACGCATCCGCGGCCAGCAGACCTCGCACCAGCCCGGCACCGACCCCGGCTTCGGCAGCGGCAATCAGGTTCGCCGCGTTATCAAAGACCACCCGCGCAGGAGGCTCCACGGGAGGCATGCCCGCCGCATCCAGCCATGGTATCCAGGAGCGCCGCGTGTAACCCAGCAAAGGCAATTCAAGGATCTGCGCCGGACTCAACGGCAACTGCAAACCATAGCGCTCCAGTAGCTCGGGCGCCGCCACCGCCATCACCCGATCTGCACAGATCTGCGTCATCTCGCAGTCTTCCCAATCGCCATAACCGTAACGCAAGGCGAGGTCGACGCGCTCGAACGCGCTGCGGTCCGAGCGTGGCATCGACAACAGCACCACCTCATGATCGGGCAACAGACCCAGCAATTGCGGCAAGCGCGGATTGAGCCAGCTCTGGGCCAGTTCACTGTCGACATCCAGGGTCAGCCGTTGGGTCACGCTGCGGTTTTTCACCGAAGACAGCGCCCGGTCGATCTGAGCCAATCCGTCGGACAGCACACTGGCGAACAATTGCCCGGCATCGGTCAGGTTACTGCCGCCACCTTCGCGCACGAACAGCGGCTGGCCGATGAAGTCCTCAAGGGCGCGAATCTGCTGGCTGATGGCGCTGTGAGTCAGGTCGAGTTTGCGCGCCGCGCTGGAGAAACTGCCGCTGCGCGCCGCCTGGATGAATGCGCTCATGGACTGCACCGACGGGTATCGCTTGTACATGCTGTTAGTCCTACTTACACAGGATGGCAGAAATCGTCGCTGGCCCGGTTTTCACAAGGCTTCCAATAATCGATCACCAGGCCTGCACAAAGACGGGCCGCTCTCTTGGAGCCTGACAATGATCGAATTCTCGGTAAACGGCGAACGACACGAGCTGGTTGAGACATCGCCCTCCATGCCCTTGTTATGGGTGTTGCGTGACCACTTGAAACTCACCGGCACCAAGTTCGGTTGCGGCATGGGCCTGTGCGGTGCCTGCACCGTGCACCTGGACGGTGTCGCGGTGCGATCCTGTCAGTTGCCGGTCGCCGCCGTGGCGGGCCACAGCATCACCACCATCGAAGGTCTGTCGGCGACACAAGAGCATCCGCTGCAACTGGCGTGGGTTGCCGAAGATGTCCCGCAATGCGGCTACTGTCAATCCGGGCAGATCATGTCCGCCGCCGCGCTGCTCAACACTGGCGCTGCGGTCACCGACGATTCGATTCGCAATGCCATGTCCGGCAATCTGTGCCGCTGCGGCACTTACGGACGCATCAACAAAGCGATCAAGCGCGCGGCGTCCGCGTCGAAGGAGGCGTGATGACGATCTCCCAAGTGAATCTCGCGCGGCGCGTGTTTCTCAAGCAAGCCGCGACCGCTACCGGCGGTCTGGCCATCGCGTTTTATCTGCCATCGAGCCTGGGCGCGACTGACCCCAAAGCCCCGACGCCGACGGGAACGTTCGAACCCAACGCCTGGGTGCGCATCCTGCCCGACGGCACGGTGAAACTGGTGGTGCACAAGCACGATTCCGGCACCGGAACGCACACGGCTCTGGCGGCTTGCGTGGCCGAGGAACTGGATGTCAACCCGATGACTGTGCAGGTGATCTCGCCCGAAGATCCGTTTTTCGACACCTACATTCATCCGGTCTGGAAAGTCTTCTCCACGGGCGGCAGTACCAGTGTGTCGCTGGAGTACGACCGCTTGCGCATGGCTGGCGCCACGGCCCGGGCGTTGCTGATCACGGCGGCAGCGAGGCAATGGAAAGTCAGCCCCGACAGTTGCAGCACCGTTGAAGGGCGCGTGGTGCATGGCGCGAGCCAGCGCAGTCTCGCTTACGCTGAACTGGTGGGCGTTGCCGCCGAACTGCCGGCACCGGCCCAGGTCACGCTCAAGGATCCGGCGCAGTTTCGCTACATCGGCAAGCTTCGGCATAAGCGCGACGCCCAGGCCAAGGTTTGCGGGCGCTTCAAGTACAGCATCGATGTAGAGCTGCCGGACATGTTGGTCGCAGTCATCCAACGCACGCCGGTAATCGGTGCAAAGGTGTTGTCAGTGGATGCCGCCGCGACCTTGCAAGTGCCCGGTGTGCGCCAAGTGATTGCCGTCCCGGGGCGGCCTGACGTGCTCGGTGGCAACGTGGAAGGCGTCGCGGTGCTGGCCGACAACTACTGGGCGGCGCATCAGGGCCGGGCATTGCTCAAGGTGCAATGGAGCGAATCGCCATTGGCCGGTTTCGACAGCGACGAACTGGTCAAGGCCCAGTCCGCAGCGCTGGATGACAAAGGCGCGCAACGGGTGTCCGCCATGGCGGCGGGCGATGTAGGCGCGCAATGGCCGGTCGCGGTGAAGCTGCTCGAAGCCGATTACCGCATGCCGTACAAAGTGCAGAACCCCCTGGAGCCGATCTGCATCACCGCGCAGGTCAAGGACAATGCCATCACTTATTGGGGCGGGGTGCAGGTGCCGTCATCGGCGCTGGAGGCAGCGCAAAAGGTGTGCAGAATCGCCAAGGACAAGGTGATCATCAACGAAATGGTGTCCGGCGGCAGTTTTGGTGCGCGAGAAGCCAAGTATTGGTTGTTTGAGGTGGCTTATCTGGCGCAGCAGGCCAAAGTACCGGTGAAGCTGATGAACAGCCGCGAAGATGAAATGCGCTCGTTGTTCATGCATCCGGCGACGCTGCACCGCGTCAAGGGCGCACTCGACAAACAAGGGCGCCTGACCGCGTTGCAGCTCAACGCGGTGTCGCCGGCCTCGCCGGAACAATGGGAGCCGGGTTATTTCGAGCGTCCGGACAAAATGGATTACAGCACCACCGAAGCCATCACGGCCTGGGATTTCGCCTATCGTCCGGCCAATCTGGACCTGGTCTGGGTCAAACATGAAAGCAATGTGCCCAGCGGTTGGTATCGCTCTGTGAGTTTCATCCCCAATGTGTTTGCCGTGGAAAGCTTCATGGATGAACTGGCCGATGGCGCCGGGCAAGACCCCTTGGCCTTTCGCCTGGCCCATATGCACGAGCGGCCACGGCATGTTGCAGTGCTGAAAAGCGCTGCCGAACGCGCCGGTTGGGGCCAGCCACTGCCGGAGGGGACGGCGCTCGGGATCGCTACCCATCAGGGCTACACCAGTTTCATCGCGGTGGCCGCGCGCCTGTCGAAAAAGGACGGCGCAATCAACGTCGACAAGCTCACGTGCGTGGTCGATTGCGGCCTGGCGGTGTCGCCCGGTGGTGTCGAAGAGCAGATTTATGGCGGCTTGATGTGGGGCCTCGGCCATGCACTGTTCGATCGACTGGACATCAAACAGGGCAGGGTGGTGCAGACTAATTTCCATGATTATCGGGTGACGCGCATGTCGGACATGCCCGCGGTGGACATCCTGATCGTCGACGGCGAACCGGGCAAACCCGGTGGTGTCGGTGAGCTGGGCAGCCCTGCGGTGGCCCCGGCCATCGCCAATGCCTTGTTCAGTCTGACCGGGGTGCGTCAACGCTCGACACCGCTGAACCTGGGGTAAACGGCATGGACCTGCGCTTGCTGCGGTACTTCATGGCGCTGGCCGAAGAGTTGCACTTCGGTCGCGCCGCCACTCGGCTGCACATCTGCCAGCCACCACTGAGCCAACAGATTCGCTTGCTGGAAGAGGAGTTGGGCACGCCGTTGTTCGAGCGCAGCCATCACCGCGTTGAACTGACCGCCGCCGGGCAGATGCTCAAGGAACAGGCACCGCTGGTGTTCGAACAGCTCAACCGCGCACTGGACCTGACCCGCCAGACCGGCCGCGGCCAGTTGGGCGAGCTGGAAATCGGCATGATCAGCTCGGTGATGGTCGGTGTGCTGCCGCGGGCCTTGCATCTGTTTCGTGAGCGTTATCCGCAGGTCAACTGGCGATTGCACGAAATGACCCCGGCGGCGCAGGTCAAGGCGTTGAAGGAGAAGCGCATCGATGCCTGTGTGTTCCGGGTTGGCTATGACGATCCGCAGTTGCGCAACGAACTGCTGATCTACGAGCCGATCCGGGTGGTCATGCCAATCGATCATCCACTGGCGACGCGGGAAACCCTGGCGCCTGCGGATCTGGCTCAGGAGCCATTCGTGGCCCTGGAGCTGAAGCAGTCGCGGTTCGCCGATTTTCTGTTCCAGTGCTGCCTCCAGTCCGGGTTTACCCCGCAGATCCGCCAGCAGGTGATCGAGGTGCAAACCTTGCTCAGCCTGGTGCGTGCCGGGTTCGGCGTGGCGTTGCTGCCGGCGTCCATTGAGCAACTGGCGCCGATGGGCCTGGTGTTTCGCCGACTGACGCCGCCATTGCCGGAAGTGCCGCTGTACGCCACTTACCGCGCAGATGATGATTCGCCGGTGCTCAAGCTCTTCCTCGATACCTTGCGCGAGTTGGTGCTGCAAGATCGAACGGTTTAACCCAAACCTTTGTGGGGCTAATCTCTTTCGGATGTGCCTCAACCCCTGTGGGAGCCAGCCTGCTGGCGAAGAACGTCCGGACACTGCGATCATTCAGACAGGGCGCGTTATCGTTGAAGTCCATCGCCAGCAGGCTGGCTCCCACAGGTTCTTCGCACGATCAGATACACCTGCGGTCGTAGTCTTCACAGGGTCATTACACGTGTGGAGCCACAATGAGCCAGGACGTCCTCGCCACCGAAACCAATCGCCGCCAGTTGCAGCAGATCATCGCCGGCCTGTCTGACGGGGTCATCCTGCTCGACCCCGACCAGACTATTCTCTGGGCCAATGACGCCGCGCTGGCCATGCACGGCGTCGAACAGGTCAGCGATCTGGGAAACAACGCCAAGGCCTACGCCAAGCGATTCTCCCTGCGCTATCGCAACAATCATGAGGTGCCGGTCGACAGCTACCCGATCAACCGCGTTGCCCGGGGCGAGACGTTCAGCGATGTGCTGGTGGAAGTCAGCTCCACGGCGGACAAAGACGAGCGCTCGTGGGTCCACAAAGTACGCAGCATCGTTTTGGCCGATAGCCGAAACGAGCCGGAATCCCTGGTGTTGATCATGGACGACGTCACCGACTGGGCCAGCGCCGAGCAGCGTTTCGAAAAAACCTTCGCTGCCAACCCCGCGCCCGCTGTGATCTGTCGCCTCAGTGATTTGCGCTACATCAAGGTCAACCCCGGCTTCCTTGAAATGACCGGTTTTGCCCGCGACCAGGTGATCGGCACGTCCACCTACGAGTTGGACGTACTCGAACAGGCCGAAAACAAGGAATTGGCCAAGCAGCGTTTGCTCGAAGGGACCACCATCCCGCAGATGCAGGCTGAATTGCGCATGGCTGACGGCACTGGCAAGCAGGTGATCGTTGCCGGCCAACCCCTGGAACTCAACGATGAGCCTTGCATGTTGTTTTCGTTCGTCGACATGGAGCCGCGGCACAAGGCTGAAGTCGCCTTGCGCCAGAGCGAGGAGCGTTTCGCCAAAGCCTTTCGCTTGTCCCCGGTGCCGATTCTGCTGTGCGGTGCGGGGGATCAGGTAGTGCTCGATGTCAACGAAGCGTTTCTCGACACCCTCGGTTACCCCAGCGAGGAGGTCTTGGGCGAGAGTATTGCGCACATTGATTTCTTCGATGACAAGAGCGCCCGTGCGCGGCTGTTCGCGGCACTGGAGAAAACCGGCAGGCTGGATCGCGTCGATGTTCGCGTGCGCAGCAAAGACAGCGGCCTGATTGATTGCGCAGTGTCAGCCGACACCGTGAACATTCAGGACAGCCCGTGCTACCTGCTGGTGCTGATGGACATCACCGAGCGCAAACGCACCGAGCTGGAACTGGTGTCGGCTATCGAAGAAGTGATGAAAGACGCTTCGTGGTTCAGCCGCACGCTGATTGAAAAGCTGGCCAACGTGAAGAGCGTCAACTCACCACGATTGCCCGACGTTTCCTTCACCGATCTGACGGCGCGCGAGCGTGATGTATTGGGCCTGATCTGCGAAGGCCTGGCCGACAAGGAAATCGCCGCACGCTTGAAACTGGCACCCAATACCGTACGTAATCACGTGGCGACGGTGTACTCCAAACTGGATGTTCACAGCCGCAGTGAAGCGATTGTCTGGGCACGCGAGCGTGGATTGTTTGCAGGCGCGGGGCGAAACAAGGGGCAACGTTAAGGTGCAAATGCACTAATGCACCGGGTGCAAATTAATGTGTTGGCTCGGTGTAGCGGCTTTTAGGCTGGTAGTGCAGGGCAGTCGTCTGCTGATCGCTTGTCTGTCCCCACGAAACCGCTAAAGGAACGGCCTCATGAACCTGCAATACCACGGAATATGCCGCCAGGGCCCACCGCAATGATTACGCTGGCCCAGTTGCGGACCCTGATCGAACAGAGTTTTTCACCGCTGGCCTGTGAGTGCAGCATCAGCGGCGACCATTCATTGACGGTCAAGCTCTACCATCCTCTTTCCGGGCAGGTGGACCTGGTGGTCAGTGGCTTGAACATGGCCACGTTGCAAACCGCCGAAGCCGCGGCAGCCCTGATTGAAGAATTGCGTTATGAATTGCAGAGCAACACCTTGCATCGCTCCGATTCGGTGATGTAAGAACTGCCAGGTTTTCATGGCCTTGCTCATGATTGGGCTATAAGTGATACGCGAGTAATTTTTTTTGTGACAGGTCCGTGGATTTTGCGCTCGGGTTTTGTTGTCACAAAAAGGTGTCGATCACTTATCGCGGGTCAACCTATGAAAAATCTTGGGAAACGCGTTTGTACACCTTTGTCGTTGGCATTTTGCGCAGCGATCCTCGGTGGTTGTGCCAGTCCGCCGCCACCCCCACCTGTCACTCCACCCC
>NZ_RCNY01000024.1:0-1569 GCF_004307635.1 Pseudomonas sp. Sample_22
GATTTCAACGTGCTGCAGGTGTTGAAACCATCAAACCCGCTTCGGCGGGTTTTTTATGGCCACGGTTGAGCGGTGGCCACCGCATACCCCGGGCGTGCTCGGCTTCGCCTCACCGGCTGTCGTGAACCAAGCCCCGGCCAAGAGCGCGCCGGGTCTTGGCCCTTCGGGCTTCCATCCTCACGCCTTCGCCCGTGCCGGGCTGCGCGCTCCGCTTGCAATTGGGGGCTGACAGGATTTCGGTTTGGTAGATGATCTAAAGGTCGAACAACTGCCGGGGAAATCCCGCCTCGCTCGGAAAGCCCATTGCACGATACGTACAGCCTGGCATTGTTGGTTTGTGAGGGATGAGATCAGCAACGTCCTGAATCCAGGTTGATCCAGGCGCGACCCGTTGCAACAGGAACCAGATAATCGCGATCAATCCGTACATGCGCTTCAACGCATGCTGGTTGAGGTTCAGCGCCTGAAAGTATGGGTCGGCAACAGCTGATAATGGGTTCGGGGATGCCTGGTTCCATATTCGAGTGTGGTGGGCGCATCGATTGCGAAGATAGCTGATGTGCTGCAGCCAACGACTGAACATTTTGGCATCCGAAAGCCCCAGTCGGCCCAAAATAAGATTCTGGTACTTACCCGCTAGGAGCTCAAAGAATTGGGACAGATCTCCAAAGTCCCACGCTTCGACCGCGACCCATATCGGAATGGATTTGCCCGTATTGAAATGCCACTGAATGCAGTCTTCCTTGCTGCGTTTGATGTGAGATTGTTGTTTTCGGCGCCAATCATCCCACTTGCTAACCATTTCACCATCTCGGGGGTACTTTTTTTTCCATTTGGCGAGGATGAAATTTTCGTTCGTATAAGCCATCGGATCGTGGTAGCCAACCTCATGCGCTACCAACGTTTTGAGGTTTACCTCTAGGCGCTCGATGGCATCCAGCATGAGCAGCCTGAGTTTTTTGTCGAAATTATAAAGAGCCACAGACTCATCAAAGTCGGTAGTTGCCTGGAATAGGTCAAGACGTAAAGGTTTCTTCGTGATCGCGCAGTGCTGTCGCTGCTGCTGGGCATCCAGTTGGAACTGCCGTGCTGGATACCAGTAACCGCTGAGGCGGTAGTACCCCAATTGAGCAAGCTTTCGCTCCGCACGCTGGATATCTTTGATCTGCATTCCACGGGCGGTCAGGATGCCAACCAGGTCGGAATAGGTGCGGAAAGGTTTCGGAGGAGTCAGAGGCGGCACTTTTCCATGTCCCAGAAACAAGAAGGCCCGAACGTAATGCCGGACTAAGCCAGCACCAGAGGATCGGGCGCGATTGAGGCCAGTTTGTCGGATAGGCTAGCTAAGGTCAATCGAATTTCGTTGATGTTTGATAAGTACGGCAAGCCGTTTGTAACGTACGATACAGGGAAAAAGTTGTTGGCCCGGGCCAGCCCGGGCGATGCAACCGCCGCGATCAGGATCTGTGCCCGACTCAGGAAATCACCCTGCAGTTGCCCACCGCCCGGGTAAGAAGCCGCCCGGCCCGTGGACAACTGCACCGCTTGCTCTGGCCTTTGTTGGGCCTC